>JAQXCL010000120.1 GCA_029251885.1 Opitutales bacterium | reverse complement strand
GTCAAGCAGGTGGTTAAAGCCTTTGAGGAATTACCCGAGGGTTACGGGAGGCATTTGGAAATGAAGTTACTTATGCGCAGTTGGGTAAATTTTGACCCCGAAGGTGCCCTTTCCTATGCATCAAACTCGTTGAATGCCAAGAGTGAGAAAAGATTTGGTATCTCAGAAGCCCTTGCTGGATGGGCGGTAAGGGATGAGAAAGCCGCCATTGCATGGGCTCAAGCAAATCATTCCGGGCAGAAAAAAGGAGATAACCCCTTATTGGTTGGTATTGTGAAAGGCTTGATGGAAACTGATTTGGACGCGGCCAATCGTTTATTCCTTAGTTTGCCAACCGGAACTGCCCGTTGGCAGGCATCTAGCTTGCTCGCCGAAAAATTTGCTAAGCAGAATCCTCAAAAGGCAATTCAATGGGCCCAAAATTACCCGAGTGACGATCCGAGAATGCGGGAAACTGTGCTTGGACAGATAGGTGCCAAGCTTTCTCGGCAAGATTTAGAAGCTACCGCAAACTGGGCAAAATCGATGGCACCCGAACCAGGGGCAGATCGGGTAACAGAAAACCTTATTGCCCAGTGGACAGGAAAGGACCCTCAGGCGGCTGCAGAGTGGACAAATAATTTGACTAACCCAGAAAGAAAAATGCATGCAATGGCTGAATTGTCAGGAAGGTGGGCACTGACAGACCCAGTGGCTACGGCTGAATGGCTAAATACCCAACCTCTCTCCCCACAGCTTGATCCAGCCATTGCAAGTTTTGTCTCTCGAATTCAGGGAAAAAACCCCGAGGGAGCAGCTGGATGGGCTCAATCCATATCTGATCCAACCTTGCGTAAAGAAGCTCTTGAGCGGGCATTAGATGTATGGCTTCAAACAGATCCAACGAAGGCCGAAGCCTGGATCAAGCAGCAGAAAGAATGACCCTATCCGAGGTTCTCGATAATCGAGACGATGGGCAAAAACAGTGCGATCACAATAAACCCGACAACAACTGCGAGGAAAACGATCATAACCGGTTCGATTAGCGAGGTTACTCCGGCCACCGCGTTGTCAACATCCTCATCAAAATTATCGGCTATCCGGGTGAGCATGTCTGGTAATTCTCCAGTCTCTTCACCAATCTCCACCATACTAGTAACCATGGTAGGAAAGACTGGCTCCCTATTCATCTGTACAGCCATGGATTCACCATCTCTTACCGCGTTGTGAATGTTGGTCATGGCTTTTACAAAGAAAAAATTAGTCAGGGTATCACCAGTAATTTGCAACGCCTGTAAAATTGGAACGCCACTACTAAGAAGCGTACCAAAGGTACGGGTAATTCGAGAAACATTGGATTTACTTACCACATCTCGAACCACAGGCACATGCAAACCAAGCCAGTCAAAACCCTTTGAGCCCTGCTTTGTTTTTTTGAGCAAAACAACCCCCATGATCGAACCGGCCATTCCTCCCAGCACCAGAATGGGATTGGAGGAAAATAAATCACTAATATCAACCACAATTTGAGTTGGGCCAGGAAGAGGAGCACCTCTGAGCATTTGTTCGAAAATCGATTCGAACTGTGGAACCACCACCATCATGAGCAAAGTAACAATCCCCACAGCCACAAACATGATCACACTCGGATAGATCATAGCGGACTTTACTTTTTTAATCGTCCGAATGGATTTCTCCTGAAATTGAGCAAGCCTAGTGAGCACAAGATCAAGCACGCCTCCCGCCTCCCCTGCCCTGACCATATTAACATACAATTTATCAAAAGTTTTTGGATACATTGCCAAACCGTCAGATAACGTGCCACCCGAAGATACTTTTTCGGCAACAGATTCGAGCATTTTCTTAAATTTTGGTTTTTTTTCCTGCTGCTTAATCATAACTTCCAAACTGCGCAAAAGTGGAAGACCGGCCTGAATTAGCGTGGACATTTGACGAGTAAAAACTGAGATATCCTCGTTGTTTGGACCTCCCCCAATTTCAATATCCAGGAGGCCTCCTTTTTTCTTCTTTTTAACTTTGCTCGATTTCTTGGCTATTTTAGCCCCAGCAGTGGATGCAGAAGAATTACTTCCAGTAAGGTCCATAGCAGGGGTGACCGCAATGGGTGTGGGTGTGGGAGCGGGTGCAGCCCCCTGCTGAGATAAACTCGTCGGGGTCAGGTTGTACTGAGCAAGAATATTGCGGGCGTCTTGATCGTCACTAGCCTCAAAAGTTCCTTCGACCGAATTTCCAGTCGCATCAGTTGCTACATATTCAAAAATTGCCATCTATAAAATTACTGTGATCAGAAATTAGGTATATTTCAAGACTTCCTCTACTGTAGTTTCACCATCTAAGATGGATCGTAATCCATCTTCCCGCAAGGTACGCATGCCCTGTTCGATCGCTTGTTGTTTTAACACTAGAGTCGCGGCTCCAGAATTGATCAATTCACGAAAGCTATCTCCAACCTTGATCATCTCAAACAGACCGGTTCTGCCACGGTATCCTCCATTGCTACAATCATCACATCCAGATCCAAAGTAAAACTTCCTATCTCCCAAATCCTTGCGAATAAGTCCGAGGTTTTGTAACATTTCATTTTTAGGATCAAATTCTTGCTTACAACTTGAACAAATTCTGCGGACTAGACGCTGGGCGAGAATAAACTCAAGGGACGCCGAAAGAAGAAAGGGTTCAAGCCCCATATCGATCAGACGGGTAATTGCACCTGGGGCGTCATTGGTATGAAGGGTGCTGAGAACGACATGCCCAGTCAACGAGGCCTGAACTGCAATCCGGGCAGTTTCAATATCTCGAATTTCTCCGACCATGATTTTATCGGGGTCTTGCCGGAGAAAAGCTCGTAAAGCACGGGCAAAATCGAGGCCGACCTGGTGGTTGACGGGAACCTGCATAATTCCCTCGATCTCATATTCTACCGGGTCTTCTGCAGTGAGAATTTTGGTTTCAATTTCATTAACTTCACGCAAGGCACTGTATAGAGTAGTTGTCTTGCCTGACCCAGTAGGTCCAGTGACTATAAAGATACCATTTGGACGGCGCACCGCCCCGCGAATTCCTGATTTTACATTTTCGGGAAGGCCTAAATTATCAAGGTCCAGATTAACCGCGGATTTATCCAAAACACGAAGTACCACACTTTCTCCAAATTGAGTTGGCAAGGTAGATACCCGCAAATCAACGGCCCGCCCCTCAATCGTCATCTTAATCCTACCATCTTGGGGGATACGATGCTCAGCAATGTTCAATTCGGAAATCACTTTAATGCGGGAGATAACTGGCAGGGACAAACTCTTAGGGGGAGGAGACATCTCGTAGAGAGCACCGTCAACTCGGTAACGGATACGAAATTCATCCTCGAAAGGTTCAAAGTGTATATCGGAAGCCTGAGCCCGAATGGCTTGCTGAATAACTAGATTAACAAAACGGATAATTGGAGTCTCATTGGCTGCATCCACCAGATCTCCTTCCTTGGAATCGTCCAAGTTTGCAAATTTGTCGAGGCCGGTATCGGCCAACAGATTATCCATCGATGCCTGATCTGCTCCATAATACCGATTAATCAGCTCGGCAACCATGACGGGATCGCAAACAACGATCAAAACCTCAAGATTTAGAGCAAAAGTGAGATCATCAATAATGGATGCATTAAATGGATCGAGCGCGAGAAGGTGAATACCTTGGTCAGAAAGATATAGCGGAACCACGCCGTATTGTCGGGCCGTTTCCTGAGGGAGAACTGACAGCACATCGGACTCAACCTCGCCAGGTTCGCCAGCCTGCAATTCATACCCAAGGTACTGGGAAATTAAGGCAAACAAATCTTCCCGGCGAATAATTCCTGCTTCTATTATGGCATCTGCAAAAGAACGCTTCCCTTCGACTACATCTTGATCGAAGAGTTCATCCAGACCATGTTGAGAGACTCCATCGACTTCGCGAAAGAGGTCGCGAATTTCAGCATTATTATCGAGGTATAGCATATCTACTTATTCCTCTTCGGTCGTTACCATCAAGACCTCATCCAAAGTAGTGACACCAGCCAAGACCTTTCGGAATCCATCGTTACGCATCGAACGCATCCCCATCTCCCTGGCCTTATTGCGCAATTCAACAATGCTCACATTGTTATAAATCATCTCCTCGATCTCTGAATTTACCACAAAAATCTCAAATACTCCTTTTCTTCCCCGGTACCCTTTTTCTCCGCATTTTGGACAACCTGCACCCTTCATAAAAGTGGCTCCTGCTGCTTGTTCTTCATTAATTCCTAAGACCGCCAATTCTGCAGAATTGGGCTCGTAAGGACCTTTGCAGTTTTGACAAATAGCACGCACCAGTCGTTGGGCAAGAGCGGCCCGCAGTGAGGCAGACACGAGAAATGGCTTCACTCCCATATCAACCAATCGGGAAACCGCACTCGGAGCATCGTTGGTATGAAGGGTACTGAAAACCATGTGTCCAGTTAATGACGCATTGATTGCGATCTCCGCTGTTTCCAAATCCCGAATTTCCCCGACCATAACAATATTGGGAGCTTGTCGAAGCATTGCCCGAAGAGCTGCTGAAAAGGTCATCCCCACTTCCGCACGGACCTGTACTTGGTTGATACCAGGGACTTCATATTCAACTGGATCTTCCACCGTAATAATTTTTCGGTCGGGTTTGTTAATGGCATTAAGTGCGGAGTACAAAGTAGTCGACTTTCCCGAGCCAGTGGGCCCGGTAACGAGGAAAATTCCATCTGGTAAATTAATAACCTGTTCGAAGATTGTCTGGTCATCCGAAAAGAAACCCAACTGGGGAAGCCCTAAGCTCAGGCTTTCTTTATCCAGAATCCGCATAACTATGCTCTCTCCATGCACAGTGGGTAGCGTGGAAACGCGCAGATCAATTACCTTTTCGCCGACTTTTACATTGATTCGCCCGTCTAGAGGTACACGCTTCTCGGCCAGGCTGACATTGGCCATTAGCTTGGTTCGGGATAGAATTGAAGGCTGAAGACGCTTGGGAGGATCCTGCTGCTCAATCAATTTCCCATCTATGCGAAAACGGATGCGAAATTTTTTCTCCAAGGGTTCCATATGAATGTCAGATGCCCGTTTCTCTAAAGCATCCTTAATGACAGAATGGACAAATTTAATTATAGGGGCATCTTCTTCACTTACATCTTCCGGGCGGACATTGTCCTCAATTTGAATATCTCCGCCACCCAACCCTTCGAGGAAATCCTTCTCCTTTTCCTTCTCGTTCAAACCGTAAAGCTGATTGATTGATTCGATTACATCTGCCCGATAAGCGACCCGAGGATTAACCGGTTTTCCAAACAAGTGACCGAGGTTATCAATACCGTCTTGGTCAAGAGGGTTGCCTAATACAACATCAATAGAGGCTCCGTCTGTCCCCAAAGGAATGGCCTCATAGAATCGGGCATGCTCGGAATTCAACAAGCCAATAATTTCAGGCGTCAGACTTACCCCTGCCATGTCTACAACCTCCATATCCAACTCGGAGCCAAGGAAATTTACTACCTCTTCCTTGGAAAGCTCCAACTTACCAAGTAATAAATTCATGAAATCCAGACCTTCATCACCAGAGGTTTCACCAGGCTCCTGGGCTTTTACCTCTGCCAGTACCTGATCGATCAACTCCTGGCTGGCTAAACCTTGTTCCTTGAAAGCTTCGGTCAAAAATTCTTCCGTTGCATTCATTCGTTCAAAAGTTTGGAAGGTCTGAAAAAGGTTACCTACCCAATCCCATCAGAAATTCCGGATTATTTTTTGTCTTCTTTACCCTTTGGATAAACATCTCCATCGCTTCAGCAGGAGGCACTCCTTTCATCGACCGTCGAAGGGCATAAATTTTGTTTAATTCGTCTTTGTGGTAGAGTAATTCCTCCTTGCGAGTACCACTTTTTTCAAAGTCGAGAGCTGGAAAAATTCTCTTATTGGAAAGCTCGCGGTCCAAGTGGAGTTCCATATTTCCGGTACCTTTAAATTCCTCAAAGATTACTTCGTCCATTTTACTCCCAGTTTCAACCAGAGCTGTGCCCAAAATTGTTAAACTTCCCCCACCCTCTATATTACGGGCAGATCCAAAGAAACGTTTAGGGCGTTGCAAGGCGGTCGCCTCCACCCCACCACTAAGGATTTTCCCACTGTTGGGCATAGTGGCATTGTAGGCTCGGGCCATTCGGGTAATGGAATCAAGCAGAATGACAACATGTTGATTGTGTTCGACCATGCGGCGGGCTTTTTCGATCACAATTTCCGCAGCATGTACATGGCTCTCAGCACTTTCATCAAAAGTGGATGCAATCACCTCGGCATCGGGTACCTGTCTACGAAAATCGGTAACTTCTTCCGGGCGTTCATCCACGAGAAGTACAATTAAGTGAGCCTCAGGATTGTTTTGTCGTAAAGCCCGTGCAATTGCTTGCTGTAAAATTGTCTTTCCCGTTCTTGGAGGGGCCACGATCAGCCCTCGCTGCCCAAAACCTACGGGAGATACTAAGTCGACTACCCTCATCGCGACATTGTCCCACTCTACCTCGTGATGGGTTTCAAGATACATACGTTTCAGGGGATAGTAAGGCGTAAGCTCGGTAAAAGGAGTTACACGCGTAGCTTCCTCAGGAGAAACTCCCATAACTTCGTCTACTTGTAAAACAATCGGGCAGGAGGACTCTTCCATTTTTGCCCGAATTAAACTTTTCACAAAATGACCAGTCTTTAATCCATTGCTACGAACCAAAAGGTCTGGAATAAAAGCAGATTGGGACTTTAGACGGTAGTTTTCTTTTTGTTGAAGGATAAAGCCATGTCCATCTTCCATTATCTGGACAATGCCTGTAAGAGACACCGGAGTTTCGCTTTTGAGACAGAAAGCCAAAAGAGCATCAACTAACTCCTCACGCAAAGGTGCAGCAGGGAGATCTTCTTCGATAGATAGCTTTGAGATTTTTTCTGTTAACTCTGTAAGGTTTAAAGAAAGATATTCGTCTAAGTTCAGACAATCCTTGCCCGATTCCAGTAAAGGTTGAAGAATTTTGGCAATTTCTTCGTCTGTTTTTAATGCCTCAGAATCGAGAAGTTGACCTATCTGCAAAGGTTTTGCCTCTGTTTCTTCGTAGGGCAGTCTTTGAGGCTTTTTAAACTTGGGTTTCTTTCGAAGTTTCTTTTTTTCCTGCCAGGTTAGCTTTTTTTGACCAGGGGGTGAATGAGAATGCCCCGGTTGCCTAGGATGGTTAGGGTGGTTCGGTTTGCCCCGACCCTGCCCTGGGGGATTCGAGTTCCCCTTGGGTGGAACAGGATTTCCCTCTCCCCCGCCGTCTACTTTCTCTTGCTTTGCAGGTATTGATTGGTCGGGCGACTTTTCTTCAGAACTTTTCACTTCGTTCTCTTCCACAGGTCGAGGTCTTTCTTCTTCGCTCTCACTGCCATCAGTACTGAAAAAGAGTTGACCTTCAGGAGCATCAGATTCTGGTCGTTCAACTGGAACAATTGGGGAGTCCGCAGGTGCTTTCTTACTCTTTTTTTTAGAATCCACAGTCGGTTCCTCAGCATTTTCTGAAGAGGCTTTCGGCTTGGACGAACGGGTGCTTTTTTTAACAGGCATTGGATAATTTAAGTAGATGGAAAAAACATTAAAAAATGGTGGGAGCAAGGGCATCTACCTGCCGATTTAAAAAATCGTTGGTTCCACCACCCCACAAGACAAAATCGGCTCGATTTACCTTCTGTACTAATGGCAACTGAGAAGATATTCGAGCGTTTGCCTCTTCAAGGGAGAGTCCTCGCTGGAACAATCTCTGGTAGATTGTGCTATTTGATGCATACATGGTAACGACGCAGGTAAATTGAGTGTGTAAACTGTTTTCGAACAAAAGAGGTAGTTCAACTAGGCACTTTTCAGAAGAACAAGATTGAATGAAAGAGGTCCATAAGGAACGAACAATAGGATGAAGTAGGTTCTCGATCCACTTTCTTTCTGAATCCTTTTCAAACACTATTCGACCAATGGCTGGTTTGTCAATATTTCCGAAAGAATCAAATCCCAGTCCACCCCATCGTTGGCGAATATTTTTTTTAACTTCGGAGTTGGTTGCCAAAATTTCGGCAACGAGAGAATCAGCAGAGACCACAGCCCACCCCAATTTATTAAACCTTTTCAGTGCAGAGGTTTTTCCACAGGCGATTCCTCCGGTTAACCCCACTACGGTTTTTCCTGTAAAAGGACACATTCAATTAAGTAAAACTGTTGAAGTAAATTTGAGCAAGCAAGGATGTAAATCTGATTATATGCGACTATCGTCTTGCCAGTTTGGCCAGCGGATTCATAATGCATCTTTCTTTTAAAGGTAGGGTATCCAAGTGGCTAAAGGATGCGGACTGTAAATCCGCCCGCTTCGGCGTTCGTCGGTTCGAATCCGACCCCTACCACCACTTCCGCCTAGCATTCATTAGAATCTTACCCTTGATGAAAGAAAAAAAAACACCGAAGAGATGGATCTACATCATTCTTGGTGGATTAATTCTTTATATTTACAAAACCTGCTCTGGTCAGATACCCCCATTAACATTTTGATGTTTGCAAAATCTTGGACAAGTACGGCTTTGTACGGCGGAGTACTCGCACTTGGACTGTCTTACCTAACCGCCCACTATTTCAGCACTTCTCTTTTTGCCCATTATCACGATTGGTCGGGCTGGAGAAACTTAACCGGGTGGGCACCCAATGGAATAACCAATGGACTGGCCAAGATCTCGTGGGCTGTAATTTTCTGTTCCTGCTGGTGGATGCTTTGGCGGTTCGACTTTTTTCTAGGCATCCAACCTGAAAACAATAAAGTGACAAAAGAGAATCAAGGTGCTGGGTCGGTGGGTTCCGAAAATTACCAAAAAATGCGTCCAAAAAACGAGGGGCCGCAAAAATCTGAAAACTTTGTTCCAGAGGAAGAAGAGGAAATGGAGACCAAAACTGAAGAAGATAGCCAACCCGAAGAAAACAATTCAGGTAAAACCAAGGAGGCAAAAAAAGCATTCTTTCCTGAAGTAGAAGATTTGGAAATGGCTGAAGTCCTTGGTTTGGAGAAGGGTGCGATTCAAGATTTCACAAAAGTTAAGGCAACTTACCGTATTGCTATTGCTCAGTATCACCCGGACAAAGTTTCGGCTCTTGGGTTTGAGATTCGGGAAGTAGCCGAAAAAAAAGCTAAGGAAATCAACCAAGCATATGAACATTTCCGAAAAAAACTTAAAAAATCAAAAAATAATATATCATAAACTTCTACTTCTTTGATAATTCCTTGAAGCCCCTCCCTAAATAATCCATAATCAATCCTTTTTTACCATGACACAAGCAACCACTCATGAATTCAAAGCCGAGACCAAGCAGGTTCTCGATATTGTTGTAAACTCGCTCTACAAAGATAAGGAAATCTTTGTTCGCGAATTAATCTCTAACGCATCCGACGCGCTCGAAAAATTACGTCGTACTCAACTTACGGAGAAAGATATTCTTGACGACAATTTAGAACTCGAAATCAACCTGAGTACTGACGATTCAGCAAAACAGTTGATTATTCAAGATTTTGGAATCGGGATGACGGAAGAAGAATTAACTAAAAATCTGGGTACCATTGCCCATTCCGGATCGAAGGAATTCCTGAATGCTTTGCAGAGCGAAGGAGAAAAGAATGAGTCCTTGATTGGAAAGTTTGGAGTTGGATTTTACAGTGTATTCATGGTGTCAGACTCAGTAAAGGCTTACACTCGCACCTGGCAAAAAGAGGGTGAAGGATTGTGCTGGGAAAGCGATGGTAGTGGTGGATATTCAATTGATAAAACCGATGGACAGCGCCGGGGAACCAAGGTCGTCATTCAACTAAAGGACGAGTTTGAAGAGTTTTCGAAAGAGGATCGAATCAAAGATATTGTTAAAAAATACTCTGCATTCGTCCAGTTTCCTGTTTCGGTAAATGGTGAGAAGGTCAATACTGTGGATGCCATTTGGTTACGCTCCAAGTCCGAGATTAAGGACGAAGAGTACGAAGAGTTTTACAAATTTCAGGCCAATGACCATGATTCGCCACTGATGCGCTTGCACTTTAGTGCTGATGCACCCTTGGAAATCAACTCCCTTCTTTTCGTACCCAAACGAAATATGGAAAAAATGGGTATGTTCAGGAGCGAAAACAAGGTGGCTTTACACTGCAGAAAAGTCTTGATTGATGCGGAACCTAAAAGCCTATTCCCCGAATGGCTAAGGTTTTTACGGGGTGTAGTTGATAGTTCCGACATTCCTCTGAACGTTTCCAGAGAAACGATGCAGGATAGCGAGTTGCTCAAGAAACTAGGACAAGTTTTGACCAAAAGATTCCTTCGATTTCTTAATGAACAAGCGAAGAAAGAAGAGGACACATTTTTGGAGTTTTGGAAAGAATATGGGGCATTACTTAAAGAAGGTGTGGCTACTGACTTTACCTACAAGGATGATTTGGCCAAGTTATTGCGTTTCGAATCCACGGCAGCTGAGGACGGTAAACTTACCGGCTTGGAAGCCTACATTGATCGTATGGCTGCGGATCAAAAAGACATTTTGTTTCTTTATGGAAAAAACCGTAAGGCAATTGAATCAGGTCCCTACCTCGAAGCCCTGCAAGCACGCGGATATGAGGTTCTCCTTCTGACCGAACCGGTTGACGAGTATGTCATGCAATCCCTGCGTGAATTCAAGGAAAAGAAAATTATTTCTGCCGATTCAGATGAATTAAAACTAGACAAATTAGATCAAGAACCAACAGGTGAATCCTTAGATGGTAAAGCGGTCAAAAAGCTATCCAAGTGGATCAAGCAATCCTTGGAAGACCGAGTATCCGAAGTAGAAACTGGCGAACGATTGATCAACAGCCCTGTTTGCGTTGTTGGAGAAGATGGGATGGGAGGTGCGTCTGCCCGCCGAATCATGAAAATGATGCAAGGCCCAGAAGGCGAAATGCCTGCTAGCAAAGTAAAATTTCAGATTAATCCTAGTCATGCGATTATCCACGGGTTATTCAAACTCATGGAAAAAGATGAGCCGACAGCCCTGCTGGTAGCGAATCAACTTCTGGACAATGCTTTGGCTTCTGCCAATCTTTTGGATGATCCTCGGGAGATGATAGCACGCAGTTATCAAGCCCTAGAAAAACTTACCACTGTATAATACTCTTTGGGCACAATCAGAGCCGTGTAAATTGAGATTGCCCCAAACATACGGGATGAGGTAAACAACTTAACCATGATGAGGAACTTTAGCAAATTTTTGATATTTGGCACACTTAGTTGCCTCATTACCTTGGTTGGTTGTTTTAAAAGCTCAGGAGGACTTGGTCGCAGTGGAGGAAATCCTTTTGCTGATGCTGATGCTGCAGTAAGTAAAAATATCGAAAACTTGATGGGGCTTTCTGTAGGCATGACCAAAGCACAGGTCTTTAGTCTATCTGGAATCGCTAACTATGTAGAAGGATACGATTGGGGCAGCGTATGGTTTTACAAAATTCGCAAAGGTGGAAACGAAAGTACCCTCTCCGACAAGGAAGTTGAGAAACGATACATGCCCGTTGTTTTTGATAATACTGATCGTGTAATGGGATACGGCAGTAAATTTTACGACCAAACATTGAGTGATCTCGGTGCTGGTCAATTTTAACCTCTACCAATTTATTTTTCCGATTGTTCGGTTGACGAAGATCACGATTTAATTCATTTTCTTATCCTTACACTTATTTTTGATGAAGACTACCCTGGCTAAAAAGGAAACTGTAACCCACGACTGGAAGATTGTTGATGCTTCTGGCCTAATCTTGGGGCGTCTGGCTGTACAGATTGCCAACGCACTAAGGGGGAGAAACAAACCCACTTATACCCCGCATGTCGACACTGGCGATTATGTTGTGGTTATCAACGCCGAGAAGGTCAAACTCTCCGGATCAAAGGAAGAGCAAAAGCAATACATGTTCTACTCAGGTTACATGGGTAACGAAAAATACCGCACGGTTGCTGATTTTCGCGAGAACCGTCCTGAATTTATTATCACCAATGCGGTCAAGGGGATGTTACCTAGAAATAAACTTTCTTCAGGCATGCTTACACGTTTACGAGTTTTTCGTGGGGAAGAACACGAACATGAAGCCCAACAACCCTCCCCTCTCCTTTCCTAATTTATTAATATGAGTGCCAAATCCATAACAGAAGAATTTACCGCCACAGGCCGACGTAAAACTAGCACTGCTCGAGTCCGCATACGTCCGGGTTCCGGAGATTTTATTATAAACAACCGTGACATCAGTGACTACTGTTCAACTGAGCAACAAAAGAAAGCCGTTCTCGGACCTTTAGTTTCTGTTGAAAAAGTTGGTGAATTAGACATCACCGTCATCGTTCGTGGAGGCGGAGGCACAGGACAATCTGGAGCGATTCGCCACGGACTTTCAAGAGCCCTTGAAAAGATGGATGGCGAACTTCGTTCTCCCCTCAAAAAAGCAGGTCATCTTCGACGAGACCCTCGCAAAATCGAACGCAAAAAACCCGGTCGTCCAGGGGCCCGTAAAAGGTTTCAATTTTCAAAGAGATAATTTTTATTTCCTCACCCACCCTTTACCTAACCCCTCGGAACTCCAACCGAGGGGTTTGTTTTTTATAATTTTCCTCACCAAATTTTAACAACTATGAAAACAGGTATTATCGGAGCATCCGGATATACCGGACAAGAGCTTGTCTCCTTGCTTATTCGACACCCTAAGATCGAACTTTGCACCATTACTTCAAGGGCACACGCTGGAAAGTCTGTCTCCCAAGTAATTAGGAGAGTTGGAAAAGTTGGTCATTCCCTGAAATTTACTAATCCTTCGCTGGCAAGCTTGCTCAACGGAGAGGTCGAACTTTTCTTTCTGGCTCTGCCACATGGTACAGCTGCGGAATATGCAGTCCCTTTAGTCGAGGCTGGAAAAAAGGTAATCGATCTATCTGCGGATTTTAGGTTAAATGATCCGAAGCTTTATCAGGAATATTATGGTGCGAAACCCATATCTCCTGAATGGTTACCGAAAGCACAATACGGTCTTCCTGAACTCCATAAATTATCATGGGAAGAATCTCACCTCATCGCATCTCCAGGCTGCTACCCAACAAGCATCATCACTCCCCTTGCACCCTTACTACAAAAGGGATTGATCGAGACCAGTGATATCATCGTAAACTCGATTAGTGGAATTAGTGGGGCTGGAAAAAATGCTTCCGAGCATCTCCTGTTTTGCGAACGAAACGAAAGTGCAGGAGTTTACGGGCTTCCCAAACACCGGCATCTATCTGAAATTGAAGAGCAATTAAGTCAGTTTGCTCAGAAAACAATTGTTTTATCATTCCACCCACACCTCGGGCCGATGAACCGGGGAATTTGCTCAACAATTTCCGTACGGGCCAAGGGTGAGCTTCAAGCTAACTTAATTACAAAGTGTTGGGAAGATACCTATTCCGGCAGACCTTTCGTTCAAATACTCAAAGATGGAGACCTACCTGAAACTGGACGGGTTGTAGGAACGAACCGAATCGACTTGGCCGTGCAGGAAGACTCCAGGACCAATCGTTACATCCTCTGTTCCGCCGAAGATAACCTTCTTAAAGGAGCAGGTGGACAAGCTGTACAGGCGATGAACCTGTGCAACGGGTACGAAGAAGATTGCGGATTATCATGAAGTTTTATCAGGACTGTGACGGCATAACTGAAGCCCAAGGTTTTTATGCTTCTGGAGTGCCTGCCAATATCATGGGAAAAAATAATGGAAAGTTAGATCTTGGTATCATTTATTCTCCACGGGCATGCACGGCAGCAGGTACATTTACGACTAACGACATTAAAGCATCCCCCGTTCGATATTGCATGGATTTACTGAATGAACAGGAACAGGTTTTTCACGGCGTTGTCGTAAATAGTGGAAATGCTAATGCCTGCACTGGTAAACAGGGAGACCTGGATTGTGCAAAAATGGCATCGGAAACGGCGAGGCATTTAAAAGTACACTCCAAAGAAATTTTGGTTTGCTCAACTGGTCGAATTGGTGTGCAGATGCCCATGAGTCGTGTCACTGCAGGAATCACTGAAGCTTGCCAGGATACGCTCGACGAATTGGATGGAGGCAAGGCTTTTCAGGAAGCAATCCTTACTTCTGACACTCGTACGAAGTCTTGCTCTGCACAAATTAAAACCTCTTCCGGAAAAGTAACCATTGGAGGAACAGTAAAAGGTGCGGGTATGATTCAACCTAACATGGCTACCATGTTGGCCTTTCTGACCACGGATGCCTTTGCCTCCTCTAGCTTTCTCAAAAAGTGTTTGGATAAGGCAGTGAATAACTCCTTTAACCGAATGACTATAGATGGGGACATGAGTACCAACGATAGCGTACTTATTTTAGCTAACGGATCAACGAGAGTAGATATTGAAAAAGAATCTGTAGATACAATTGCTGAATTTCAAGAAGCAGTTGATCAGGTTTGTGCCTGCCTTGCCCGGAAATGTGTAACGGACGGAGAAAAAGTCACCAAATTTGTGGAACTCCAATTGAATGGAGCCTCCAGTGATCAAGACGCCGACCTTGTGGCCAGGTGTATTGCCAACTCACTGCTCGTTAAAACCTCATGGTATGGATCTGATCCGAACTGGGGAAGAATTGTCGATGCTGCGGGCTATGCACGGGTCGGTATTGACTTTGAAAAGTTTGATCTGTGGTACAACGATGTTCCCGCTGTGGAAAAAGGTAAGCCCCTGCCCTCTAATAAGCATAAGTGGAAAGAAATCGTTTCCGAAAAATCTTTTGTTATCAAGATTCACCTCAA
Organism: Opitutales bacterium; assembly: GCA_029251885.1. GTDB lineage: Bacteria > Verrucomicrobiota > Verrucomicrobiia > Opitutales > Seribacteraceae > Chordibacter. Next base: position 22,261 of record JAQXCL010000120.1, on the reverse strand, counting down.
CTCGGGCCCGGGCAAAGCGGTGTTGTGGTCAAATGATCTCAGCGAGGAGTATGTTAACTACAATAAAAGCGAATAAGACTGATGGTGGCATATGAAGAAAGTCAGGCAAAGGCCCGGATTTTAATGGAGGCCCTCCCCTACGTTAGAAGATTTAGGGGCTCAATTTTTGTGGTAAAATACGGGGGAAGCTTCATGGACTCCCCTGACCCGGAAGTGCGTTCTGGCGTGGCCAAAGATTTAGTCTTTCTCAATTTTGTTGGTATAAAAGTGGTGGTAGTTCATGGCGGCGGAAAGGCTATTACCCGGGAATTAAAAAATCGAGGTATTCAAGCACGTTTTATCGACGGGCTCCGTGTAACTGATGAGCAAACCATCGATGCTGTAGATAAGGTACTCAATGAACAAGTTAACCGCGAGGTCGCAGACTTTGTATCGTCGCATGACTGCGAAGTTCAAAGGTTTCCCGGCAAGCGGGTATTATCCTGTGAAAAACTTCAATCCAAGAACGATTTAGGCTTTGTCGGCCAGGTGACCCAGGTTAATACCAATCCCATCATCCAGGCTTTGGATGAAGGCAAAATGCCAATTCTCTCGTCCACCGCATCAGATAGCCAAGGCGTTTGTTACAATGTAAACGCGGACAATGTAGCATCCCAAGTCGCCATGGCTCTTGGGGCTCGTAGACTAGTCTACCTATCAGACGTACCTGGATTGCTAAGGAATCCAGAAGATCCCTCGACTCTTCTTTCCAGCTTGGCGATTAGCGAGGTAAAGCCACTAGAAGAGGCAGGGGTAATTTCCGCCGGCATGCTCCCCAAAGTTACCAGTGCAGTGGAAGCCCTAAAAGCAGGCGTCAACCGGGTTCACTTTATCGATGGTAGGATGCCGCACAGTATATTATTGGAAATTTTTACCGATCAGGGGATTGGTACGGAAATTGTCCATGCATAAATAGATGGATTTTCCAAAACATCAAGAATTCCTTATCGGAAACTATGCCCCACCGCCCCTGGAAATTGTCAGGGGAAAAGGATCCAGCCTCTGGGACTCTCAAGGTAAAGAGTACTTAGACTTTGCTTCAGGAATTGCAGTTACCAACCTTGGACACAGCCATCCCCACTGGGTAAAAAATGTCCAGCAACAGAGTGCCGAACTCGTTCACTGCTCTAACTTATTTTCTATCCCCCAGCAGGTTTCACTCGCTGAAAGACTGGTCAAAAAAATTGGTCCCGGCAAAATCCTTTTTTGCAACAGTGGTGCAGAGGCGAATGAGGCTTTAATCAAACTTTCCCGCTTGCATGGTAATCAAGCAAAAACCAAGCGATCGAAGATACTCGTTGCTACCAATGGATTTCACGGGCGTACCCTTGGAGCTTTATCCGCGACAGAATCGATCAAATATCGGCAGGGATTTGAACCGCTCCTTCCGGGTTTTGTATTTTGCCGTTACAATGATCTTAGTGATTTTGAACAATCTATAGACGATCAAACAGTTGCTATACTTGTCGAGTCCATCCAAGGCGAGGGCGGGTTAGAAGCCGCTAGCGACGAGTTTCTTTTAGGCTTGGAAACTCTTTGTGCAAAAAATAATCTTCTCTTCCTAATGGACGAAGTCCAAGCGGGCATAGCACGGACAGGTGAATTTCTGGGATACCAAAAATCAGGAACGAGACCTCATGCAATCGCCATGGCAAAAGGATTAGGCGGGGGCTTCCCCATCGGAGCGATTTGGGTAGATCAACAACACTCCCAACTATTTACTCCGGGTAGTCATGGAACAACTTATGGCGGCTCCCCCCTAGCCTGTACTGCGGCTCATGCGGTACTAGATGTCATCGAGAATGAAAACTTAATCGAACAAGCTAAGACAAAAGGTGAAGAATTTAAAATTGGACTGCAAAACCTAGCTGCCCAATTTCCCCAGAAAATCACCGAGGTTAAAGGTAGAGGATTAATGCTTGGTCTTGGCCTTACTTTTGATCCATCTCTCCTCGTTGCCCACCTTCGGGAAAATGGTTTAATTGCTGTGGGTGCTGCGAGAAATACTTTGCGTCTACTCCCCCCCCTTACCGTAAAAGATGATGAGATTTTGCGAGCCCTCAACATTTTAAGGTCCGGAATAGTCCAAATCAAATTGGACTAAATATTTTTTGCTATGAGAAACTTTTTACAGGAAAATGACTTTCAAAAAGAAGAAGTGGTGCAAATCTTTGCAAACGCTTTCGATTTGAAAAATACCCGGGCTCAGCGACCGACAAAGGATCTTGCCGGCCAAAGTTGGGGAATGCTTTTTTACAAGCAAAGCACACGAACACGTGTCTCCTTCGAAGTAGGTATTCGTGAACTCGGGGGAAATCCCCTCATCCTTGATCAATCGAGCACCCAAATTGGTCGGGGTGAAAGCATCGAAGATACAGCTAAAGTACTTTCGCGCTTTCTTGACGGATTGATCATCCGGACACACGGACATGAATTGATCGAAGAGTTTGCCCGTCATACCTCTATTCCAGTAGTCAATGCCCTCACCGATTTTTTACATCCCTGTCAAATTTATGCAGATTGTATGACCTTGATAGAAAAATGGTCAGATGGTCAGACTTCACTTGAAGGATTAAAGGGTAAAAAGTTAGCCTTTTTTGGCGACACCTCCTGTAATATGGCAAATTCCTGGATCTTAGCTGGCGCTTTGTTTGGCTTAGAAATCTCACTTTGCGGTCCGGAATCCTTTAAACCAGCAAAAGAAATACAACAATTGCTCAAGGACAACAACCTATCGCCAACCTGGGACTTCACCCCCGACCCCGATGTAGGGGCACTCGGAGCAGATGCAGTCTACACGGACGTCTGGGTGAGTATGGGTTGCGAAGAGGAAAGCAAGGGGCGTCTGCAAGCCATGCAACCCTATCAGGTCAAAGATTCGACCTTTGAGTCTGCTCGACAGGATTGTCTGTTCATGCATTGTATGCCAGCCCATCCTGGAGAGGAAGTCTCACAGTCCGTGCTCGATTCTCAACGGGCGATTCTTTTTGACCAGGCGGAAAATCGTCTGCATATGCAAAAGGCTATTCTATCCGCTTTATCACCGCATAATTCCTGAAAAGATGAAATTGATTCTCGCATATTCGGGAGGTTTAGACACCTCCGTACTTGTTCACTGGTTCGCCCATCATCATGGGGCTGAAGTTATTACCTACTGTGCCGATGTTGGTCAGGAGGAAGAACTAGATGGTCTCGAAGAAAAGGCCATGTCCACGGGAGCCAAAGCCCACCGAACTCTTGATCTGGTCGATGAATTTGCTCAGAACTTTATTTACCCGATGGCTCGTGGAAATGCCATTTATGAAAGCCAATACCTTTTGGGTACCTCCATTGCCCGTCCGCTTATTGCAAAGGCTCAAATTGATATCGCCCGAGAATTCAAGGCAGATACAGTGGCTCATGGTGCTACGGGTAAAGGAAATGATCAGTGCCGCTTCGAGATTACTTTTTCAGCCCTTGCTCCCGATCTAAAAATTCTTGCACCATGGCGAGATGCCTCTTTTCGCGAGCGTTTCCCTGGGCGCACAGAAATGATTGAATATTGCAAGGAACATTCGATCGATGTGGAGGCCAGTGCATCTAAACCCTACTCCATGGACCGTAACCTTTGGCATATCTCCTACGAAGCCGGAATTCTTGAAGATCCATGGTTTGATCCGACCACGCCTGAAAATCGTTCGATGTACAAACTGACTGTCGACCCCATGCTCGCTCCGGATGAAGCCCAATACCTAGAGTTGGAATTTGACCAGGGAAATTGCGTGGCCATTGATGGAAAAATGGGGAATCCGGCAGAAATTATCCGTTCCCTTAACACCACTGCAGGTAAACATGGAATTGGACGGGTGGATTTAGTGGAAAATCGATTCGTGGGGATGAAAAGTCGTGGAGTCTACGAAACCCCTGGCGGCACCATTCTTCTGCACGGCCACAGGCAATTGGAAACCTTGACTATGGATCGTGACTTGATGCACCTGCGAGATTCCTTGATCCCTCGCTACGCCGAACTCATTTACAACGGATTTTGGTACGCTCCCGAACGTGAAGCCCTTCAGGCATTAATTGATCAAAGCCAGCAAAAAGTAAGTGGAATTGTACGGCTGAAACTTTACAAAGGAAATGTCACCACCGTTGGCAGAAAATCGGATTACTCTCTTTACGATACCGCAGTTGCTTCAATGGAAGGAGACGAATCTGACTACCAACCCGAAGATGCTGGTGGATTTATCCGTTTGAATGGGCTTCGACTTATGGAACGGGCACGAAAACAAGGTTACCAAGGCTCCTGAGCTCATCCGCCAATTACTCGCCCATTTGCCCAGCCGTGAACCTGCTCGTTATTGATAATTACGACTCCTTCACCTATAATTTGGTGCAGTACTTCGGGGAGTTGCGGGCAACTTGCGAGGTCATACGTAATGATCAAGCCACCTTGGAAGAGATTAATATCCAACCCTTTGACGGGCTGGTTCTTTCTCCAGGCCCCTGTGATCCTGATCAGGCAGGTATAAGCTTAGCGGCTGTCAATCATTGGGCAGGGCAAAAACCATTGCTTGGAGTTTGCCTTGGTCACCAATGTATCGGACAAGCTTACGGTGGAAAGATTGTCCGAGCAGATCGTTTGATGCACGGAAAAACCTCTCCCATCCATCACCAAGAGACCGAGATCTTTGAGGATCTCCCAAACCCCTTTTCAGCCACTCGCTATCATTCCCTTGTTATTGATCCGAAGACCATACCAAAAGAGTTGGAAGTAACCGCGAAGACGGATGAAGACGAAATTATGGCAATCCGGCACCGGGAGCTTCCACTATGGGGTGTACAGTTCCATCCAGAATCTTTGGCAACAGATAGTGGAATTATGGTCTTGAAGAATTTCCTGAAATATTGTTAAAACATACTTGTGTGTGTGGTAAGTGGAATTCTCGATAGCGAATAATGCTGTGTCCAAAGTGTTCATCCCTTGATCTCAAGGTCTTGGAAACGCGGGCCGGTAAGGTTGCGTCGACGCGAAGAAGAAGAGAATGTCAATCTTGCGGACATCGTTTCAGCACCATAGAAGAAGTCCTCCACGAGGATTTGACTGTGGTAAAAAGTGATGATAGCCGGGAGTGCTTTGATCGAACGAAACTGGCAATGAGCCTGCGTCGTTCGATTTCCAAGCGTCCGATTGATGCCGAGCAAATCAACGCTCTTCTCTCCGATACCCTGCGAAGAATCGAAAGTGAGTTCGATGATGAACTTCCTAGTCGTGCAATTGCCGATGCAGTGATGCATGGTTTGCGCACTGTCGATTCCATCGCCTGGTTGCGTTACGCAAGTTTCTACGAGGATTTTACGCAGTTCTCTCGGTTCGCCGAGGAAATTTTATACTTGGGTGGGGAAAGGGCGGGTGAAAACAGCGGCGGATAAAAAAGACGACTATACCAGACTGCAAAATTTAAACTCTCTATTCATGGTAATGGGGAGTGTTTCTTCGCCTGAAGAAACAATGCAGCTGCAAAGTACACTTTCCTTTATGCGGGAAAATGACGGCAATGAGAGAATGACAGTTCAATCCTTTGAGCACTGTATTGATGAAGTCGTACGTTTTCATTTTCCCAATAAGCGAAATTTGAGGCATGTTCATTGGAATGCCCGGCATCATTTGGTTGACCCCCTATGGGTGCATGCATCCGTTCTTAAATTTGTTCGGTCCACCCGTGATGCAATGAATGGTTTGTTATTGGTCTCTGGATTGCGCGAATCTTTGAAGGGAGGCAGAAAACGATGGACCTCCAAGTGCGAGCAAGAATATCTGGAAAACCGCCAATTTATTGAGACTCTTGTGATGCGTAATGCACACAAGGGGCAGGATCTTTCCGTGTTATTTTTTTAGGAGTCTAATTCCGGATAACTTCCCAATAGACGGGAAAAAGCACAAGCATTACTTAATTCTTTCAGGGCCTGAGAAACTCCATCTTCTTCAGGATGTCCAAGGAAATCTACAAAGAAGAAATAATCCCAGGACTTACGTTTGCTTGGTCTGGATTCGATTTTACAAAGATTGATACCTCTCTCAGAAAATGGCTTGAGTGCCTTTTGCAGAGCTCCGACCTCGTCGTTTAAGGAAAGAACCAAGCTGGTACGGTAGGATACACCTTCACGCATGGGTAGGGATTGTTTCGCCACAACGAGAAAGCGGGTTACATTATCCGATCGGTCCTGAATTCCGCCTTCGATCATGGGAACTTCGTAAATTTGTCCGGCTAATTCCCCGGCAATGGCAGCAACTCCCGGTTCAGCCCGGCACTCCCTCACAGCTTCAGCAGTGCTGCTTACAGGAACAAGACGGGCCTCAGGAAGCTGGGCACGTAACCAGTCAGCACATTGAGCAAGGGCCTGATCCTTCGAACGAACCTCGCCAATATCTGCAAGTGAAGATTGGCTAAAAAGGCAGTGACGTACCCTCAAAAAGACTTGGGCAATAATCGTAAGTTCGGAATCGACTAATAAATCAAGTGAACGATTAACCGCCCCTTCACTTGAGTTTTCGATTGGCACCACCCCATAATCACAATGCCCTGCTTCCACTGAACTGAATACGTCAGGAATATCGGGCAGTGCTTGGTATTCCAGTCCTGATCCAAAATTTTTGACTGCCGCCTGATGGGTGTAGGTGGCTTCGGGCCCAAGATAACCAATAACCATGTCTTTCTCCAAGGCGATGGAGGCAGAAATGATTTCACGGTAAACGGTGCGTAGAGATCCCTCTCGCAAAGGTCCTTCACTGTAACCAGCAAGTTTTTCAAATACTTGTTCCTCACGGGCAGGATCATAGGGGTCGACCCCGGAAAGTTTCTTGATTTTGCCAATTTTGCAGGCTCTACTTACCCGCAAGTTGAGTAACTTGACGATTTCAGAGTCGATTTGATCGATCTCTTCCCTTAGGGATTCTAGTTCGCTTTTATTCAAAACCTATATCCAAAAAAACAATTCGGAAACAATGGCAAGATGCAACCGCATATCCTGCGTTTTCACAACGAAAATAAACGAAAACAAAAAGTATGAGCTGTAATCGAAATTTTTCTTCCATCGTGGTAGATGGAGACGACCGTGCCCCCAACCGCTCGATGCTTCGTGCAGTTGGCTTTGAAGATGAGGACTTTAAGAAACCTCAAGTTGCAGTATGCTCTGCATGGAGTATGGTTACTCCCTGTAACTCTCATTTAGACGAACTCGGAAAGATGTCTGTGGAAGGAGTCGACAGCAGTGGGGGCAAGGCCCTGCCCTTTGGTACGATTACTGTGTCAGACGGTATAAGTATGGGCACACCAGGCATGCGATATTCCTTGGTTTCGCGGGAGGTCATTGCTGATTCCATCGAAACTGTCGTAGGGGCTGAGGGAATGGACGGCGTTGTCACAATTGGTGGGTGCGATAAAAATATGCCCGCCTGCGTAATGGCTCTTGCCCGCCTCAATCGCCCAGGCATTTTCGTCTACGGTGGAACCATACTCCCAGGCATTCACAAAGAAAAAAACTTAGATATCGTATCAGTGTTTGAAGCAGTGGGAGCCCATGCTTCAGGTAATATTTCCCACAACGAATTGACTGAGATCGAAAAGAAAGCCATTCCAGGCCCCGGATCTTGCGGTGGAATGTACACCGCTAATACCATGTCATCTGCGATTGAAGCTTTAGGAATGAGTTTACCAGACAGTTCTGCCCAGCTTGCCGTGTCCGAAGACAAACTCGCAGATGCCAAGGCCGCCGGTGCAGCTGTGGTAAATTTGGTTGAGAAAAACATCCGCCCCCGTGACATCATGACCCGAGAGGCTTTTGAAAATGCCATTACTGTGGTCATCGCCCTGGGTGGATCAACCAATGCGGTTCTCCATCTACTCGCCATGGCTCATGAAGCGGAAGTTCCTCTTGATCTCAATGACTTCACCGAGATTGGTAAGCGGGTACCCGTACTTTGCGACCTCAAACCTAGCGGGAAGTACAACATGTCTCACTTCGTACGAATCGGTGGTTTGCGCCCCTTACTGAAAACCTTGCTCGACCATGGCTTACTCCATGGCGATTGCATGACCGTAACTGGTAAGACCCTTGCCGAAAATGTTGCCGACGCCAAGCCCTATGCCCCCTATCCCAAGGGGCAAGATCTGGTTCGCCCCATAGAGGATCCGATCAAAAAGGATAGTCACTTACGCATTCTTTACGGGAACCTTGCCTCCGATGGTGCCGTGGCCAAGATAACTGGAAAGGAAGGCCTAAATTTTTCCGGCACCGCTCAGGTCTATGAATCTGAGGAACAAGCCCTACGTGGTATTCTTGACGGGGAAGTGCAGGCAGGAAATGTTGTAGTAATCCGCAATGAAGGGCCAGTTGGAGGTCCGGGAATGCGCGAAATGCTATCTCCCACCTCAGCCATCATGGGCAAAGGATTAGGCAAGGAGGTCGCTCTTATTACCGATGGTCGATTTTCTGGTGGTAGCCATGGCTTTGTCGTGGGGCACATTACCCCCGAAGCAGCGATCGGTGGGTTAATTGGTATGCTCGTTAACGGAGACCCCATAACTATTGACGCAGAAAACAACCTACTTACACTGGATTTGCCCGATGAAGAAATTGATCGGCGTAAACAAATCTGGCAAAATCCTGGCCCCAAGGAAAAACGGGGTGTTCTAGCCAAATACGCTAAACTTGTAAGCTCTGCTTCCCTTGGGGCTGTAACCCACTAATCCTTTTTTAACCCATTTAAGTTTTTTTCTCTATGGACTCCTTACTTTATCAAAGATTTCCCGAACTGGGATTCGCCTCGGACTTTCGACTCGCTGAATTCCCCCAAGATTATTTCTCCCAAACCCAGGACCTTCTAAAAGATGCTTATTCATCGATGAAAGCACTGGAAGCCGGAGCTATTGCCAACCCCGACGAAGCCCGGATGGTCGGCCATTACTGGCTGCGTAAACCCGAGCTTGCCCCTACTACCGAAATGGCGGAGGACATACGGAATACCCTTGAGAAAGTAAAACAGTGCGCCCGCCGGGTAAAAGCTGGTGAACTAGCGAGCCCAAGTGGCTCTTTTACTGATCTTCTAGTAATTGGAATAGGGGGTTCCGCCTTAGGTCCACAGTTTGTTGGCAAGGCACTTGCCAAGTCTTCAGGGGACGATCTGGTGGCTCATTTTTTTGACAACACCGACCCTGACGGTATGGACTTTACTCTGTCCCAAATTGGCCAAAAACTGGCCAGCACTTTAGTGCTTGTGATATCAAAATCTGGCGGTACGCCCGAGACCCGCAATGGAATGATCGAAGCCCAGTCTGCGTTTCAAAAAGAAGGACTGGATTTTAGCAAACAGGCAATAGCCGTAACTGGACAAGGCAGTAAACTCCATCAAATTTCGGAGAAGGAAAATTGGTTAGACTTTTTTCCCATGTGGGACTGGGTGGGTGGCCGCACCAGTGAAACCGCTGCTGTTGGCTTATTGCCCGCCGCCCTACAGGGCTTTGACATCGATCAATTACTTGATGGTGCAGCTAATATGGACGAACTTACAAGATCGGAGGACACTCCACGTAACCCAGCTGCCATGCTTGCGCTTAGTTGGTATTGGCTTACTGCCGGGACCGGCGCGAAGGATATGGTCATCCTTCCCTATAAAGACCGATTGGAATTGTTCGCCAAGTATTTGCAGCAATTGATCATGGAATCTTTGGGTAAGGAAATGAACCTCGAAGGAAAGAAGGTAAACCAAGGAATTGCGGTCTACGGCAACAAAGGCTCCACCGATCAACATGCTTATGTTCAGCAACTGCGCGAAGGAATCCCCAATTTTTTTGCCACCTTTATCGAGGTATTGAAGCACCGTGAAGGTGAATCAGTAGAGGTCGATGAATTTGGAATGAATTCGGGCGACTATTTGCACGGCTTTTTTCTTGGAACACGTGATGCTCTCCTAGAAAAGGGAAGGCGCTCCATTACCCTAACCATTGACCAGGTAGATGCTAGGTCAGTGGGAATGCTCATTGCTCTATATGAGCGGGCAGTTGGATACTATGCAACTATGATAGGAATCAATGCATACCACCAACCCGGTGTGGAAGCTGGTAAAAAAGCGGCTGCACGGATCTTGGCGGTACGCAAGCAAGTAGAAGATTGGATGTCGACCAACCCAGAGTGCCCAATAAATGCAGAGCAGCTTTCCCTTAATTTGAATATTGAGGAACAGGTCGATTGGGTGTTTAAAATCCTCGAAAGTTTGGCCGCCAACCAGCCAAGAAAGTTTGTGCGGGAATCAGCGAAATCGCCCCTTAATGATACTTTTATCCACCGAGTTTGATCTGCCGAGCAGGGATTGGGAATAAAGATGGATTGATTTCTCCGCTAAGAATGCCTTCTATTGATTTAAAATTATGGCAGCAACCCTGAATAAAGACGGAACCCCGCGAAAAACTGGCAGTGGAAAAACCAAGGGTGCGGGGTGCTTTGCAAAGATTAAGTGGGAACAATTAAGGGAATTTGTTCAGGATGATGAAAACATACTTGTTAGCCGTGTGTGGTTGCGCTCAGTGGGTGCACTAAATCAAAAAAAAGGATCTAAGAAAAAAATTACCAAAATCACTAAGACCGCAAAATTTACAAGTAAAACATTTCTTCCCAAAGCTTCGACAACGCTCCCCAAATTGAAAGCTAAAGAAGAAAATAAAGAAACTCCCAACTACCCAAAAGGAGATGAGGACGAATATGATCCGCCTCCCCTTTTTGCTTCCATGGGGGAGATCAAAAAGTACTGATTTTTAAAACGGCGAAAAGGGGGAAGGCTCAAAAGGAGTTTCTTTTTCTACCGGAGGAAAAGGGGAAGCATCTTCCGAAATAGGATCAACAGTGCTTTTCACACTAGGAGAAAGCTCTTCACTTTCATTTGCATCTAAATCAACATTCTGAACGATGAGTGTTAGGTTGCCATCATCATCGAGATAAGAAGTTATGGATGTATCAGGACTGGCTTCCAAGTCCTCCGAACGGACATCCCTCACCCACCAGTCTTGGTACTCAAGTTTGCCTTCTTCTTTATATTGCTGAACGGCCCCCCAACGTGAACCAGCATATTCAGGAACCAACAACCTTCGATCAGAATCGTAACTGTAACGAGCATCCCAGGCCTTTTGAACATAGGCAGGAGGACGACTCCCACCAGCGGATTCTACGATCCCAGCAGGCAGGGAATCTGAATGTTTTCTTGAGCAAGAAGATGCAATCAGAAAACATAAAATCATAAATGAACATGTTAAATTACGGGAAGACATATCTTTTACCCTTACATTACAATTCGATCTTTGACTAAAAATCAATCCTTTGTTGGTCGATCATACCAAAACCGGCAAGCTTTCTGGCTTCTTAAAAAAAAAGGCATGCCTATTAAAGGAAGGACCAAGCGCAAGATGGCAAGGTCGCTATACCAAGCCAATTTTCGAGCTGAAGAAATTACAGGAGGGTATGAAATAATTATCGCTTTCTTCCCGTTTTTTCGGCTCTCCTTTTTCAGTTTGCGTGAAAGTACGATTTCCTCCCCCGCAAAATGGGTTTCAGGAAATCCACCACAGTCGAAAAATAATTCTGCCCGACAAAAGATGAAACTCCCGGCGAACAATTTGAATTTTCTTGATATCCAGTTCCAAAAACCTGGAAGAAATCGACCAGCGAACCAACGAGCAGGATACGCGTCCAAAACTAACTGAGCTCCTCCGCAGCCGACCTCTCCACCGTTAAGAGCCTCCATTGCCTGAGCGAATGTGGATGGAGGGACCAATGTGTCTGCATCAAGAAAAATTAAATTGAGGGCACGAGCAGCTCGGGCACCACTATTACGAGCTTTTGCAATTTGCCTTACTGGTTCCTTGATCACAATGCAGCCAAAGTCCTCTGCTATTTGTGCTGTTCGATCAGTACATTGATTATCAACCAAAATGATCTCCCCTCGAAAGCCATCTAATTTATCTATCGCAAGTTTGAGAGCGTCCAGGGTCTTGGGTAAATACTCCTCTTCATTATAGGCTGGTATAATGACCGAGAAATTTAGTTCAGGCTCCAGTTGATTTGAGCCCACAGGTAAAATACTAACGAGAAAACTTCTTTGCTCGTCTGCCCACTCCAAAAGAAAGGCCTGATATCCAGCCTTGCAAACGAGAAAGTGGACGGGTGGAATACAGGTCTTGATCTCCCAGAGGATGAAGCGGAGAATCTCCACGAATGTCAGATGCGATGCGATCTAAGGCGGGCAGTTCATTGCCGTCTGCTTGAAGTTGTTGATAAAGAAAGGTCAATCGGTCCACCTCTAATTGTCGCGAAAGAGCCGATAATGTTTTACGAAACTCGGCCACCTCTCCTGCTGGCAGGTTGTTGGAAGTATCTTCACCGCTAAGCGATGAAGTAGAAGGCATATTCTTGGTAACCGCAACCCGAGTTTCTAAATCCACAGGCGAGTCGTCGGGTGTTTGTGTAACCGAGGGCTTTTCTTCAATTACCATGTCGGCATCAAAGTCTCCTACCGAAAAAGGTTCTTCATTCAACTCCTCAGAATCTTTTGGGTCAGTCGATTGTGGAGGAATACCTGCCTCCACGATTCCTTCTTCACCTGGCTCAAAAGCTTCTGAAGAAAGCCTGCCGTCGTCAGATATCGAAGAAGCCAGGGCTTCATCCGTAATCTCTTCGGAATCAGTGGAACTCATTAGGTTAGATACTTTAAAGGTCGTGGTGGGATAAAGATTTCTCTTCTGAAAAATCAGGGGAACCGATAGGATTAGATAATTCTGCCGTACGGATCAAGGTTAGTTTTTCTCCAGCTTGTATAGAGGGAATGTTTTTTTGTGTTTCTTGGTCAATAATTTCAAGAAATGAATAGGTTTTTTCAACTAAAGTACAGCGAACATAATACGGCATTTCACTCCATTGTCCGCCCGTACGAACAATAAACACAAAACCCTTTTGCATTCCATCTCGCTCACCGGTCTTACTAAAAAATCCACGACCATTAGGTGCTACATTTTCTATTTCGATGCGGAGGGAATCCCCGTAAAAGATATCGAACGGACGAACAATTTCTTCCACCAGCAATTTCTTCGTGTCTAAATATGAATCCAGGACTGCTTGGCGAACCCGACTCAATGAGGAAAAATTTTGGTCTAGACGGTTCCACTCTTGTTCGATCTTTTGATGCTCCTCGCCAACCAAGCCAAGTTCAGACATGGTATCCTCTTTTAGCTTGGTGAGAGGAAGCAGTTTGGCTTCCTCCCCAGATAATCGATTTGTAAAATCGATAAGATCGCTTTTCTCTTTTTCAAGTTCTTGTAAGGCTAATTCTAGTTCAGCTTTTAATTTTTGAATCTTAGGAACAAGAAAGTTCAATTCTTCTTCGGCACCGTCGCTTTCCTCATTCAGACTTTCCATATCCTTCCTCAATGCCCGGTTTATTTTAAATAAGGCGACCATATTAGCCTCACTGGCATTGGACTCCTCCCCGGTAACTAATTGAATCTCTCTCAATCTTGATGATCCCACAGTCACCTCTTCCTCCAGGGAGTCAAAAGAATCTAGGCTGAGCAAAAAATAACCAATCGCAGATCCAAGCATTCCCAAGGAAAATATTCTACATAGCAACGAGATCAACTTTTTCGAGAGTTAAGAGTTTTAAAGGATTACCAATCAAAGGAATGAGTTCAGCCAAAGAATAATTTCGGAATACTTTCTTGACTCGAATCTTGGAAATTTCTCTGTTTTCGAATTTCACGGAAAAAACCATATCTTCGCGAAGCCCGACATTTCCACCTTCCGAAAGAGCGACATATCCGGAAGACAGATCAACAGATTTCAATGTAAGGCTCAATTCTTCACCTGGCTCGAGCCAGGGACGCACCCGTAAATAAGTTCTTAAAGATCTTATAGTTGCTAGGCAGTGCTCACGAACAGCCGAAGTTATTTCTGAATAGACAGTCAGCTTTTGTGCAAGCTCAGAAATCCTGTTTTCAAAATCGCCAATTTCAAATCTCTTTGCTTCTACTTGTTGCCTGATCCTCGGAAGTTCACTTCGTAGGTTTTCAATTTTACTCTGCAGCTCCTTAACAGCAGTCGCAGACTCGGATTGCCTCTGGTAAGTTGCATCCTTGTCAGTAATCGTATCATTGAGTGAATTTTCGATCTCCTCGATTTCCTCCTTAGTGCGGGCTAATTTTAAATCGATCTCGTCTGCTGCTCTTTTAAATTCAGCAATTTCCTCCGATAAATCAAGGTTCCGATTTTTTTGACGCAGTTGATCAGAAGCATACTTATCGCCAAGTTCGGCTAGGTTTTTTTCGGCTTCTTTGATTTTTAGCTTTTGTAAAGCTATAGTGTTTAGGTCTTGATCGTATTCGGAAACGGCGGAAAAAGTTAGTATTATTCCCGCCAAGCTGGCAATTACAGCAAATGCCTGTAAAAAAATAGATACTTTACTCATCCGCAAATAATTTAGGGTAGAGGAGCAAACAGAAAACCGGGGGGAGCATCCTCCTGAGTAGTTTCAGTGGGCATATTATTCCCGCTATTAACATCGATTCCCTGCGGTATGAAAGCTGGGGGTAAAAACTCTTCCTCTTCGTCCTCGATTGGCACTTCAATCAATGGTGCATTTTCTTCTTCCTCTAAAACATCTAACTGGTTCTTGACAAAATTAATTCTCTCACTCTTCGCACTTTCCCATTTCTTTTCTCTTATCCTGTCTAGATGGTTAGTATGAATAGCATAAAGATCTTCTACTACCTTATCGTCAAAGCGAGCATAAGAGGCATAATTAATTTTACCCTTTTCATCCCGACCCCAGGTTCTTCCAACTTCACGACCTTGATGGAGAGGGATCATTCTTCGGGTTTGCATCTCATAAACATAACGGGCATCCCAAGCATCATAAATTGCCGCTCTGCTAGTGTTCGAGGCTTGTTGTTTTTTATAGCCGCAAGCTCCCAAGCTTAAGGAAAATACGCTAACTGAAATCAATAATCTGATATCCATTTATTCTAAGTTAGACAATACCTTGGCAATTTGAAAACCAAAAACGATATGGCTTTTGACTCCACTTAGGACCCGCATAATCGACGCCAATTCGAGGGCCAGCAAAAATCTGCTGAGGTTTCCCTTCAGATTGCTCGATCCAAAGTGAATTTTGGGGATGTACATTTTTACCGTTAAATGAACCCGTCACCCCTAGGCCTTTAGTTAATCGCCCCGGGCCTTTAAAATCTTCCGTCCCTCGAATAAGGACGGCGGCAGGGTAACCCTCTGCACAGGTCACTACATTTAGCATCCAATGCATACCATAACAGAGGTAGACGTAGCAGACCCCACCCATCTCATACATAACTGAAGTACGGACGGTCCTACCCTTACTTGCGTGGCAGGCTAGGTCTTTCTCTCCATCGTAAGCTTCAGTTTCATTTATTACGGAACGAAAAATCGAGCCACATTTTTGGCGGATGCACAATGTCGTACCCAAAAGTTCACGGGCAACTTTTTTTACATCACTTAGAAAAAATTCCTTTTTGATTGGCTGGGGTTTACTCAATTTTAATAACTCCGATTTTTAGAATCGATCCATACAGTTACTGGTCCATCATCAACCGCATGAATTTGCATATTTGCTCCAAAAACACCCGCTTGAACATCCCCGTCGAAATGTTCTTTTATTTGGGCAAGCCCTTGTTCATACAGCATTTTACCTGTAATCGGGTTAGCCGCTTGATTAAAAGATGGACGGTACCCTTTGCGAAGATTCCCAAACAAGGTAAATTGACTAATTAAAAGAACACCCTGTTGAGGATTGATTGATCGATTCATTCGTCCCTCTCCATCTTCAAAAATCCTTAAACCGAGAATCTTTTTTATAATCCAGGAAAGATCTTCATTTTGATCATCAGTATGAATACCCATGTATATCAGGAGTCCATCATGGATGGACCCTACTTTCTTTTCCGAGACCAAGACTTTGGCATTTCGGACTCTTCGAACTAATACCCTCATCAGTTAAAATGATGTGAAATAGCAGGAAGCAAACAGGAGCAATCTTTACCCCCTGTTACCTTTGTCTTTAGAGAAAGAATATAACGAACAGAAAAGTTTTAAACCTCTTCGGCAACGGCATCCATGACTTCCTCAACTGCTTTTGCGGCGAGTGGAGTACTCAAGTAACGTTCGCCACAACTCGCACCTATTACTACAATGTTTTTACCCGCCATTTCAGGTCTGCGTGCAATTCTCAATGCCGCAGTTATAGTGGCCCCAGTAGAAATTCCGGCGAGGATGCCTTCTTCAAGGCTAACTTTACGAGCCATATCAAAAGCTTCTTCACTCGATACAAGCTCAACTTCGTCCACTATATCCAAGTTTAAATTTTTGGGAACAAAACCAGCACCAATTCCCTGGATTTTGTGAGGACCTGGTTTCAGTTCCTCCCCGTTCCTAGTCTGAGTTATCACTGGGCTCTCAGAAGGTTCAACCGCAACAGTTAGCATATCTGGGTTTCTTTGTTTAATGACTTCAGATACTCCAGTTATGGTACCTCCCGTCCCAACTCCTGCGACTAGACAATCGACTTTACCCTCTAAACCAGACCAAATTTCCTCGGCTGTTGTAATTCGATGAATTGCCGGATTAGCTGGATTATTAAACTGCTGGGGCATAAAACCTTTTTCTCCATGTGCCTCAAGCAACTGATTGGCCTTAGCTATTGCCCCCCCCATCCCTTTGAGGGCTGGGGTAAGTACGATTTCAGCTCCAAGTAGGCGAAGAAGAATACGACGTTCTTTGGACATAGACTCAGGCATAGTTAGTATGCACTTGTAACCTTTTGCTGCACAGACAAAGGCCAAAGCAATGCCCGTATTACCTGAGGTAGGTTCAATAACAACACTGTCTGAATTTAATGTGCCATCCTTTTCTGCCGCCTCAATCATGGATGCTCCAATACGATCCTTAACACTAGCTGAAGGGTTAAAAAATTCAGACTTCAAGAATAGCTTGGCATCCAAGGATGCACCACATTTAACTAGCTCAACAAGGGGGGTTCTTCCGATAGATTCGACTATATTCATGGTAATGATCGAGGTGGGGGTTATTTTCTACGCCTGGCTCGGGGACCGAAACTACGAATGGGTGCATTCCGGTTAACCTCAGCATTTTTTAGACGGTATACGATTCGGGCTTTCTCTAAGTCATTGGGACTCATTTCCATTTTAACAATGTCACCCACGGTAATCTTGATGAAGTGTTTCCGCAACTTTCCTGAAATATGGGCAAGCACTTTATGACCATTTTTCAACTCGGCGCGAAACATTGTACTGGGAAGAACCGCGGTTATTTTCCCTTCGACTTCTACTACATCTTGATTAGGCATATGAGAAGTATTAAAGCAAGTTGCCCCATGCCATACAAGCTTAGAACATCTTGGTACAAACCCTGCTAAAACATCTTTAACTTGAACTAAACCGAGCCTCCCATGCCTCTCTGCCCATTTGCTAAAATTCATCCCTCAGCACTAAATAGGGATGCAGAATATTTCATGGCTCAAGCTTTTAACTTAAGCATAGATGCATGGAATGCTGACGAAGTTCCAATTGGTGCAGTCATCGTGCACAAAGAAGAAATTATTGCATCGGCACACAATCAAACTCGTAACCAGACCGACCCTACTGCACACGCCGAAATGATTGCCATTACCATGGCAGCCAAAAAACTTGGTGATTGGAGGCTTAACGAATGCAATTTATATGTGACCAAAGAGCCATGTCCGATGTGTTCTGGAGCGACTATAAGTGCTCGTATTGGGAAAGTCTTTTTTGGACTAGAGGATTCGAAGATGGGGTGCTTGGGCGGAGCGACCAGCTTACACCAATTGGAACGATCGAACCATAAACCAAAAGTTTATTCTGGCATATTGCGTGAGCCCTGCGAAGCGATAATCCAGGCCTTTTTTCAACTTAGACGCCAGCAAGTCTCAACTTGACCTAAAACTTGTTTGCGAATTTATTGTAGTATTGGTTAATTGATCTGAGTTAAAACAATATTTTAAATGTCCTACACACTACCACCTCTTCCCTATTCTCCTAACGCCCTCGAACCTTACTTTGATGCACGAACCATGGAAATTCACCATGGCAAACACCATCAAACATATATCGATAAACTCAATGCTGCACTTGATGGAAATGAAGAGTTCTCCAATTTGCCAATATTGGAATTAATTTCTGATCTCTCCCGTCTTCCCGATAATTTAAAAGCTGCAGTACGAAATAATGGCGGAGGTCATGCAAATCACAGTTTTTTCTGGGAATCGCTTAGCCCAAATGCCGGAGGAAGTCCAGAGGGTGAATTATCTTTAGCAATAGACCAAACCTTTGGTTCTTTTGAAGGTTTTAAAGACGCATTTTCACAATCGGCACTGACTCGATTCGGCTCTGGTTGGGCTTGGTTAGTAAAAAAGAACGACGGCACCTTAGCCATCACTTCGACACCAAACCAGGATAGTCCTTGGATGCAAGGGCTTGCCGAGGTTTGCGGAACTCCTCTGATTGGCCTTGATGTTTGGGAGCACGCTTATTACTTAAACTATCAAAACCGTCGCCCCGATTATGTCTCTGCTTATTGGAGCCTTGTCGACTGGACTAAGGCCTCCGCAATTTTTAATTCTTGATTCAACATCTACATATTTGGGGGGTCCTGTGCCTCATATTCGTTGTTTCGAATACAACACCCTTTAGCTTCGCTCAAAAAGGCTCAGTTATTGTCATCCAGACCAAGGGAGTTGTAGAAGCATACTCACCTCAAGGAAGAAAACTTACCGCTCCTGTGGTAAGGGGTTCCGTCTTACCCGTTGGATATTCAATCAAAACAAGGTTATTTGCTGAATCCACCCTCCTATTGTCAAACGGTACTACTGCGACTCTTCAAGAAAATTCAAAACTCAGATTAGACAAATTTGAACAATCCCCGTTTGATGCGAAAGCGGGATCCTTCGCCCAACTTCAGGCAGAGCCAAGCACCAGCCAGGTATCCATAGACATCGAAATTGGGTCACTTGTTGTCCAAACCAAAAAACTTAACAAAGCATCTTCTCTGACTATATCCACTCCGGTCGGAACTGCCGTCATTCGCGGTACACAGTTTCAAATGGCGATGAGCCCAAATACCGGCATGAAACTAGATGTTGCTGAGTCGCAGGTTGCCTTTACACCCGCAGGTCAGGCACAAGCAGTGGTGGTTGGACCCGGAAAAGGATTGGACGCATCTTCTAACGGAGTTGTAAAACAGAGGCCAATCAGTCCATCTGCAGCACAAAATATCAATGTTAAAAATTCGGCTGCTAATTCTATTTGCGGAGCGGTTCCAGTTGTGACGGCTAAACAAGCCAACGCCAAAGCTACCTTAAGCAGTTCTAATGATGGTAGTGAAGAGGGCTCAGGCGATTCTGATAATGAAGAAAGTTCCGATGAGGAGGGCAGCGAAAGTGATGCTGCAGAATCCTTCATTAAACAAGCCTCTAATTCCCAACGGCAAGTTTCAGGCCAGGAAACAAATCCTGAATATTTAGAGACAGTCTTGGGTCTTCTAGGGGATGATTCATCTAAAAATACTGATATCCCTGCTTCTCCTCCCGGATTTACCCCATCTACTCGCCCAGTTTCAGATTTCGAAATAGCCCAAAACCCCGATAATAGTGAATCTCTTGATTTTATTCCAATTAGTTTTCTTGGAACTGCGATCGGCACTCCAATTGAATTATCCGAAGATTCAACGAGAGAAGATCTCTATGATTTATTGGATGAATGGTTACCTGATCAGGAATTTGATTGGATCAAAATCCCCAAATTGGATGCAGATGGGAAGGTGAGTCGAGATGACAATAATAATGTAGAATACCTCGATACTGATGGATATTTCTATTCAGCATCCATTGCATTGGAACAATTTCTCGACGCACCCGATTACTCTCTACCTGTAAACGAATCCTTTCGCAGAGCCTGGTTTTTAACCTCCTTATTTTTTCATGATCTCACAGGTGCAACTGCCATCTCGGGCAATCATATCCTTGAAAATGCCAACTGGGATAGCATTGCAGATGGCTCAATCACACCTGGAGCTGTTCTCAATGCAGGCGACCTGATTGAGTATTATGGCTCTTCTCCTTACCTCCACAATCTTGGTACCGCCCTGATTAACGCAGGTGCTCTTGGTGATACCAATAAAGATGTCGCCCTCGATATTCTCAATTTATTCAATGCCCAAGGTACGAACTCTATCAATCTCCCCAACTCATTCACCCTCGGAGTTTTAGACAGCAATGTTTTAAATAGTGCCCTATTAGGCGCAACCCACGAGGATTTGCTCGACGCATTGGACTCCCCGGAAAAGCAGCGTGAACTCGCTAAAATTTTTAAACTGTATCCAAAAAATTTAAATGCTGTTTTAGGTGCCGACATTCAGATTGGAAGTGCCGATATTGCGACCAAGATCAACCTTGGCCAATGGTTGCAAAAAGCTACCATCTTTGAAGGCACAGCAACAACGAATAACAACGAACCATCCAACAATAAAAAAGTATTTGCATTCGCCGCGGGCAAAGACTTGCACCTTGCCGGTGATGTTACTTTTGAAAATTCGGTCAATGGACTCATCAACAAGACCGAAGATCATGCCCTTGTTCTTGGAAGTGCCCAGCAAACCAATATTGGACATGTGGAAGGAAGTGGTGCTCTTCAACCGGTCATTACGGATGTTACCGACCCAAGTTATGATCCTTACCCAACCAAAATCAATTTTGAAGGTTCCAATCTGGGCATCGGTTCCTACGAAGACCTTACCTTAACCAATGTTTCCATCGATGTAGGAGGCAACTTAGCCTTGGGCACTTTATCAGATATGCACATCACGCAAACCAAATTTAGCGTAGGTCGTCACAGCGATCGCGATAATGTCTACATGTATGCTGATGAATTGCTGCAAGCGAACGACCTGACCTTCTCTGGACGGGCTAGAGAGATTTACATGGAAGCCAACACCATCGATCTTCGTGATGTGCATTTCCCCGGTGGGTCGGAAGTCATGTTGAGGAGTAGAGATGGTATACCCAACTTTTACGGTCCGAACACTTCAAACCACAATGATTCTTACAAACCTTTCCATGTTAACTTTTATTCCAATTCTAACTCCTATGGTGGGCAAGCCATCATTGAGGGAGAATTCATTCAGAAAACCCACGGAGTGGGTGGATATAATTCACAGAATTTCAAAACCGCTACTGGAGATGCTGCCATTAAAATTCGAGCAATTCCAGACCCCAAATAACCTTCTTAGCTAGTACATTTACATGAGGGTATTCTTTCTTTCTATTTCAATTCTTTCATTCCTAGTCCTTTGCCTTTCAAGTGCATGGTCATGGGAACGAAAGAGGCCAATGCGCCAATACGACTACCGCCCTGAGCAGGTTGATCAATTTAGAAACCGCCAGCAGCAACTCAAACAAACGAATAGCTCTTCCCGCTCCAGTCATGAAATTGCCAAGAGTGATGTGGGGTTGCAAAGGCCTGTGGAAGCAAAGAAAAAAGGCTTTGGATACCAGCTTGGATTTTCCTCAAAAATCTACCACTCAAACAATCCTCTCTCTACTGAATCTGGTGCACAAAAAGTCTCGGCAGGCATCTGGGAAAATTCCGTAAGCAATAATTTTCTTTTGGGTGCGTATGATTTACGGGGAGCAACCTTTTCTCCTGTCATCAGTCTGAGTTACACCAATTTTACCCATTTTGGCCATGATTTAGTGAAGGAAATGGACTTCGGTTCCCTGTCCTTAAACTTTGCTGGTATCTTTACTTTTGGGAAAGGCTGGTCCTTACGCCCCAGCCTTGGCTACACCGCCGATCTATCGCTGGAAGACAGCATGTCCAGGCAATACAGCCAAGTATCTCCCGGAATTGCCCTCGGAAAATCTTTCTCGATTGGAAAAGCACAGTCTTTCCTAGAATGGGCAATGAATTACACATTTACAAACACACCTGGCCACCCTATTTCCAAAGACCTTTTGGACAGATTTGAAACCGGGCTGACTTGGGGCATTGACATTCCTTTCGGAGACTTTGAATTCAGCCCCTTTTTAAACCTCTCACTTGCAGATTATTCGAATCAGTCCAAAACTGATTTCACCGGCACC
>JAQXCL010000116.1 GCA_029251885.1 Opitutales bacterium | reverse complement strand
GCCAAACGAAGGCTCAAAGTCGAGCCTGGCCCGCAGCAATAATAGACTGCATCTACTGCATTTAAATCATCGGGCTGATCTTGAAAAAGTTTTTGGGTGGCACGGAAAAGCCCCTCCATTGCTTGTTCTGGATCAGTCTCTATTCGAAGCCAACCATTGGACTGTGGAATACCTACCTGTAATGGAGATGATGAGACATCTACTACCAAAGGCAGTTGAAAAGTTGAAATTTTACTCGCAGGTTTCTGGTCGGGCATAAGTAGGATAATTTGCTTAGTACTGTCGCCGGAGGTTAGTCGGTGAGATTCCTAATTCTTCCCGATACTTAGCCACGGTACGACGGGCAAGCTTGATGTCTTTTTCTGCGAGTTTATCAACGATTGCCCGATCACTCAGGGGTTTCTTAGGGTCTTCCTGCTCAATTATGGAAGCAATAATTTCCTTAACACTGGTGTTGGATACGGCATCTCCGTCCTTGCCTGAATATCCTGGCGTGAAAAAATATTTGAAAGGAAAAAGACCGTGCGAAGTTCTCAAATATTTATTGGCGGTGGCACGCGATACGGTGGTTTCATGAACATCAATTTCCTCGGCTACTTGAGCCATTGTCATGGGATGAAGTTTGGACGAACCGTGCAGAAAAAAGTCTTCCTGTTTTTCCAGTATTTTCTTGGTAATCCGCTCGATGGTATTCTGTCGCTGCTCGATGGAATTGATCAGGAATTTACCTGCCCGCATTTGGTTCCTTACATACTCTTTTTCCTTGGGGGACAAAGTTCCCTTAGTGATTAATTCCTTGTAGGTTTTATTGAGGCGCAAACGGGGAACATAATCATTATTTAAATGAATGACCCATTCTTTTCCCACCTTTTCGACCTCGGCATCCGCGGCTACAGATTGGTTGGAGTCTTCAGAAAATCTTTTTCCCGGGGCTGGGTCCAATTCGGCAATTTGTTTAAGAGCGTCATGAATCGCATGAGTAGGGTGGGAGAGTTTGCGTGATAATTCTGGTACTCTGCGACGAACTAATAAAGCAAACTGTTCGGAAACAATCCGGTATGCCAAGCTCGATTCCCAGCCCCTTGCATCCATTTGTTTGAGTAAACAATCCTGCAGGTCAACCGATGCAATTCCAACGGGTTCAAAGCTTTGCAAAATACTCAGGCCATGCTGAAGATCTTTAAGCGGAAGTTCAGAAATTAATCCAATTTCGGACAAAGGAATTGATAAAAAGCCCTTTTCATCAAGGGATCCGATCAGGTATTCGCAGGCTTTTACCTGCCCATCTGTGGTATCAGCCATTTTTAACTGACCAAGTAAATGTTCTTGTAAGGAAGTCTCTGCTACGAGGGAGTCAAAAAAGAACTTTCGCTTGTCCTCAGCTTCAGAATTACCTAGCTGTGCTTCGCCCTCATATTCCCTTTCATAATGTTCCCGCAAATCCTCTTGCATTTCTTGGAGCACGGAAAACTCGTCGGTAAAATCAAGGTCTGCTAAATCCTCTGCAGATTCCTCCCAGTCTTCCTCTTCCTCTTTTTGCTCCTTTTCTTTTTCGGTTGAACTTTCAAATTCATCAACTTGATCTTCAGCGATTTCATCGGGCGAGGCTTCCAAGTTATCGCTATCTAAACTTTCGTCGTTTGAACCGACTTCTTCGAGCAAGGGATTGGTTTGCAATTCCTCGAGAATAGCAGAACGCAATTCAAGAGCCGGAACTTGTAAGATTTTGAGGGATTGACGAAGCTGGGGAGCCAGGACGAGGCTCTGGGTTTGCTTCTGTACTTGCCTGAGTCCTTGCGATTGAAGGGCCATGTTTAGGAAAGCGGTGTGGGTGAATTATGCAATGATTGGTGGCGTTTGTTTATGATGCCACCTCAAGGCTGCTTTTTCTCCATCTCGACTAAATAAATCGTTGGTGTAAGCAGCCAATTTTTCATTGGTTGGACCGTATCCTTCGCCGTAAATAAAATTTTCTAATTCGGTGAGCATTTGATCTGCCGTTTGGTATCTCTTATCCCGTGGTCTTTGCAGGGCAAGTTGAAGAATTATGTTTAAACGCTCGTCTACATCTTCTCGAATTTCTGAAAAATTAGGTATATCCATTTCCAAAATATTTCGGATGGTTTTGTCGGGATCAGCATCTTCAAAAATATTATATCCAAGCATCAATTCAGCCATAACAATGCCACATCCGAATAGATCTGCCCGGAGGTCAGTAACCTCACAACGGGCTTGTTCTGGTGAAAGGTATTCATCTTTTCCTGCAATGACTTCGCCTTCTTTGTTGTACATCAGGTCAAGAGCTTTTGCGATTCCGAAGTCTGTCAGTTTTACATCCCCCTCCTGAGCGATCATAATGTTTTTGGGATTAACATCCCGGTGTACGATTCCAAGCGGTCTGTCTTCGCGGTCTTTTTTTCGGTGAGCATAAGCCAAACCTCTACATAACCTGGAAACAATAAAAACTGCTAAATCTGCAGGGATATATTGATCAGTCTCGACATGGCGGTCGAGAAACTCTTCGAGATTCCAACCCGAGACATACTCCATGGTCATGAAGTATTGCTCACCGACTTTTCCCAAGTGATAGGTCTGTACGATATTGGTGTGGATTAGGTCGGCCACCAGTTTGGCTTCCCCCATAAAATTGTTTCGAAATTCCTCAATAGCCGAGTACTCCTCACGGATTAACTTTATAGCCACTGTCTTGCGAAAGCCCCCAATTCCGCGTTGGGTTGCCTCGTAAACCAAACCCATGCCGCCCTCGGCAATTTTGCGGGTCAATTCGTAGTGTACCTCGTTAAAAATGTGCTTCATATTATGGTTATTCAGCTAAATATTTCTCCAATCGTACCGCGAACGCCAAATTCATCAAGTTCAACCTTTTCACATTTGTTGTTTTTTTACCTTAGTGGCACAAAAGTAGCTGCAATTATGTGGAATTTGACTTAGTCTAAATAATAAACATTGTTATCGATGATGATCACTTTAACGGACTCAGCAGCCAGACAGGTAAGTAAAATGCTCCAAGATAAGAAAGAAGGCATGTTGCTTCGTATCTTTATAGAACCGGGCGGATGTTCGGGTTTTGAGTATGGAATGTCGGTAGATTTTCCAAAAGATGCCGACCAAGTGGCAGATTCTAACGGTGTCCGCTATGCAGTTGCTGGCGATAGTGTTGATTATTTAAAAGATTGTGAGGTCCATTTCGATGATGGATTAACGGGCAAGGGTTTTGAAATTCGCAACCCCAATGCTCAATCCACCTGCGGGTGCGGAAAATCCTTCAGTTAATTTCTTTGCTCTGCTGCATAGGTGCAGCATCGCTTGATGGGAAGGAGGGAGTTTCCGTATCCCAATTCCCCCTGACTTTGAACCTAGTCTATCCCGGTAACGGAATTCTTGCAGGAGAATCAAAGGAAATATGGATTGGTTTGCGCATCGTTAGGGAAGATGGTTGGCATACTTATTGGGAACATCCCGGGGATGTTGGCATTCCTCCAAGCATTGAATGGGAATTACCTGCTGGATATTCTGCGGGAAAAATCGTTTCCCCCCCCCCTCATCGGGTCTCAATGTTTGATATCAGGGCAAACGGACACACTGGTGAAACCCTTTTCCTCATCCCTCTTTCCATCCCTCCTCTTAATTCAGGTCAGGAATTGGAAATCAAGGGCCTTTGCTCATGGATAGCTTGTTCGCACACCTGTATGCCTGCTCACACTCAACTTTCCTTAAAACTTCCAGTTGTCTCCAAATTTGAGCCGGACCCTCACTGGACTACCCAATTCAAAAGTTTCTGGTCAACTCAGCCCAAAGAAATTCCAAAGGATTGGAAATTTGATGCCCGTTTGATCGGCAAGTTTTTAAAAATACAATTCCCTCCATTCTTGTCTGCGAAGAACGGGGAATTAGATTTTTTTGCCGAAGACCGAGTGGTTTTATCCGATCAATCTCCTCTCGTTCGAAAAAAGAATGATCGTCTTGAATGGATGTTAAAAAAATCTCCTTGGGGACCTCCATTACCCAAGGAAATCAACGGCTTATTATCGGTTGAAGAAGGGGGAGGAAAGAACTTTTATCGATTGAAAATACCGGTTTCTTCGAACGAATAGAGCAAAGAACTTACATTTCTTCCAAAGTCTCGATACCCAATAATCCTAGTCCTGTTTGAAGCACTGATTGGGTGGATGAACATAGGAGCAACCTTAGATCGCGTACCGCTGGATCGTCCACCATTACCTTTTCCAAATTATAAAAGGAACTAAAGTCAGTTGCCAATTCATAGAGGTAAGTACAAAGGAAATGGGGTTTTAATTCTCGAGTTGCCTGTTTTAGTGCGATTGGGAAAAAGAGAAGTTTGCGCGATAATTTTCTTTCTGCGTCGGACTGGGGTGGTCGTGCTTCATTAAATGGACCATCCGAAGAGCGTTCCATTTTTCGAAAGATGCTCGATATCCGGGCAACCGCATATTGCAAATAGGGTGCGGTGTTTCCTTGCATGGCTAACATTTTGTCCCATGAAAATACATAATCCAATGTGCGGTCCTGAGAAAGATCGGCATATTTTACCGCTCCCAGTCCAATCACTTTTGCCCGTCTTTGTACTTCCTCATCTGAAAGGTTTGCATTTTTTTGCCTAACCATATCTGCGGCACGCCGGATGGCTTCCTCCAGTAAATCAATAAGTTTAACTGGTTGTCCATCCCTTGTTTTGATTGCCTTATTGTCGTCCCCAAGGATCGTGCCGAACCAGACATGTGCAAGAGTTGGAAGTTTTTTTTCTTCTGCAATAAACCATTTCTTTGCGGTTAAGAATAATTGTTCAAAATGGTCCCGTTGGCGACCGTCGGTTACATAAATAATTTGTTCAGCCTGCCATTCTTGTTCTCGATAACCCAGGGTGGCCAAATCTGTGGTCGCATAATTACTGGCTCCGTCAGATTTTCG
>JAQXCL010000115.1 GCA_029251885.1 Opitutales bacterium | reverse complement strand
TATTGTTCAATGATTGCTCCAAATAATTGGTTAGATGCCAGAATTTATAATAGCGGGAACCTTTTTTTACTAGAAAAACCTGAGGGACGAGTAGTTGAAAACCAAGGTAATGGGGGGGGAATCATTGAACAATACTGATATACCCACCGCTATCTCGGGGAAGTTCAATAAACCAACAATTATAACTCAATAACTTCGCCTTCGATCGCCGGACGAACCGAAGATAGTTCCTTCGCAGCAAGGATTGCAATTTCGTCCATCTTCTTATCATCGTGCGAAGGGTCGTGATGGAACAAAAGGGTCTGTTTGACTGAAGCCTCACGGGACACTTTAACCGCTTCCTGCCAAGTCGAATGCCCCCAACCTTTGAAGTTCGGATATTCTTCATTGGTGTAGGCAGCATCATATATTAAAATATCAGCACCATCTGCGAGGAATAGAACATTTTCATCCAAATGGTTTTCAAAATGTTCGGTATCCGTACAAATTGCTAAAACTTTACCAGCAAATTCAATCCGATATCCGCATGCACCGTTTGGGTGGTTTAACGGAGCAGTTTTTATAACCACACCTCCAGGTAATTCAAAAATCTTCCCACATTCGAAATCCTTAAAACTACATGCCTTTTCAATTAATGAGCTAGGCACGGGGAAAACGGGGTCTTTCATCAACATTGTGCCGATTATACCCTGTAAATCATAGGTGATTCCGTCAAGATGTCCTGCATGAAGTCTAACATCACTGCTTGGATTATAAAGAGGGGCAAAAAATGGAAGCCCCTGAATGTGATCCATATGAGTATGAGTAAAAAAAAGGTCGGCATCTAAAAGGTTACCCTCTTCCAACATAATTTTCTTACCCAACAAACGAATACCCGTTCCTGCATCTACAAGAATTCTACGACCACCACATTTGAGTTCAAAAGCAGTGGTATTGCCTCCGTATTTAACCGTGCCAGGACCTGGACAGGGAATACTTCCACGAGTACCCCATAATTTAAGTGAAAATTTTGACGAGTCGGACATTTATCTGATCAGAATGTATATTTTTTATTAAGGAAGAGAAATTGGCAACTTCCAATAAAAGAACAAATTACTCTTCGAAATCTTGCCAGTCACCGTTTTCGTCCTGATAGGAACGAGAAGTCGTCCCATCTCCCCAGTCATAAATTCCGTCCACGGCTTTCCCACTCTCAAAACTTCCCACAAATGAACTGCCATCTCCAAAATCTAAGCTTCCAGTGCCCTCCCTGTATCCGTCTTTCCATTCCCCAACATAGGTAACACCTGACAAATCGACCTGCCTGCCATTTCCGTGGGGTAAGCCCTCTACAAATTCTCCGGTATAAAAGGAACCATCTAAGTCCTCCAAGACTCCGATTCCGGACTTCTCCCCCTTCAGAAATTCTCCCGTGTAGACTACACCCATCTCATCGGTAAGGACGCCTCTGCCTTCATAGAGTCCGTTATGAAATTCTCCGTAATAAATGACCCCACTTGTAAAAGTTAAAGTTCCACTATCATAGGAACCGTCTTCATTGAAACGCCCAGAAAAAGCTTCCCCTGAACTGGTTAACAAATTCCCCTCCTCAATCAGACCATTTTGCCATTTCCCAAATGTGATTGAACCATCCGCCGTACGAAATTCCCCATAACTTAAATCATCCCGCTCCCAATGCCCCTCGAGAACAGACTGGTCAGACAGGGTCAGGGCTCCAAAGCCCGACCTTTTCCCGTTTTCCCAGTTACCTGAATACTTTTCCAACTCATCATCGCTTTTGTAGCGAATCGTTCCATACCCGTTAGCCATTCCCTTGTTAAATTGCCCCTCGTATAAATCTCCCGAAACAAACTTGATTGTGCCAAATCCATCTGGGAGCCCCATTACAAGTTCACCCTCATACAAAGATCCATCTTCAAAAACATACCTTCCTGACTGTGCTTGCTTGGAAAGCTTTAGTGAAAGTTGTTCATTTGGAGCTTCGGTCTCAAAATCCTCCTCTGATGAACAACTTGACAAAAACATCAAGACAGAAGCAAGAGTTAAAGACTTATACTTGAGTATTAGAGGCATAAAATTTAATAACTGATGCTTTTACTGACCTGAAAAATACTGGTGACAATCGATATCGCAACCAACGCGACCAAGGAAAAAGCAAAACCAAGAGCCAACCCGGAGATTAAATTAGTCATCACTTTAATTCTTTTGGTAAGTTGGTTACGAAAAGCTTTGGAAACATCATCCATACTGTTGCCCAAGTTTCCTGTTTTTTCCCCAATTTCAATGATATCAAGTTGCATCGCAGGCAAAAGTTTGAATTTACGAAAGGCATCGGGGAGAGACTTTCCCTCGTTTACCAAAATTCTGGCAGAGCGAAAGGAGGCCCGTAGAAAACGATTTTTAATAGTTCTTTCGCACAACCTTAAATTTTCAGTTAATCCAATCCCACTCCAAATAAGGGTACCCAAAAGACTGCTGAGATGAAAAAGTTCGGACAACAATAAAATGTTTCCAAAGAGCGGGATTTTGAGCAAAGAACGATCCACGGACATCCCGCCCTTTTCCGTCTTGCTCCACTGCATAACAACGCCCAGTCCAATAAGAGCGGCAATTATGATAAAAGGCCCGAAGAATAAAACCAAGTTGGAACCCTCAATCATCACGCGGGCCATCAGGTTTAATTCCCCCCCCAAAGAAGCAAGCATTTCCTGAATCTGGGGAAGAAGAAAGAATAAAAAGAACAGCACCACCCCAATTGCCATACAACCCACAAAAACTGGATATGTCATCCCACTAATCACCCTTGTTCTAATCTCCCTCTTTTCTTCAAGATGGGAAATAATTTTGCTCAGGATTGGAGCGAGGTTTCCCGTAGCCTCACCGGCCTCGATTACATAGGTCGATGACTCGCTAAAATAGCCGGGCAACTGGCGCATTGCACGGGAAAGAGTCCTTCCCTCGGCCAATTCTTTCCAGAGCACACCCGATAAACTTCGTTGCTGAGGGTCAGAAAGCCTGTAATTTAAGAGTTTTAC
>JAQXCL010000078.1 GCA_029251885.1 Opitutales bacterium | reverse complement strand
TGGAATTCCTCAGGCGTAAACCTAATCAATTAAGTGGCGGACAACGCCAACGGGTTGCACTTGGACGCCTTCTTGTCCGCGATCCAAAAATTCATTTATTTGATGAACCCCTGGGCAACCTTGATCCTCAATTCCGTGCAGGCATGCGTTCAGAACTCGCCCGTTTGCACCGGGAAAACCCGAGGTCTTCAATTTATGTTACCCATGATCAAGCCGAGGCCATGACTTTAGGTCAAAGAATCTGTGTATTGCGCAAGGGAGAGGTTTTACAGGTGGGCACACCAGAGGAAATTTATGATCTTCCCTCCCATCGATTTGTGGCTGAATTTTTCGGCTCTCCGGGAGTGAATTGTATTGATGGAAAAATCGTGAAAAAAGAGGGAGAACCAACGGAATTCCGGTCAGGTTCCATCCAATTTCCACTCCCCAATCATGATATGCCCGCAGGATCGATCACGCTGGGAATACGTCCAGAAAACTGGACTTTTTCAGCCCCAGAAAACGGGGTCATAACTGGAGTGATTGAAAGAGTCGAAAACCTGGGAGATCATCGATTGATTCAAACATCAATTGACGACCTTAATATTTTCATAAAAACAACAAAATCAGATATCAAAGAAAAAGAAGCCGTGTGCATATCTCCCCAATGGGAAAAGGCTCACTGGTTCGAACGCTATACCGGTAAACGGATCTAAATCCTTTAGGAAACCACCCAGTCTGCCAAGGCCGAGCGTACCCGCCTAAAAAAGTAGCAAAATAGCAAGAGAAGAGGAAGCATGGCTAGTACTCCAGCCGCTAATCCCACCGCTTCGGGTGTATTGTAGCTGGAATCGCCCAATTTGGCCAGAGCAAGGGGCAAGGTAAGTTGAACTGAGCCCAAAGTCAGTAAGGGGAGTAAATGTTCCTGCCAGCAAAGAAAAAAGTGGAGGATTCCATAGGTGCACAAGGCTGGAAAAATTAAGGGGAGCAGGGTGAAAAAGCAAAAAAGCGGGCCTTGGCCTTCCACTTTGGCAAGATCGATCAATTCATCGGGCACTTTTCGAAAGACTTGGGTAAAAAAGATAACCCCCAAACCGCTGGCCACCCCCGAAAGCATGAGTCCATATAGATTCCCGGTAATTTCCAACCGTGCCATCCATTCAAACAAAGCAAGGCTCATGGCTTGTTTGGGATATAAAATAATCAATAAAGCCGCCCAAAAGAGAAGGGATTTCCCCCGGAATCTTCCCTTGGCCAGAGCAAACCCAGTCGCTGCCGTAACCAAGCAGGCAAAAAACGCCTGCCCGCCCGCGAGCAAAAGGGATCGTACCAATACGGACGAGAAATCAAATAACTCTCCGGAAAACAACAGTTTGTAAGCAAATGGATCAAAGGATTCCGGAAGCATTTTGCCCGGTTGGTATATCTCGCGGTTCGTTTTAAAAGAGGATAAAAACATCCAAGCAAAAGGATAAGCGGTAATCAGGACAACCAATCCGGTGAGAATAGATGAAAACAAACGGTTCATATTCTAATTCCTCATGTGCTTTCTTACCTGTAGTAATAACCATGCAAAACATGCGGTAGTACCAGCCACCAGGACACAGGCAGCTGATGCCAGGGGTAGATCAAACCTTCCACTCCCACCAGGGAATGCCACCTGGTAGGCATAGGTCACAAAGAGCAGTCCAGCATCGAGCACTCCGCCTGAACCACCTAGCAAATTATACGCTCCAGAAAATGCAGCCACACCATCAACCAAAAGAAAAATGCCAGCAAACAAGAGCAAATGTCGGGTGCCTGGAAAAAGAATGGTTCGTACCTTGCTCCAGGCAGAGGCCCCTTCAATCCGGGCAACCTCAAATTGCCAGTGGGGAATTGCCCGTATTCCACAGTAAAGGACCAAAGTGATCACGCCGGTCCATCTCCAAACTGCCTGTAGCACCAAGCAGGGTAAAATCCAGGAAGGGTCCATCATCCAATTAATTGGATCAAATCCCAGGGGAATGACCAGAAATTGGTTCAATGCACCGGACTTTCCATGAAAAAATAAATAGAACAAAGTGGCCAGGCTACCAGGAAGAGCAAAACTTGGAATGAGAAGAAAAAATAAACAAATTCCCTGGATTTTTTTGTTTAACTCATAGACGGACACTGCCAGAAAAAAACTGAGTCCCAAGGTAATGAGGATGGAGCCAACAATAAATAAAGAGGTATTTTCCAGGGAATGTATAAATTTAGGATCGTTGATTGCCCGTTCAAAATTGGAAAACGGTGAATGGGTATAACCAGTGCCTGATACCGGCCCACTAAACTGATGGCTCTCCTGCATCGCCAAGTCCACACCAGTGAACAAAGGAACAACCCAGAAAAAGGCCCAAGCTAAAAGAAAAGGGCTGATTAACAATAGGAAGGAACCAGAATTATCCCATAAACGCCCTGCCCTCTTATTTGGCATCAAAATACGAAGGCAAAAATCGATCAAGGCTGTTCGCCTGGTGGTTCATCGCCAAATCCACCCTGCATTGCCTGACGCATTC
Organism: Opitutales bacterium; assembly: GCA_029251885.1. Lineage (GTDB taxonomy): Bacteria > Verrucomicrobiota > Verrucomicrobiia > Opitutales > Seribacteraceae > Chordibacter. Next base: position 3,262 of record JAQXCL010000078.1, on the reverse strand, counting down.
TTACAATCGTATCTTCGGGAGTCAGGGTACCGTACATTACAGAGGAAAAGAAATTTTCTTTCATTAGAAAAATCGCCTGGGGACGACCAGGATTTACGGTAACGGGGGGGATTTCATCAGCTAATTCAATCAATAACTCACCCATTGATTGCTCGAAATATGGCTGTTCACTTACTAAGCGGGGATCTTTCCATGCAGGTTTGTATGCGGGAAAACTATTGCCCTGTAAAAACCGTTCGGCATTAGCATCGGCATCCGTCATTACAAATTCGATAAAGTCCCAGGCTTCTTCCTGTTTTTTGCTTGAATTCATGATCATTAGTCCCTGCCCAGCAAAGGTGGCAGTTCTTGGACCTAGGGAACCATCCGCCTTTTCCCAGGTTGGTAACGGAAGCATTCCCCACATTCCTTCCATCCCTGGAGCAAATTGTTGAAAAAGATCGAGTCCATACCAATCGGCTCCGATCACACACAACACCTCGCCCATTTCCAAATCACCGCTAAAAAAGACCGGATCGAAAATGGATCCACGGTCTGGAAGGACTGCGATCTGTTTTTCTGCCATCTTGGCAAATTCTTCTAGGATAGAAACGGCAATATCTTCATCAGGTATAAAATTTCCCTTGGCATCAAATAAATCACTCCCCTTTTGGCGGAGCAGGGAATCAAACAGTGTGCCATCCAAGGCAAGGAACCTTTGCCCGTTCTCGCTCATCAACCTTTCCCCGACTTTCGCAAAGTCTTTCCATGTGGTAATGTCCTCAGGTTGGATGTTAAAATCCTTAAACATATCCTTACGGTAATAGAGAACCAAGGCACTGAGGGATTGGGGAACGCCATATGTCTTCCCATCGTAGGTAAAAACCTCAAGTCTTTGCCTATGTAAAGTTTTGTTTAACTCGGCTTTACGAATTTTTTTAGTTAAATCAACAAATGGTGATGGACCATTGAGGAAAACCCCAAAGAAAGTCTCATCCAACTGCACAAGATCGGGTGCCCCTTGACCAGTTCTCATCACCGAACCCAACTTGTCTGGCATCTCCCGAAACCCATAAGCCTCGACCTGCAAATTAATCTTACTGCCTAACTTTTCGGCATACAACTCGGCCATCTGTTCGTAATAGGACTGGTCCTGAAAGGAACTAATCCATAGGGTAATGTTCTTATCTTCACCAAAACTTCGAAATATGGTGCCAAAATATATGAGCAGTAGGGACAAAGAAAAACGAAAATAACAAATATTCATAACAGCAATTGTTATTTCCAAAGTAGTTTATTCGCAAGCGGATAGACAGATAATACAGATTTTTTTCGGTGAACTATTTCAGAAAATAAATTTTAGGTATTAAATTACCCCTCAGTGCTAATTATACATAGTATAATCATTCAAATAAACTTAGGTATTAAAATTTTCTTTCAAATTAAGGTTTAAACGAAAGCAAGATCAATGTCAGTACATCAAGGGTTTTAAGATTATATTAACAGAGAATAATTTACTCTTTGCACCTACTAATATTTATTGACTCCTAAGCTATATAAACAAATTCTAATTTGTGCATGCACATCATACTCCGTGTATCAAAATAAAAACCGTATAAAATAAAATGAAAAAGATAATAACAATATTAACCTTACTCGGATTAACTGGTAACTACTTAACTGCTGCCGTTATGTATGAAGCAGACCCAGAAAACTCTGCTCAAATACTAAGCCTACCTTCTGATTTTAGCGTAGAGGATGCAACTTACACTGTGGGCGTAACCATTCAAGCATTCACAGAGGATAATGTGACTAAATGGGAAATACCTGACGCAAAGCTTAATCCTGTGATAAAACTACCGCAGGCATTCCTTGATGATTTAGAAAATAATTCACCTGATGGGATACCTGCTGGAATTTCGCCTGATCAAGCTTTTGCAAAGTACGAGACTAATGTTGACGGCAGCTTTTATTCAAGAATGAAAGAGGTAACCGATCCAGCTCTTCAATACACAGGCAAACCACTTTTTATGCAGTTCAAATCACATGCTAGTAACTCTGAAGACTACAAGGGGGACACATTCCAAAATGGCGAAGTTTTTTCCCGTTTCTTTCCGATTTTAGATCCTGTAAAATTTGGAACAGATGGTGCATTTTTCGAAACTTGGTATCGTAGGTCAAGCGAGATGAGTTGGACAAAATGTGAGACGATCGAATCAGGTCCTAATGGTGCAGTATCCAGTGATTCAGAAGTTTGGGGCAACTTGAATGATCATTACCCTGTCGAAATTACATGGGATGCCAAAACAGACCTTCCAAATTTTAATGATGAAATTGTGATTCGCTTACGTGCTAAATATGGAACAGAAGCTTTTGCAACCGATCCTTCCTCATCAACTCCTGGTGACAGCGGAACTCCAGGAGACGGCAATTCATCTTATCCAGGAGACGGCAATTCGTCTTATCCAGGAGACGGCAACTCATCTTATCCAGGTTGATCCATACAATCTAAAACTGTTAGTTTTGTATAGCTATCAAAGGATATAACCTCAGTAAAATGCTGAGATTTAACTTTGATTAACAATAACTAATTTGCTTAATCAAATATACGGTTTGTTTGGCAAGCTTCTGCGTTTGCTATTTTTGACAGTCTTCTGTTTGGAGTCCTTTGTCTTTGGGCAAAGTGATTCCAACAGTTCTGGGTTTGCAGATTCAATCCCGTTCGCTCTGAACACAAGTACCGATCAAGGGGCAGACGATTCAGGATATGCAGACTCGAACCCGTTTGCTCTGAACACAAGTACAGGTCAAGGAGCGGAAGACTCAGGGTATACGGACTCAAATCCGTTTGCTCTCAACACCAGTTCAGATCAAGGGGAAGACGAGTCAGGACATGCAGATTCAAACCCGTTCGCTCTTAACACAAGTTCAGATCAAGAAGCGGAAGACTCGGGGTTTGCAGACTCGAACCCATTTCCTCTTAACACCGGTAATACAGGAGGCGATGAAAGCTCGGGGTTTGCAGATTCAAACCCGTTCGCCCTGAACACCAGTACCGATCAAGGGGCAGACGATTCAGGATATGCAGACTCAAACCCGTTTGCTCTGAACACAAGTATAGATCAAGAAGCGGACGACTCAGGGTATACGGACTCAAATCCGTTTGCTCTCAACACCAGTTCAGATCAAGAAGCGGAAGACTCGGGGTTTGCAGACTCGAACCCATTTCCTCTTAACACCGGTAATACAGGAGGCGATGAAAGCTCGGGGTTTGCAGATTCAA
>JAQXCL010000065.1 GCA_029251885.1 Opitutales bacterium | reverse complement strand
AGAGCTTTCTTTTTCCACAAATAGTGAGTTTTTTTCAATAGATTCAATCGGTTCATCAATCAATCTTTGATGTGCAACAGCTGAAAGTAGAGTTAAGCAGGATGAGCAAAGAATAAATGGAATAAACAGCCCTGAGAAGAGGTTAAATTTAGCAAATTCATTGTGCCCTCTTTTCCAACTTCTTCCCAACAACAATAGAGGGAGTCCAAAGAGCAGGTTGATTCCAAGTGTCGATGAAAAAGTGATCAAAGTCAGTTCCTTTTGTCTATCTAAGAGATGGTCCTCCCAAAAAGAACGAAAGTTCCCTGTTTTTTCTAACAAGGAGTGGTAAGAACTGCTAACTTCATTGAAATGAGTGGGGGATGGAATAAATCCACTCAAGGTATTGGTAATCGAAATATCAGACTTGGGCAGAGCGATGAGGAGTGAGGTAAGTAAGCAAGCGAATAGCGACAAAAGTATCAATTTCAGGGTCCATTGAAAGAGTTTGGACCTAAGTCCGGACCTCTCATACCAAAAAGAAAGAAATATAGATAGACCAAGCATGATAACCGCCACACCAATCTTTCCAACTTTGCTATCTAAAACGGGAAACAAGAGAGAACCAGTAATCTCGGCTCCAAATTTAAATTGGGGCATGCACCATGCAAAGTTTGTGAGCATGGCGGCACCAGCTAGCCACCAACTTAGGCTCGGATTCCATTCATTTTTGAGCAATGCAAATAAGCTCTGTTGAGAATTTAGGGTGATATGGCTCACTGCCCATAAAGAAAACATTCCTAGCAACATTGCCCATGCCTGAACCCACAGACCTTCTGTTCCAAGTCTCTGCCCAAGTCCCAAGGAACCAATAAGTGAACCTACACTCAGCGCTGCAAGTGCAAGCCATATTCCAGGTCCATTAATTGTCGTGAAGGTCAAATACTTGGAGAATGTACCTTGTGAGTTACCCTTCTCTAGTACCCTTGCTTCTTTAATGGGATCGGACACAACTGGACAATTCTAGAGGATGTAAAGTTTTACGGGTTTTGAATAAAGTAAGGGAAGGTTATTTGACTTCCATGCTTCCTCGCATCATCGCAAAATGCCCTGGGAAAGTACATACATATTCGTAGTCCCCTGCAATTGCAGGTGCTGTAAAAGATATGGTCTCTGATTCCCCTGGTCCGAGCAGTTTAGTATGTGCTAAAACATCGCCGAGCAGGGATTTTGGAAGAGGATTAGTTGCACTTCCTCCAGATGCTAAAACTTTCTGACCAAACGCAATTGCATCCGCCCCTTTTTTTAATAATACCCAATTATGACCCATAGCGATTTTGGGAATGGATCCGACATTATTTAGGGTTAGCTGAATTGATTCACCCGGCTTCGCCTGAAAACTTTTTATATCAAATTGCATGGCGTCATTTCCAGAAATAATCACTTCTTTTACCGGTTCAGGCTTAGCAGCGAGGGATAGTGAGAAGGTGAAGAAGAGAATGGATAGAATTCGACTCATGGCGTTAGGGTTGGTTCGGGGGGATTGCTTTTTCTAAAGGGTCAGACCTTAGTCATCGGTGCGTAGCGATAATAAACTTCTAGCATCAAAATAGTCATGGTCGTTCTGTACAAGTCAGAATCTCCGTGAAAGTGAGATCCATGGGGCCAATGGCCATCAGATTCCTGAGCTTTTACCACAACTTGTTGGAATTTTTTATTCCATTCTCTCCAATATTTACTGCTTCCTGCACCTGTGGATTGGAAACAAGCCTGGGCATGGTAGTACCATTCATAAATATTTACCTTTTCCCAATCCTCTAACAGCCTGTTTTCTACGATATAATCCAATCCTTTCTTTGCTTCAGAGGATTTGGCATTTTTCCAAATTTGTAAAGATAGCACACCAGTTCCTGTTAGGCTATTTTTACCACCAGAACCTAACTTGTAAGCAAATCGTCCGTCAGCGGATTGGCATTTCTTTACATACTCGATTGCTTTATCCATGGTTTCGTCTACTTCCAAACCTGTAATGCCTGTAAGTGCAAAAGCCTTGAGGGCTTGAATACACCAACCCGTTACGGATAAGTCAACATGGGCACCAACTCCCAACCCAAATCCATATGCCCATCCACCATTTGGATTTTGACCATCGATTACCAATTTGATTGCTCGTTTGGCATATTCTTTGAGCTTGGGAATTTTGGTCATGGTGTAGGCTTCGCAAAGTGCGTAGCTTCTTATGGGGTGAGAGTAAGATCCGTGGTTACCTCCACCTTTAAGACCAAGGAATTTTCCACTACCGTCATAATTCCCAAGTTTATCTGGTGGAGTTGCAGTTAGAAAATCAATGCCTCGTTTTACTGAATCTCCGAATCCTGGGGAGTCTTGGAGTTCGCAGTGACCGAGGTAGGCGAGTAATGCCATAGCCGTCATGGCATCGCGATGGTCAGCACCCCCGCCGTATTTTTCACCTTTATCATCTTTGTCCTGCTTGCCCCAACCTCCGTCTGCGTCCTGTACATTCTTTAACCAATTCAGCCCTCTAACGATTGCATCTTCGGTCATATCCTTACCTCCCCCGGAACGAAGTCTTTCTACCCGTTTTTTGGGATCGCACCGTTGTTGCATCACTTTGGGTAAGCTCATGCTGATACCCTTCAGAGCACTCTTCATCGCTTGGTTGTTCATCGTCGATTTGGACATTTGCGGAGGAGCCGCTTCCACAACTGGAGCAAGATCTTTAACATCCAATTCATTGAAGTCGGGCAGGGCAATTTCGGACACGGTTGTGGTCTTAAATTCAGACTTAGATGAGGGAGTCGCCTTTTTTTGGCGTTGCATCAATTTTTGCATCTGTTTTTGCACCTGTTGTTGCTGCTGGGCTGCAGGTGGGCCTGCTTCTCCAAAATCAGAATCCCCTTCTTCACCGACATGAACAACAATGGTCCATGCGAGCATAAAACCAATAATCCCCACAATGATGCCCAGTGATAAGAGAAGACTGTTTAATAACCTGTATTCGCGAAGATATTTCCCAAAAGCACCTTCAGTGGGTGGAACTTCTGTGACTTGGCCTGAATCTTCCTCACTGGGAAATTCGGAGTCGTCTCCGTAATCGGCATCTTCTTCGGTCTCAGCTTCTTCGTCCATTATTATTAACAGGGTGGGGAAATAGGATTATTCAAACTTATCGATATAGAACGATAAAGGTCAAGCAAGCACAGAAGGCGGAAATAATCTACTGGTTATTTAACATTATCTGAGAATCTAACTCCTGATGCCATTGACTTCGGTAGGAAATCAAATTGAGATTGTTGGTTTATGATAATGTTTTATCCCAAAGTGTTTTCAAGCTTGTTGGTTTTGGCGGTACTCTTTGTTCCTTTTGTAAGTTATTCTGAGGATGCACATTCATATCCGGAAATTTCCGAGATTGGACCAGGGCGCTATAAGTTTGGGGACATTTTAATTGATCAAAATAATCGAGAGTTTTCATTCGCTGGAACTTGTAACCAAATAAGTGGTTTAGTGGAATATGCATTGGTTCATGAAGATGGAAAAGTTCATGAATCTTTATTTCAGACAAATATCAGTCCCCGTCTTGTACATGCATGTTTCCTTCTCCTCAAAGAAAAACCTGAAACCAATTTTTTTAAGATTCTGGATGGTAATCTCAGTGAATGGGCAAAACTGAGAAGAATTGAGCTATCGATAATCTGGGAACAAAATAACACTTACCAGGAAAAGCCTATTAGCTCGATGGTCATCAATCAGATCGATAATCGCGAGTTGGCTAGTAAATCATTTGTTTTTTCTGGGTCGCGTACCATAGAGGGTCAGTATCTAGCAGAAATGGACGGTTCCATTATTGCTGTTTACCATGATTCGAGAGCTACTCTCAATAGTATGGATAAGCAGAGTAATTCGGATGAAGTTTGGATAGCCCATCAAACTGGTATGCCGCCCAAAGGTCATCCCGTTCGAATCCGCTTGAAATTGCCCGAAAAGGAGTAATTTTTAAATTTACATGATGAATTTTTTTCTAATTTCAAAATTCTTTCTGAGAGGGGCATGCATTTGTGTCTCGATTAGTTTAAACCTACAAGTCCAGGCATCGCCTAACACCTCCCTGAAGTTAGAAATTGAGAGGTCATTGGATAAGGGGTTGAGTTGGTTACATGGAGAACAAAATACCACCGATGGTTATTGGGGGAGTTCTCAGTATCCTGCTCTAACTGCCTTGGTGCTTCGTGCTACCCTCGGGCATCCTTCAGTTAAGGAGACTAAAAAATACTCTGAGCAAATTACCTCAGGCTTTAAATTTTTACGTACCAAAGTACAATCAGACGGAGGTATTTATGGTAAAGGTCTAGCATCTTACAACACTGCAATCAGTCTGATGGCTTTTCTTCAGAAACACGATCCGATTGATAAATCGATCATCCAATCAGCTCGAAGGTTTTTAGTAAATCAGCAATCAGACTTTGATGAAAAAGGGAAGAGAGATAATGTTTTTGATGGCGGGGTGGGATATGGATCGACTTGGGCACATTCGGATTTATCTAACACTCACTTAGCACTGGAGGCACTTTATTATGCCAAAAAGACTATCGGCTCCAAAGAAGAAGATATTACAAAATTAGATTGGCAAGCCGCCATTGATTTTGTTTCCAAGTGTCAAAACTTGCCGGAAACAAATGGTGAGGAATGGGTGAGTCAACACCCTGATGACCGTGGAGGATTTGTTTATTTTCCAGGAAATAGTATGGCAGGAGAAAGAGAGGATGCCAATGGTACGGTATCCCTTAGATCATATGGAAGCATGAGTTATGCGGGCTTGCTCAGTTTTATTTACGCAGAAATGGATGGCTCTGATCCCAGGGTCTTAGCGGTGCGTGAATGGTTGACTAAAAATTATCAAATTACTGAAAACCCAGGGATGGGGAAGCAGGGTCTTTATTATTATTACCACACGATGTCCAAGGCCCTGTCCCTTGCTGGTATCGATCAGATTAAAGATTCCTCGGGTAAAAGCCGAGATTGGCGTAAGGAACTTACCCTCGCTTTGCTCGACACCCAAAGCAATGATGGATACTGGGTCAACGAATCAGGTAGATGGTGGGAAAAGGATCCTGTACTAGTAAGTTGTTATGCGATGTTAGCGTTGGAAAGAATTTATTATGCTTTGTAATTTAGCGATCGGGATTTTGGCTGGTCTTTTATTTATTTCTGCATCTTCTAATGCACGGCCAAACGAGTTTCCAGAATCTCTTGGATTTCCACAGCTTGTAGAACCGGGTTTTTTTGCCGGGCTTAAACAAGGAGACAATCGAGAGATTGTACTGCAAAAATTACAATCACGAAATTTCTTGGGTTACCGAGAGTTGCAATCTGATTTGATCAAGTCTCCCATCCGTTGGGATGGTCACTCCTATGAATTAACCTGTAAATTCGAGGACAAATATCTTACTCTCTGCTTGATACAGGGAGAGGCTGGGTGGCAGGATTTTTTTTATGATGAGATCGTTCGTCCGCAATGGCAGATTTTGCGTAAGCGAGTAACCTCTGCATATGGAAAACCCAAGAAGCAAGTATCTTTTCCTGATCTTTTTGATGTTCCTCAGAACGATTCCGGTGGTTTTATTACTGATAGTTGGGAGTTGTCAGACCGCACGATTATGCTTTCTGTGCAATCCTACACTCAGCAGGATTGCTGCACTCGCCAGGTTCTCGACTTTTCTTGCTGTACTCTATTAATTCAGCCAAAGTAAAGGCTTTCTGCCTTTACTTGATTTATGCAAATCGAAATCTTTTACTTCTAAGAAATGGGATTGTTTTCAAAATTTAAAAAAGGATTAAGCAAAGGGTCGGCTCTTCTACAGGGTGCCTTTAATCGAGTGTCCGGAAGAAGCTCACTTTCGGAAGACGACTTTCTTGATTTGGAGGAAGCTTTTTACGCATGCGACTTTGGACCTGACACAACCGAAGAAATATTATCAGAAATTCAAACTACATTCAAAAAAGATAAAGAATTCAGGGGGGAAGACGCCCGCAAAGTAGCCCGTGCCGTCCTGAGGAAGGCCTTGGCAAATTCTGAAGGCAAACTTGATCAGCCTCCCGCGGGCAAGCCGGAAGTTATTTGTCTCATCGGAGTGAATGGTTCAGGCAAAACAACGACCTGTGCAAAGTTGGGTAATCTTTTTTCTGAGGCTGGTAAAACATTGACTTTGGGTGCATGTGATACCTTCCGGGCGGCTGCTACTGAACAGTTAAAGTCATGGGCCAATCGATTAAACTTAGAAATTGTTTCTGGTCACCACGGGGGTGACGCTGCAGCCGTTGCGTTTGACGCTTATTCATCGGCTCAGGCAAAGGGGCGAGATTATTTATTGCTCGATACCGCGGGTCGACTGCATGTTAAGGATCACCTGATGGAAGAATTAGCCAAGTTAAAGCGCGTTCTTCAAAACCGAGATCCCGAGAGCCCGCATCACTCCTGGCTCGTTGTAGACGGATCAACCGGTACCAACGGACTTTCTCAAGCGAAGTTATTCCACGAAAAATTTGGTCTTACCGGTCTAGTGGTTACCAAGTTGGATGGAACCTCCAAGGGAGGTGCCCTGGTTTCAATCTATCGGGAATTAAAAATCCCAGTTTATTTTCTTGGGCTTGGAGAACAACCAGACGACCTGCAACCCTTCTCGATTGATGCCTACTTAGACTCCTTGCTTCCCGACCTTGTAGAAAGTGTTGAGCGGTAGATTGATTGAATAAGATGAATTCTGTAGAAAAGAGTTTAACCGTTAGTTTAGGATCGAGGAGTTACCCCATTGACATTGGGAGGAATTTGGCTGGGAAACTTGATGGATTCATTCAGATGAATATTGCTGAAGGCCGAAAAGGAGTCGCTTTAGTGGATGAAAATTTCAAAGCTGCACAACCAGAATTTTGTAAAAATGTCCTCCATGCAATTCCACATCTCGGGGTGCCTTCCGGAGAAGGAAGTAAGTCTGTTGAACAATTATCAAAAACCTGGGACTTTCTTGCTCAATCAAAAATTGATCGAAGTGGATTTCTTTTAGCCCTTGGTGGAGGAGTAGTTGGCGACCTTGCCGGGTTTGCCTCGGCAAGTTTTCTTAGGGGTATTTCGTTTCATCAAGTTCCTACAACCCTTCTTGCCATGGTAGATAGTTCTGTTGGTGGAAAAACCGGGATAAACCTGAGTTCAGGTAAAAACCTTGTCGGTTCTTTTCATCAACCAGATTCTGTCGTGGTAGATTTAGATCTTCTAAAAACTCTGCCCGATCGAGAATTTTCTGCTGGAATGGGAGAAGTGATCAAGTATGGCATGCTTGGAGATAGCCAATTGTTTAACAATTTGCTGGTTCGAGAAAGCCCGTTTTCTCCAAACTCTTCCGATCTATGCGAACTTGTTGAAAGGTGTTGTGCTATCAAAGCTAAGATCGTGCAGTCTGACGAACGCGAGACTTCTGGTCTAGAGGGTGGAAGAGCTTTACTTAACCTCGGCCATACCTTTGCACATGCTATAGAAAAGGTTGCGGGCTACGGTTCTTATTTACATGGGGAAGCCGTGGCAATTGGACTGGTCTGTGCTTTGCGACTTTCCCAACTGATCAATGGGGGTAAGGATTTAAAGGAAAGTAGTTTATTGGAACTACTTGGTGTTTATAATTTGCCGATTAAATTAAAAGAACCTTTAAAACTAGACGACTTGGTCATGGCATTGGAGTCAGACAAAAAAGTGGACCGGGGGGTTCTCCGCTTTGTACTATTGCGTGAGGTTGGGGAAGCTTTTTGTAGCGACGATGCTAGCCAAGATCAGATTGTAACTGCTTGGAAGTCAGTGGGGGTAAATTAATCAGATCATCTTAATTAATTGAGCTGATGGTTGAGCAGGATTTGGTAGGTGCATACTTTGAGACTAATGGATTTTTGGTGCGTCAAGTAAACATAGCAACTCTGGCTACCACCAAAAAAAAATTGAACCCATTGCCCGTTTTGTCGGTAATGAATCCCCGGACAACGAGCAACGACCTCGCCTTAAATACCCGTTTATACTCTGCCGATTTAGCTAAAATACGATTTGCCTCTGTGGCCATACTGGGTTGGGGAAACAGTAGTTTTTCTCCAGCATCTCTCTCGAGTGATGCTCAATTAATTAAATATTTTAAGCAGGAAATAGATGAGACCAGAATTAAAGAATGTTTTTCGACCAAGTCCGAATGGAGCGATGCTGGAATTGGTGAATCTTTACGGATTCTTGTCGTTCCTGCTCTTCCATCTAGTACTGAACGGTTGACCAAATTATATCAAATCTTTGAAGGCTTTGAAGTGGATGGTGTTCTTACCTTACGTTCAATATTAGAAAATTTGCTCAGGCAGTCTCAACCTGCAATGTCATATGAGGGAAGTGAGATTCTACAATTGCTTAGGTTGGTCAAGGCTTATGGCTTGTCCAAAGATCCCCAATTAGAGATTTTTCAGGAAGATTGATTTTAGTAAGATTTAAAAATGAAGAATTCTCAAATCCATCCCACTGCTCTTGTAGAAGAAGGCGTCAGTATTGGTGCTCAGGTAAGTGTCGATGCCTATGCTATTATTGAAAATGGTGCTAAGGTTGGAGATGGTTGCCATATTCATTCGCATGCTGTCATCAAAAAATACGCAGTACTTGGACGGGGCGTGGAGGTTGGGCACTTTGCTGTGGTTGGTGGGAATCCCCAGCACTTGGGTTTTGATCGTTCCATTTCATCAGTCGTAGTTTTAGAAGATGATGTTCGCTTGGGAGAAGGAGTTACTCTTCACCGTTCCATTGAAAAAGGTGGTGAGACTAGGGTGGGGAAGAACTGCTTTCTTATGGGTTATTCTCATGTTGCTCATGATTGCTCACTTGGTGAAAGGGTGGTACTCGCAAATGGGGCACTCCTTGGTGGCCATGTAAGCGTTGCTAAGGATGTTTTTCTGGGGGGTGGGGCAGCTGTTCACCAATTTGTACGAATCGGACAGGGTGCTATGATTGGTGGATTGTCGGAAATATCGTTGGACATCCCCCCTCAGGTTTTGGTTTCCGGTAGAAATTTAATTTCTGGGCTCAATCTTATTGGAATGAAACGTCGAAAAATTTCCCAATCCGCAGTTTCTGAAATCAAAAATTGTTTTCTTGAGCTCATGAAGAATGGAAACTTAAAAAAATCAGCGACAGAAATACTTAATAGAAAACCAAGTCCATCCGGAGATGTAACTTTGGATTTTTTAAATTTCTTCCTCACGGGCAAACGCGGTTTTGCCCGACTCTCCAAGAAAAAATCACCTCAAGTGGATGGATGAAATTGCCATGACCATACAACAGGAGTATTGAATAATCACAGGTATGCTTACAGAAGTTGATTATTTACAGGCCAATGAAAAATTGGTTCGGCTAACTCCCAAAGCTGCCGAAAAGATATCCCAGCTAATTGACCGTGAGAATTCGGGTAATTATCTTCGGATTCGCATTACAGGAGGTGGTTGTAATGGACTTTCCTATAAGATGAAATTTGTAGAAGTTGGTAAAACGGGAGACTTATTTGTTGAGAGCCAAGGCTCTGGTATTTTAGTAGATTCTAAGACTGCCCTTTATTTGCGTGGTACTACTTTGGATTACTCAGATCAATTGGTTGCGGGTGGGTTCAAGTTTTCCAATCCTAATGCAAAAGCAAGTTGTAGCTGTGGTGAAAGCTTTAATCTCTAAATGTTCAATTTGTAATTAAATGTTGCAAAGGGGTTAACTAGATAGGATAGAGTAAGCTATTATTTTTAAATTTTTCTAAACCCTTATGCATAAATCAAACTAACCACATGGCACCTTCACCACGTGGTAAAAATAATAAAAGGCGGTTTAATAACCGCAATTATATCCGAAAAAACGATAAGATCCGCGCTCGAGAGATACGCGTGATCGGGGCAGATGGTGAAATGCTGGGGGTTATGCCTCCAGAAGAAGCACTAAAAATTGCCAAAAGCCATGCCTTAGACTTAGTCGAGGTTGCCGCCAATGCCCAACCTCCAGTCTGTAGAATTCTTGAATTTGGTAAGTATAAATACGAACTGAGTAAAAATAAGAAGAACAAGGAGAAGGTGGCCAAGCGAGTCAAGGAAGCCAAGTTTAGACCAAGAATTGAAGAGCACGATTATGTAACCAAGTTACGACGATCAGAAAGGTTTTTACACCAAGGAAATAAATTAAAAGTTACTTTGATGTTTCGCGGCCGAGAGATGGAACATATCAATATAGGTATGGATGTTGTCCGTCGTGCTATCAAAGACTTATCGGGAGTTGGTCGTCCGGATGATCAACCCAAATTAAATGGACGTTTCATTATCGTTAGTCTTTCGCCACTTCCCCAGACTCAGCGTGTTTTAAAATACAACAGCGTTGAAGAAGCTGAAACTGAGGTTGAGGAGGAAGAAGACGAGGATGAAGTCGAAGAAACGGTTGAAGAGGTAACCGAGGGCTAACGCTTTTGGGTCCCGATCGCAGATGGGGATTAAATTTTTTCTACTGGTTGGGTTAGGGGGTGCGTTAGGTTCTGTATTCCGAGCTTTAATCTCTCACGCATTCAGCAACCATTCCCCAGTAGCAACCGTACTCGCAAATCTCGGGGGAGCCTTTCTAATTGGTTACCTTGTTAAATGGGGAGCTAATCATACTGGGGGAGAACTATTTCGAGCCTTTTGGATAATTGGTATATGTGGTGGGTTCACCACTTTTTCAACTTTCGGACTAGACCTGTATGGATTACTTCAGAAAGGTTCCTGGTTGCCAGCAACTAGCTATTTTTTGGCTAATTTTTGTGGCACTTTGATTTTTATTTGGTTGGGGTTCAGAACGGCAAGTTTCTAGGTAAAGCTCTCGTTTTGTAGAATGCCATAGAATTCTTTTTCTATAATTTAGATACTTATCTATTTCTTGCTCTAAGTGAGTATATTTGGAATATTAAAGCAGTGTATAAGTTATACATAAGCCTTCTTTCTTTTATTGTTTTATCTTCATTTTCTTGGGGAGGAGTTGCTGGAAACCCATTTCTCAGGCCAGGATCTAACCGTCCGCCTCCCACTATTAGTTCTCCGCCCCCGCCTCCTAAACCAATGATTGACCCGGCATTTGCAAAGGAAGTTGAATTTCGGGGATATTTTCTACTCAAAGGCATTCCACATTTTTGTATTTTTAATAAAAAATCTAATTTTGGGGAGTGGATTAAACTTAGCGAAAAAACTTACGAAGAATATAAAGCGCAATCCTTTGACCTTGAAAGTGAGACCTTGACCCTTGCTTTTAATGGGCAGGATTTTACTTTGAGTCTAGAGCAATCGAAGTCTTCTCCTATTAGCTCCCCTAAAGTAACGGGATTACCAAAAATAAAATTACCGTCCAGTGTTTCATCCACTTCAAATGGGAATAGAAAAGTGATGCCAGCCAAGCCAAAATCCGCACCGAAGTTGCCCGACTGGTTGGCCAATCGAGTATCTTCCCGATCATCATCCAATAACCGATCATCATCGAGTCCTTCAACATTCAACTCTTCAACATCCACTTCATCTGGCATCAGGTCCTCCGCGCCGAGCATGTTGCCTTTTTCTCGTTCTCGGGGTTCGACATCTTCGACTACTGGAAGTGTTGGCAATTCAATAGGTTCGAGTATCCCAGCTCGCGTAGGTGGATCATCAATGCCTTCGACTTATCAAAGACCGGAATTACCATCTTCTCCTGCTTCTCCTGCTTCTCCCGGTAATTCGCCGGATTCATCCGGAGGCGAAGGTTCAGGGAATGAGCAAAATACAGATACTGGTTCAGATGGACAAACAGATTTAGAAGATCTTCCTCCGCCTCCGCCCCCGCCGAACATTTTACCTCCATCTCCGCCACCTGATATATTACCAAACTTGGATGAGTAGATTAATTTTGGTAGTAACCCTAGCTTTGTTGACCACGGGTTATCTCTTTTCGGATCAAAGAAGAATTGGTAAACGCCACGATCTCTCATGGAATTCTTACTATCAATTAGGCACAAATTATGGAAATTACGAAGCATCTGAAACTTATCCAGACTTGTCTGTAGTTGGTGCCCTGATTTCCGATAGTGGAGCCTTGGGTACAGCCACATTAATTGCCCCAAATTATGTAGTAACCGCTGCACATGTAATAAAAAATGATTATTACGAAATCCCTCAGGCTGGGAATTGGAAATTTATAATGTATTATGATTTTGGCGATGCTACTTCTTCGAATGTTTATCAAGTTGAATCTCTCGTTGTCCACCCAGCTTGGACATCTCGACAAACCACTTCCGATACTTTGGGGGATGGGGATGAACTGGGAGTAGATTTAGCCTTAGCCCGATTGGCTCGACCCGTTACCGGGGTTTACCCCGCACGATTACCTAGTATTTCCGATGATCCACTGGGCGAGCGAGCGATCCTTGCTGGCTTTGGAACTTTAGTGGAGGGAGATAATGGAAACAAGGATTCTTCTAATGAGCGTCGGGTGGGAGGAGAAAATATCATCGATCGGTCGGTCGCAAAAGTTTCCAAAGCTGGCGTGCCTGAGAGCCAACGAGGTGGTCTTCTTGGGGTAGATTTTGATTCTTCGCAAAACCAACATAATAATCTGAGAAGTGGAATTAATATAGATTTGCTAGGTTCAGGTGATAGCCAAGCCACACCTTTATCTTTGGAAGCGAGTACTGCCGTCGGAGATAGTGGTGGTCCTGCTTTTGTAAGAACAGAGGGAGCGTGGAGGGTTCACGGAGTCGTTTCTTATGGAACGACGGATTCTTCCTATGGAGATGTGACTGTTTACACCCGATTAGCTTCTCATGCAGATTGGTTAGAGCAGCAATTGCCTGCTTGGCCCGATTCAAGGCAACTTACTCAGTCAAACTGGCTAGAAAATCCATGGCTTGGAATATTTTCCCCCGTTTCAAACGGGTGGAATTATCATGTTCAGCTTGGATGGCTCTACCTTCCATCCACTAAGGGAAACTCCTTTTGGGCTTGGAGTTCTCTTCTTAACGAATGGATATGGTTGTCCGATCAGGCTTATCCATTCGTCTATTGCTACAATCAGCCCTCCTCTTTCTGGATGTATTTACTTTTGGAATCCTCGGACGGTGCATATATTCGGGCTTATGATTATTCATCTGGAAATTGGGGCACTTATTCGGGTGGGGGTAGCTGAAGTTCCTTAACCTCAGGCTGATACATTCTCGCCATTTTGGCTATATTAGCCTAAAAAAAATTCATGACGCCTTTTGTCTCCCTATTCACCCGTAGAGAATTGCTTTGGCAATTTTTGGTTCGCAATATCAAATCGCGCCATAGGGGGAGTATCCTCGGGGCGTTTTGGTTATTGGCCAACCCCTTGCTCATGTTGGGTCTTTATGTTTTTGCGTTTGGCGTGGTATTTGGCGGACGGTTTACCGAATCTCCAGATGAGTCCACTATTGATTATGCCTTGGGAGTTTTCTTGGGCTTAAATGTGTTGGGTTTGGTTTCTGGAATTATTGGTTCTTCTCCTAGTATCATTGTTAGTCAGCCAAATTTTGTTAAAAAAGTCGTTTTCCCGTTGGAGATTTTGCCAGCTGCAGCGATGGGAGCTTTAGCTTATGACCTCGTAATTAGTTTTGTTCTCTGCCTGATTGGAGTATTTGCGTTTGGTCCTGGATTATCTGCTTCCTGTTTGTATGCCCCCATCATTTTATTACCTGTATTTTTCATCGCCTTGGGACTGGCATGGTTTTTTTCGGCGCTCGGTGTATTTATAAGGGATGTTGGACAGATCGGATCTTTTTTAGGCCTTGCTTTGCTCTATGCGAGCGGGGTCTTTTATTCAGCCGCCAAGGCGGAGGAAACTGCTCCAGCGATTTGGACATTTTTACAATGGAACCCTCTTCTGCGGATCATAGATTCCTTAAGGCAGGTTATTTTGTGGGGCGGTCAACCGGACTGGGCAGGCATTCTTTATGCCTGGATTTTTGGACTGGTTGTTTTATTTTTGGGAGCTTGGTTCTTTAACCGTTTGCGACCCGCCTTTGCGGACGTCCTATAAACTCTCAATCAGTCGAATGATAAAGACGATTGGCTACTTTTTCCCAATCGTGCAAGCTTGCCCATTCGAGCCCATTTTTGACTAGGCTTTTTCTCAAACTCGGATCGCTGATTAACTGGTCAAGCTTCTGAACCAAGTCATCAGGACTTTTGGGGTTGGCGAGTAACCCAGTCTTCCCGTCCAGTACCGCATCTTCTACTCCACCTGTTCGATGAGCCAATATGGGAAGACCATGCGCAGATGCTTCTAAATAAACGAACCCAAATCCTTCAATACTGTTAGGCATGGGTATAGATGCGAGGGCGAAAATATCTGCTTTCTGATAAATCTTTTTGAGTTCATCATCCGATAATTCGCCAAGGAATTTTATCTCACAACCTACAGAGTGGGCAAATTCCTTAAGCTTATGGGCATATCCCTTGTGGGTAAATGGGCCAGCAAACCAGCAATTTAAATTAGCCTTTTTTTCATTCGATAATGCTTTTACCGCTTTGAGAAGTTCTAACTGTCCTTTTCTTGGATGTATTCTGCCAACACACAATAGGGTTAACTCCTTTTTTGAATGATTTCTCTGCACCTGGTAATCCGCAGTGGGCAGAACATTACGGGCAGGTGCTCCTGGAGCTAAAATGATTGCGGGTTTGGTTTCCGGGCATAATCGAACCAGTCTTTCCTCGTTGTGTTTGGAAAGTACATGGATTTTGTGTGCTCTTCTTAATAATTTTCGAAAAAAGATCGCTTCTATCGGATTTCGGGAAAACTTGGGAATTTCTGAACCGTGAAGCGTGATAATGAGGATTTTTGGCATGGGTAATAGCCAGCCAAAACGAATCATCGCTCGTAAAGCTCCAGGTTCCGCAATGTGTAGGGTATCATGCTCAAAGGTTTGTTCTTTCAAACATTTCCATGTTCCCCAAGAACAAGCCCAATCTTGGGAGCCCTTGATTGGGATTTTTACAATCTTCGTATTCTCAGAACCCATTATTCTGGTTGGCCCAAGTACTCGAACCAAATGCCCTGCCTTTACGGCCGCATGTACAAGTTCTTCACAATATACACCCGCACCTCCACGCATCGGCGGATACTCCATAGTTAATAAATTAATCGGTCGACCAGTGGTCATAAAAACATCTTTTCCAAAGTTTTGCTTCTCGGCAAAGATCAATTTACGTAATTTTATGTAAAGTATGAAAAAAGGCATCGCATTAGTGACAGGTGGTTCCAAGGGGATAGGTCGGGCCTTATGCTTACGATTTGCACAAACTGGCTACCAAGTCTTTTCTGCTTCCCGAAACACTAAACAGCTTTCAGATACGGTTGGTATTACTCAAATATCCGTAGATCTGAGCGATGGGACTGCCACTCAATCATTTGCCAGAGAATTTATCGAGCAATACGGAGTTCCTGATATTTTAGTCAATAATGCGGGTTATGGTGCTTTTTTCGAGTGGGGAGAATTTCCAGAAGACGAAATAAATCGTCAAATACAGGTACTATTTTCCTCACCGGTTCAACTTTGCCGGGTATTTGCCCCTTCCATGTCAAAGAACGGCAGGGGATTAATCCTTAATCTTTCATCACTCGCAACCCTTTATCCATTGCCTTACATGCCCCTTTATAATGCGGGAAAATCGGCTCTTTCCTCATTTACTGAAAGTATGCTTTTAGAATATCCAAATTACCCCAAGTTTATTGATTTCCGGATGGGAGATGTCCGTACCGATTTTAATCTTTCTGCCAACAAACAGGAGACTAACTCGGATGCCATGAAAAAAGCATGGAAACAAATTGATAAACAATTA
>JAQXCL010000034.1 GCA_029251885.1 Opitutales bacterium | reverse complement strand
TTTTCGGTGGTGGCGAAACCCAGAATCGAACTGGGGACACAAGGATTTTCAGTCCTCTGCTCTACCGACTGAGCTATTTCGCCGTTCCACCAAAAGTATTAAAATGAGAAAATTTTGTGCGATGGTCAATTATGAAACCTCTATCTTTTTTCTCTTTATGGTTTTGAATGGTTTACGATAAATTTTTTTAGAGGGGAAAGGGTCCGTATTTCATCTTCCAAAGATGAAATGCCGTAAAATAGTAAAGCAACTACCTTTTCCTTTTTGGGATCTTCAATTCCTATTGTGCAAGAGAATGATGGGTGCTCCCAGACAGGACCTGTGCTCCATTTTGCAGAAATATCATTTGATTCAAACAGCAGAAGGAGGTTCTGGATAATACAACAAGTTGTGGCGTAATTTTCTTGAACTACAGTAGGGTTTTTACGAAGGAGTAAGGAATTTTCATCAGTATAGCTCGTTATGATAAGCAAGCCGGCAGAATTCCCCCATTCTTTTTCTTTTCTTAATCCCTTTTCCACAAGTACGGGATCAATGCTTTCTCCTGTTATTACTTCATTAAATAGCTTACCGACTTTGCGTATACGTTCACAATCGAGGATGTAGAACCTGGCTGGTTCGGTTCGGTGATGGTTCGGTGCATTTCTTGCAATATCAATTAAATATTCAATTCTTTCAGAGGGCACTTTGCCATCAAAATAAATTGGTTTTCGAGTTCGTCTCTTTTTGATCAGTTCAACGAGCCATTCCTTATGAGTTGAATCTTCGCTCATTTATTCACTAAATTTTCAGGAGAAATTGTTTTTAGCCAGCATTTTTGAAGACAAGACTAACATTTGCACCTCCAAAACCACTACTGTTACTCATGATGTTTGATACCTCAATCTTTTCAGTTGTTTGGATCAAATTTAAGTGGCCTAAGGCTGGGTCTGGGGTGGTAACATTGGCTGAACCCGGCAGAAACCCTTTCTTAAGTGCCAAACAACAGAAGGCTGCCTCCATGATACTGGACAATGACAATCCATGCCCTGTGAGTGCTTTAGTACTAGATACCTTTAAAGTTTGATGTTCTTGGAAAACTGCTTTGAGTGCATGCATTTCTGAGGCATCCCCAATCTGAGTTGAGGGAGCGTGCGCGTTGATATAATCAATATCTGCGGGGGAAAGGCTTGAGTCTTTTAGTGCCTTTTTCATGGAGTCATGTAGACCCCGTCCTTCGGGATGAGAAATGGCAACATTATGTCCGTCAGATCCTTGTCCCCAACCAATAAATTTTGCATAAGGTTGTGCACCGCGCCTTTGAGCTTCTTGTTTTGTCTCTAAAATAAGACTAACCGATCCTCCAGTACCAACAAACCCGTTACGATTTGAATCAAATGGCCGAGATGCTAAGTTAGGGTCTTTCTCCAAGGATAAAGCCCTCATTCCACAGAAGGGCACAATACTTTCAAAATTACAATCCTCAGCACCGACAACTAACATTCGTTTTTGTCTTCCAAGTCGAATCTCATCTAGTGCTGTTCCTAGAGCATGGCCGGACGATGCACATGCAGAGACTAAGCCCATCGAAGATCCACGAATCCCAAGGGCAGCGACAAGATTAAAAGTTAAGGTTCCCGGTATTGAAGAGACAATAGCAAGTGGATTACATGCCATAACGCCATTACGATCCATTTTTTCAAAGTGTTTGTGAATCGATCGCATGGATCCACCCGATGCAGTGTAAATGCCAGATTCTGGGTCCTGCAGGTCTTGCGAATCAATATTTGCATCTTTAATCGCCTGTTGCAAGGAGCACCAAGCATAGAGAACGTGTGGGGAGAAGCTTCTTATAAGAGAACGGGGAACTTTATATTCACTGGGGAATTTCCAATCCTCAGGATCTGAAGAATCAAGTTCAAATTCATCGATGGTACCAGCAACCTTCACAGGTGATTCGGGAACTTGGAGCATATTAGGGCAAGAAATTCCATGCCTAAGATTAAGCAAGCTATCCTCTACTTTATCCAAGTCACAACCAATACTTGTAACAAAGCCTAAACCGGTAACCCAAACTTCTGTCATAAAAGAATGTCTAAATTAATACTGATTAAAGCTGTATGGTGGAGCCGATCGGGATCGAACCGACGACCTCCACAATGCCATTGTGGCGCTCTGCCAACTGAGCTACGGCCCCAAAGCTTACTACAATGATAGAAAATCTAAGCGTGGACAAGTTCAATCCATTCCAAATAAAGGAATTATGCGGAGGGTGGCTTCATCGGAGGCCGAGTAATTTTAAGGCCACCTAGTTTTTTCTTACCTGGTTTTAAGGACAGGGTAGGTTTTCCTTTTTTTGCACCAATTCCAAACTTTGTCCCTTTTGCTTTGAGGGATAACGAAGGTTTTTGCAGAGCGGGAGTATTTATTGGACTTGGTGAATCTGTTACACCTGATTCTGGTGCCGTGGGACTTGGAGGAGTTGGTGGAAGATCAAGTGAAGGAGCAGGAGGTGGGGCAAGGGGAGCAGGTATATCAGGAGTTTCCTCGCCCATTGAAGGTGGCGCGATTGGGGGTAATTGTGCTGTAGGCTCTTCCTGTTCGAGACTATCTGCGTGCTCCGGGATCGAAGGAACTGTAGGTAGGTCAAGTGAAGGAGCAGGAGGTGGGGCAAGGGGGGCAGATATATCAGGAGTTCCCTCGCCCATTGAAGGTGGAGCGATCGGGGGTAATTGTGGTGTAGGCTCTTCCTGTTCGAGACTATCTGCGTACTCCGGGATCGAAGGAACTGTAGGTAAATCAAGTGAAGGAGCAGGAGGTGGGGCAAGGGGAGTAGGTGTGTCAGGAATCTCCTCTCCCAAGGAAGGCGGAGCAATTGTCGGCAGTTCTGGTAAAGATTGCTCATTTTCGATACTTTCAGCAGGTTCAGGGATCGAAGTGGCTGGAGGCAAATCTAAGGATGGAGGTGCAGGTGGTACAGTTACTTCCGCGATATCTTCTCCAATTGATGGAGGTGCAATCGGAGGCAATAAAGAAGTAGGACTTTCCTGTTCTGTATCGTCAGCAGCTTCGGGGGGGGATATAGGTTCAGGAATTAAAGGAGTTGAAGGTAGGTCTAAGGAAGGGGCTGGTGGTGGAGCAAGAAGAGTAGGTTGATCCAATATCCCTTCATCTATGGAAGGTGGCAAAAAGGGGGGGAGCTCGGTAGCGCTATCTTTATGCTCAACTTCAACTTCAATAGTAGGCTCGGGAACCAAAGGCGTTTGAGGCAGATCTAAAGTCGGTGCTGGTGGTGCAAGAATAGGGGCATCATCAGACGGTGGGGTAGTTGAACTAGGCTCGGGTACAGGGGCTTCGTGTTGAACTTTTGGGGTTGGATCACTCTTGACTGACTTAATCGCCTTAACATCTCTGGAAGAGGCAAATTTAGCGTCAAAACCACCGTTAGCTACTTTTCTAACCTGAACTACGCTGGCACCAGTCTCACGAGCGATAGCGGCCTTATTAGAATTGGGTTGAGCAAGCTTAGATTTGATCTCTTCAAATAATTCCGGGCTCATGCTAATCGTGACCCTCCTTCCACTCGGAGAGGTAGAGCTTATCTTATCGCGAAGTTTCGGGTTTGCATAAGCTGTAAGAGCCCGAATTAAATCATTAACGGTTTTGAAATCGGTTCCAATTTCTTGGTTTACCTTTTCATGAAGATTGGAAAGAAAGGCAGCCGATTTGATTTTTGATTCGCGTTTGGCGACTTCTGCTTTTGCACGTTCTTGAATCTCTTGGAGAATTTCTTTGGGGTCTTTGGTAAAATCTACATCAAATGTGAGCTTTGTCATGGTAAGAATGAGTTTTTGGGATTTATAAATATCAAAGGAATGGGCACCGCTAATGGCAAGAAAATTTAGGGGTCCAAAATGTTGTGCCCGCCTTACATTAAATTTTCTAGATTAACAGTATTTTCATACAAGGCTTTGCCAATAATGACACCTTCTAAATTATTGTGTTCGTTGGCTAATTTTTGAAGATCTAAGACATCTTGCTCTTTGGATACGCCACCAGATGCAATAATTTTACAACGGGGTGCGGCTTTGAGCATATTTAATTGAGCTGCAAAATTTGGACCTTTCATTGCTCCGTCTGTCGCGACATCTGTATGAATGATCCAGCGAGCGCCAAGATCTTCCATTTCCATGGCAAAATCTACAGCTGATTTCTCCGTTGTTTCAACCCAGCCTTTAGTTGTTACCCAACCATTTCTGGCGTCAATTCCTATAACTATTCGATCTGGTCCATACTCTCCAATTAAACGCCCGGTCCATTCTGGGTCTTCGCAAGCCGCGGTTCCCAGTATGACACGATCCAAACCGAGTGCTAGTGCCTGGGAGATCGCCTCATTATTTCTCATACCTCCTCCAAGCTGTACTTTCATTCCACCGATATCTAGGATAGATTTTAC
>JAQXCL010000028.1 GCA_029251885.1 Opitutales bacterium | reverse complement strand
ATCAATAATAGGGTTGTAGGAACAAGAAGACGACCGGACCGGTGACTGCGACATAGAGCCAGACGGGGAAGACTCGCTTTGCTAATTTTCGATGCTTATCAAACTGGTTGGTAAAAGCTTGGACAAAAGTAAGTAATATAAAAGGGAAACTTAATGCCGCTAATCCGATATGAGAAATCAAAATGAATAAATAGACCGATCGAGACCCACCAACTAACTCACGCTCGGCATCACTCAATAATCCATCCTGATTCGCGTCACCAAACAGAGTTGCCGGGGTGGTTATATGATAAACCACATAAGATAGAAGAAAGACAAAAGAACAGACAAAGGCGGCATAAATCATTTTGCGATGCAGAATCGCTTTTCCATTTTTAATAGCCCGAATCGCTAAGACAAGAAAGACTGCAGCTAAAGCATTGAGCAAAGCATGGAAACCAGGCAGGTAAGATAAATCAACCCCACCAGGTAGCGGGATTTTTATCCTTTGCATCATGACCACCAGCCCTAAAACGGCTGCCGAAATGATCCATGCCCAAAGGTTTAATTTTTTTGCCAGAGCCGGTTGGGCTACACGGGCCTTAAAATCTTCAAGTTCACTCATTCCCGACAACTTAAAGAAATTCCCATAAAAGAAAAGCTCAAGCGAGCAGAGCAACTATTCAACCTTTTCTCGATAACAGGAAACAATCGGAGCAAAAACTTCGGAATTTCAAATGTTCTAAGTTGAACTCTTCTAAATGAAAATTTCGGATCCAGAGACTTGGATAAAAAATTAGCGAACCTTCATCAAACCACGCATCACAAAGTGATGACCAGGAAAGGTGCATACATATTGGTAATCCCCAGGCTGGGTTGGTGCCTTAAATTCGATAATCTCCTCCTGTTTGTGGTCAATGAGTTTGCTCGCCCAGAGGATTTCCTTGCTCTGCGGCACAAAGGCGACATCGAACCCACCGGCTCCCAAATTAATCGCGGCCTTGCCGACCTCATCCGCCTTGCCCGGATTGACCATCACCAGGTTGTGGGGCATGAAGTCAGGATTGGCGAAGATCAACTTGACCGCCTTGCCGGCTTGAACCGTAAATTCGGCGAGGTCGTACTTCATTTTCTCTGGAATGGTTCCGATACGAACGGTGGTTAGTTCGGGGGTATCGGAAAGAACTCCAGACTGAGCCATCTCTTCGATATGCTCTTCCTCAATCTCTTCAACCCCTTTGGTGGGATTGGCATTGTACCAATGGTGCTGCACGGTTAGAGCCGCCATCCGGGCATGCGGATGGGGAGACTTGAGCAGTTGATTGAGCAAGCGTCCGTTTCGGAAATTGTGCTGCTGATGCAACCAAAGAGCTTCGAGCAAGTGGTGGGCATCCTCCTTTTTGTTCGGGTCAAATTGCTTCATCCATTCCTGGGTCGCTTTGATTACCTCGGAGGAATCACGCTCGCTCAACTCCACCCGGGTGCGATGGCGCACGCTATCCACCGGGTGCATTAAATTGGCAAGAAGCTTCTCTATGGACTCCCCATCGATTTTAACCGCTTTTTGCAGAGGCTTCTTTTTGTTAGTAAAACGGTAAATCCGCCCATGCTTTTCATCCCGGTTTGGATCCCTGACATTGTGTTGCATATGTCCGATGATGACGTTCTGCCAGTCGGATACATAAAGAGCTCCGTCTTCTCCAAAAATCGCATCGGTCGGGCGGAAGTTCTTATCCCCGCTAAGCATAAAGCCAACGGATTCCTCCTCCACTTTTGAACCATCAGATAAATCTTTTATAACAGAAAGCTTCTGACCATTAGGAGTTCCCCAGACCTCGCCAAATTTAGATTGGCTGGAAACTTTGGCACCATTCTCCCACCTTCCGCTCCCGCTCGTCTTGGTAAAATCACCATCCCGGTTAAGTTTGTATTGTTTTACCCCGAGGAAACCAATGGTGTTGCAGATGAGGAAATCGCCCTGCATGGAGTCAGGAAAATTATCACTCGAAACAACCTCACATGCGGGTACTGGGCGCACTTCCTTGGCAAGTAATTGGCGCATTTTCCAGGAATTCCCATCCGGGTATACCTGAAAGGCACGCCCTCCCGTTCCATCCGTCGCGTAATGATACCCCCAGTAGTCAAAGGCAATCCCATGGGGGTTGGGGCTATTGCTGCCATGAAAGGCAATGGTGTGCCGGCGTGGATCAAAACGGTACATCGCGGAGGCAGTAGTCTTAAGACTTGGCCCCCAAGGATGTTCATGGTTGTGCTGAAGAAAGACACCGCTTTGCCAATAAATTCCACCATCAGGGCCATAAATTAAGTTATTTGCTGCGTGATGTGTATCCGAAGTACCTAGACCCTGCAAAATAACATACCGCACATCCGCTTTATCATCTCCATCCGTGTCTTTTAAGAAAAGTAGATCAGGACCAGAAGTAACCAATACTCCTCCGTTCCAAAACTCGAAACCTACCGGGTTGTGAACTTTGGCAAACTCAATGACCCGGTCGGCTTTGCCATCCTTGTTGTCATCAGGCAAAATAACCAAGGCATCGTTCATCGGTTTCATGGGTTCCCACATCGGATAAGTGGGCCAGACCGCGGCCCAAAGCCGCCCCTTGGCGTCGACTTGCATTTGCACAGGATTGATGAGTTCAGGAAACTGCTGTTCATCAGCAAATAGATTAACTTCAAAATCATCCCTCACCGTTAACCGCTTCAAGCTTTCCGCCGGGCTCAGGTATTTGGTGGAACCCTCCTTGATGGCACTCGAACTGATACTTCCACCACCCACATTGGAAATGACCTTTACGGGTGCAGGCACACTGGAGTCATCCACCTTGCTCGTTATACCTTTTGTCATCCTCCAAATGTGCTGATCTCGATTGGCAGTCATCATATCAAGCATCTTGAGTTCATGCTGTAAAACTACTGAGTTGGCTTGATCATCCACAAAACGTAACTTAGAGCGCCCCCCCCAAATGTCGTTGCCATCAGTCGCACGATAGCGATTAAACCAATGCCAGTTTTTATCAATCACAGCTTGGCGAAGAGTTTCCAAGGAAGCTTTTGCATTCACCTCTTTTTTAAGCAGTG
The DNA here is from genome assembly GCA_029251885.1 of Opitutales bacterium. GTDB lineage: Bacteria > Verrucomicrobiota > Verrucomicrobiia > Opitutales > Seribacteraceae > Chordibacter. The sequence goes on along the minus strand of JAQXCL010000028.1, from coordinate 31,813 downwards.
CCTTAGCGATAATCTCTGCAAGCAATCGGTTACCCTCCTCATTCAAGTGAGCCCCGTTAATCGTTAGTGGTTGAGTAGTCTTTTGGAAAAGCGACAGGGTTGGATTGTAAAGATCAACAAATTCAACTCCAGTAACTTTGGCGGCGTCCTCGGTGATTTTTGTATAGAGTGCGAGATTCCTGTTTTGAAGTTTTCCACGAGGAAGGTTTCGGTCCTTTAAATCCTGAAAGGCGATCGGGCTGAACAAAATGATCCGAGGAAAGTTCTCTCCATTTGCTTTTGAACCACGAATGTTTTTAACAAATTTAATCAGTTCCTGTTTGTATCGGCTCGCACCTTTTTCGCCCTCAAAAGATTCATTATAACCAAACATGGCAAAGACCGCATCCGCTTTTACATGGCGAAGGTAATCATTCATTTCCATGAACCCCTTACTACGGGGATAGCTATTAGGTCGGTCACCGGATAGACTCATATTACGGAAGTTCACTTCTTTATCTTTAAGCTCGCTTTGCAGCAGTGCCTCAGTCCACCCATCATGTTGCATCCTGTCAGCTAACCCATTTCCAAGTATGGCAATCTTGTCTCCTTTCTTAAAAGCAAACGGAAGAATATCTTTGTAATCAGCAGGTACATTGACTTGGTATGGCACGGGCTTGTAAGCAACTGGCTCTGGTTTTCCGTCATAGAGGAAAAATTCGATTACAGTCCTAAACCTCAGAGTAAACTTGATTCGCTGGGCACCCTTGGTTTTTCCGCTTTTATAAATTTGTTTCCGATTGGCATCCAATAATTGGATGGTAAATCCATCCAATCTCGATTCAAAGCCCTTCCTGTTCCAAACTTCTACCTCATCGACTTTATATTCCTTACCTAGATCAATTTCCCACCAAGGATTAACAGAACCAAATCCATCGGTGTGGGTTTGCCCACCTTTGTTATAATCTGGGTCTTTATTACCATCAATGGCTCGCGATGCGACGCCACCTGCACCCGTACTCGATTGGGTGGCCTTACCCTTAGGGGCGACATTTTTACCTCCACTTATAATTTCAACTTCGTTTAAGGTTAGTATTTTATTGTCTTTCGGTATTTCAACCCGCAGAAATCGTGCCCCCTTTCGCACATTCTGGTTTTTCGCAGTGACAGACTCTACCTTTTGAACAACAGCCTTCGGATCGGCCGGAATCGGCCCAGTTAAATCAGCATACATCGAAGGCTTTACCCCCTTTACTTCTCCCCTAACCTGAAATTTGCTGGGATTAAATGACCCGACAAATTCGATTTTTGAATCAGGCTTTATCTTGTCCTCCAAGCCAACCGTCCAATAGATACCGTTTAAGATCAATCTCCTGTAGCCCGGATTTACTAGATCCATTGACGCTCCATACAGAGATGTAAACACCCTGCCCTGCTTTCCGTTCTTTGCGGTGTAAGCACGGGTCCACTCGCTTGCCATAGGTGGTTTCTGTGGATCATTTTCCCCATTCGGTTCCATCGACATCAGAGGTTGGGCCATGGTTAGAATATTCCAGTCTGGTTGGGCTTCTGCGTTGTAACCACCTGCCATGACATGCACCTTATTGACGCCTCTTAAAATTGGATGATTCCTTTTTTCGGGCACCAAATCGATGCGTGTGCTTTGGCGGTGATTCTGTCCGTAATGCCCCACCCAGGACTGACCCAGAATTTGCTCACCAAAACCTCCCTTAAAGTCGGTGCCTGCAAAACGAAAATCATATTTGGCATAGGGATCATTCACCTTGTTCTTGTCGTATTTGAACGCATGGGTGGATGTACGTAAACCAACCACTGGTCCAGCCCGGCCAAAATACTCGTCAAGGTGCTTCATCTGTTCGGGGGGCAAAGCAAGGAAACGTGCAAAGAAGACCAACCCGTCTGCTTTTTGTAAAACTTCCAAACCGGGAATATTCGATATCCCAGCTTGGATTTCTCCCTGATCAGTAACCCCAAACAAGACTGTACAATCAAACCCACCGTGAACTGAGAGAATTCTCGCAAGTGCGGGTATGGTTTCCTCAGCACGGTACTCGTGATCGCTCGCCACCAAGACTAAGTGTTTGCCCTGCCCAGGACCATTGCCCCCTTTGTAAACAAGACTTTGAGCAAAGATAGATGTGCAAATTGTGCACAGCGTTATAAGAAACAACGGGAGGGAGGAATTGATTCGCATATTCAGTTCGTTAAAGGAATCTCTTTTGTACAATGAGCTGAGATTTGTCCAATCAAGAAACCCAAAGAATCTTTTTTTATTTTACAGGAGGGGTTCTGGGTTGACTAAAAACACGAAGATGGGAGCGTTGGGCGATGACCAATATCTTAATCACTCGATCGGCCGCTCGTCTGCTTGCCGTTATTTTGCTCTCGGGGTACTCATGCTTTTGCCTTAGTGCCGAGGAAAAAGCTAAAGGGCTGCCTGACCAGGCAACCTACGAAGCCATTGGTATGATGATTGCCCATGGATCTGGCCTCCATAAAATGGGCTTTGAAAATCTTCAGATCGAAGCGATTCTCATTGGGTTGAAAAAAGGATTTTCGACTGAAAAAATTCCTGCCGAGGTACAAGCCCTTCAGCCCAAGGTTCAAGCAATCATGATGGAAAAGATGCAGACCGTTCGACAAGCCGCTCAAGCAGAACAGGCCAAAGATGCTCTCATTAACAAAGAAAAAGCTAAAGAATTCTTTGCTCTGCTTGCCTCTCAAGAAGGAGTTAAGAAAGATCCTACCGGCTTTTACTATGAAATCCTCAAACCAGGTAAAGGTGCCACACCCACAATGGAGGATACCGTGCGTCTGCATTACCACGGCACTCTGACGGACGGTACTGTATTCGACAGTTCGGTTGATCGGGGAGAACCTGCTAGCTTTCCCATGAATGGAGTGATTAAAGGCTTTTCTGGTGGTCTCACCAAAACCCAAGTAGGTGGTAAAATTAGAATCTACATACCAAGTGAGCTTGGCTATGGAGACAACCCTCGACCCGGCGGTAAAATCAAACCCGGGGATACACTAATTTTTGAGTGTGAACTCTTAGAGATTCTCTAAAAACTTAGCACTTATTCTTCCAAAGCGGCAAAATCTTCCATCTCCGCCTTACTGCCAACAACTAATGGCACCCGCTGATGTATGCTCGTCGGGTTGACCTCAAGCATGCGGGTTTTGCCATCAGTAGCCACTCCACCTGCCTGTTCCGCAAGAAAGGCCACCGGGTTGGCTTCGTAAAGAAGTCGTAATTTACCCTCGGCATTGTCCTTGGTGGGAGGATATAAAAACACTCCACCTTTAAGCAAAGTCCGGTGAAAATCGGCCACCATCGAACCGATATAACGGGAGGAATAATTTAAACCGTACTCTCCATTCCTAAGCCCCGAAAGGTATTTTTTGTATTTATCAGGAAAACTATCCGCATTGGCCTCGTTTACCGAATAGTATTTTCCCCGCTCAGGCATTGTCATGTTTGGATGGCTCAAAACATAAGCACCAATTGCAGGATCTAAGGTAAATCCGTGCACCCCATGACCGACACTGTAAACCAAAATAGTCGAAGACCCATAAACCACATATCCTGCAGCAACCTGCTCAGTACCGGGTTGTAGTACCCACGCTTCAGGATTATCAGCAGCGGCATCATCTGGCCTACGAAGAATCGAGAAGGTAGTGCCCACGCTTACATTAACATCAATATTGGAAGAACCATCCAATGGGTCGAAAACAACCGCATACTTTGCCTCTTTATTCCCCTTGTGAACAATCATTGGCTCTTCATTTTCCTCCGAGGCCAAAACCCCGACACTCGCACGACTCGTCAGAGCTTGAACAATGGCTTCATTGGCAATCACATCCAACTTTTGTTGAATTTCTCCCTGTACATTCACCTCGCCATGTTCACCCAGAACATCAACAAGACCGGCACTCCTTACTTTAGCTTGGATAATTTTAGTTGCTAAGGTAATACCGGAAAGCAAAAAGGAAAATTCCCCCGAGGCTCCTGAAAAACGAAGCTGTTCGCGTAAAATATGTTGCTGTACGGTAAGGAGGTTGGAATGTGGCATTTAATTTTTGGTCTGAATTATTGGATACTATGGTTGTGATTAATACCTTCAAAAACCGTTCCACACATATGCAAACAAATTTGTAAATATTATTTGATTAAATGATTTTTAAATTGATTACCCGCTAATAAAGTGTCGCAAATCAAAAGATTATTTACGCAATTTTTGTTCTTAAATAATTGTGAATGAATAGAGCGTCGGGTTTAATATAATGATGTTACAACGCATGTTCTTTTACATTCTCGCTATGGTTCACCTGTCCACAGTCTATGCTGAGACATATGATTCGGGCCGTCTAACACCAGTTACGTTGCTTGATAAGCTCGATCAACCAATGGAATTGGCAGTTGCTGCCGATGGGCGAATTTTCTTTATCGAACTCAACGGTCAGTTTCGCGTTCTTAACCCCAAGGATGAATCCGTTTCCCTCATTCATAAATTTGAGGTTGCGCGCAGGGGTGAAGTTGGGTTGATCGGACTAGCTCTTGATCCCAACTTTTTAAAAAATAATTGGGTGTATTTACAATATTCTCCAATCGGCCTAACCTCTCAAAGAACATCACGCTTCACTCTTCAAAAAAACAAGATCATTGAGGGAAGCGAGAAAAGATTGATCGAGTTCCATGAACCTTTTGGAAAAGGTTCCCATCATGCTGGCTCTCTTGAATTTGGCCCCGACGGATGCCTATACATTTCCACTGGAGATGACACCAGCCCTGGCGGGGACTCAAAAGGCTATGCTCCCATTGATGATCGGCCTGGGCAGCATCGTCTTAGTGCTGAAAAATCCTCGTCTAACCCATTTAGTTACAACGGTAAGGTTTTGCGCATTCGCCCCATGGATGATGGAGGGTACGAAGTTCCCGCAGGTAACCTTTTTCCCAAAGATGGCACCACAGGATTGCCCGAGGTTTATGTGATGGGATGCAGGAATCCCTGGAGAATCAATCTCAACCAAAAAACCGGCACCCTTTATTTTGGTGATGTCGGACCCGATGCCTACCTCGAGGGGGAACGAGGCCCTGCCGGCCACGATGAGATCAATCAGGTAAAACAGGCTGGCAATTTTGGCTGGCCCTATTTTGTGGGCAATAATTTTGCCTATCCTATGCGGGACTTTAATACCTCCGAACTTCACCCTCCACAAAATCCGCAAGCCCCAGTCAACCGATCCAGCTTTGTCGAAAAACCCATAACTTTACCACCTGCAAATCCTGCTTTCATCTGGTACCGGACTCGGGGAACTCCCGAGTTCAGTATTCTTCGCGGTGGAGGACGAACCGCCTGTGCCGGTCCTGTCTTCCATTACGACCCTGAATTGAAGAGCTCCAACCAACTCCATTCCCATTTTGACAATTGTCTCTTTATTTACGAGTGGACACGTAACTGGGTCTTTGCTGCCCGGCTCGATGAGGATGAAAAACTGGTTAAACTCGAACCCTTCATGCCGGACTATCCATTCATCCGCCCCATCGATATGACATTGGGTCCGGATGGAGCCCTCTACTTGATTGAGTATGGAACCACCTGGGGGAAGAACGAAAACGCCAAACTTGTTCGCATTGATTATATTCGAGGAAACCGTCCGCCTGTAGCCAAAATCTCCGCCGACCAAACAGCGGGAAAAGCCCCACTGACGATTCGTCTCTCGAGCAAGGGAACCGAAGATCCGGACAAGGACGATACCGTGAGCTATGAATGGCGGAAGATACCGGGCGATGACTCCATTCTCTCCACCTCTCCAAACCCCACCCTGACCCTGAAGGATTTCGGAAACCTGAAAATCTCCCTCACCGTGAGAGATGCAGTAGGAGCAAGTGCAGAGGCCACGCTCCCTGTATCCGTTGGCAATGGCCCGCCTTCTGTCAAGATCGTCTCTCCACAAAACGGGGACTTTTTCGAATTTGGACAACCAATTCACTGGCAGGTGAATGTATCCGATGAAGAGGATGCATCGATCGACTCCAACCGTATAAAACTCGCTCACAAGATGGTGTTTGGTCCATCTGGGCAACAACCGAAGAGCTTGCAAGGGGAAATTCATCCGGGGCTTGGTTCCATGAAGGCAAGTGATTGTTTTAATTGTCACTCCGTGGACCAGCAACTGGTTGGGCCCTCTTTTTCCGCAATTTCTCAAAAATACCAAGGCGTTAAAAAAGCAAGAAACGAAGCCGCGAAAAGAATAGTCAACGGTTCATCGGGTGTATGGGGGCAAATCCCGATGATGCCCCACCCTCAGCACAGTATCAAAGTTGCCCGCGAAATGGTTGATTGGATTTTTGCCCTGGGTCAGGAAGAGGATACTGTACAACGGGGAAATTCTGGAACTCTCATCGTTCAAAAGCCAAAGGATGCTAAAAAAGCCAACCAATCCCTTCTGCTTCTTGAAGCAAGTTATATGGATGGCGGTGCCCTGCCTGTTGCTCCACTCAGGGGGTCCCAACTCATCCAACTAAGAACAAGAGACATACCAGGTATTTTGGCAGATGCCCATCAGGGTCTGAAACTTTCCGAGAAAATGGTCGGTCACATCGGGCATGGATCCTATCTTTGCTACCAAGGGATTAACCTCACTGGTGTTCGTCAGATAATAGCCTATGTCGCCAGTGCCGGAACCGGAGGAGGAATCCAGCTTCGGCTTGGTTCAAGGGATGGCCAACTGATTGGTAAAGTCGAGGTAACCCCGAATGGTAGTTGGTCCGAGTATGTCGAGCAACCCATCATCATTAGTCCAACCTCAGGCAGACATGACCTGTATGTTTGTTTCGATAAACCGGGTATTCAGAGCGGGATAATGAACCTTTCTTCCCTCTCATTCCGCTAGCCAGTTCCCCCGGTCCTACCTCCACAGATTTAGTCCATTTTTAAAATTTCTACTTGGAGTGATTATCTCATCTCGCTAGCTTTACACATGTAAGTTTACATGCGTACCTACCTCCACATTCTCCTTCTTTTTCTGGCTTCCTTCAGCCAGGGTGCCCTGGATTTTAATCGGGATGTCCGCCCCATCCTCTCCGATAAATGTTTTGCCTGCCACGGTCCTGACGAAGAGGGACGCAAAGCAGATCTACGCCTCGACATAGAATCGGAGGCGAAGAATGATGAACTGATGGCGATTGTAGCCGGCAGTCCCGAGGACAGTGAGATGATTTATCGTGTTCATTCAGAAGATGAAGATGAACTAATGCCACCCCCGGAAATTGGTAAACCCCTTACTCAAGAAGAAAAAGACATTCTCGAACAATGGATTCAGGAAGGTGCAGTTTGGGCGGACCACTGGGCCTATGCCCCACCTGTCGACCACCCCACACCCAAAGTAAAGAACAAGGGATGGTCGAGTCACTGGATTGACCAGTTCGCCCTCACTAATATTGAAAAAACAAACTTACTCCCTGCCAAGGATGCAGACCCTGTGACCCTTGTCCGCCGTTTACACTTCGATCTCACCGGCCTTCCTCCTTCACCTCAAGTAGTGCAGTCCTTTGAATCCAACCCCTCTGAAAAAGCCTACTCAAAAATAATCGAAGGCCTACTCAACTCTCCGCATTTCGGCGAACGCCTCGCCACTTACTGGCTAGACTTGGTCCGTTATGCGGACACCGTCGGTTACCACGGTGACCAACCCCACAATATATCGCCTTACCGCGACTGGGTCATCCAAGCTTTTAATGACAACATGACCTTTGATCAGTTTACCCTTGAGCAGTTGGCTGGCGACCTTCTGCCCGGATCCACCATCCAACAAAAAGTGGCATCGGGCTACAACCGACTCCTGCAGACCACCCATGAAGGAGGACTGCAAATCAAGGAGTACGACGCGATCTATGCCGCCGACCGGGTACGCAATGTTTCAGAAGTATGGATGGGGGCGACCGTCGGCTGTGCCCAATGCCATGACCATAAGTATGACCCTTACACCATCAAGGATCACTATGCCCTCGCTTCCTTCTTTTCCGATCTGGGCGACCGTGGTTTTAACGGAAATTCTTTACCTACCAAGCGACCTCCTGAAATTCAGATTTTTACCCAGGAGCAGCAGGCAAGAATTGATAGTCTTAGCCAAGAAATTACCAAGGCACTACCCCGAGAAATCGTTTTGGGAATTAACGCCCTCGACCACAACCGTACACAATTTACTAGCCAACTTAAAAAAGCAAAAAACAATAAGAAGCCACCATGGAAAAAGAAGCTCGCCGAACTTGAAACCAAATATCTTGAGCTTACCGATCAAGCTAGCATCGACCGCTACCGTCAATTGGTCGAGCAAAGAGAAAAGATAAAGAAAGAGGGCCGCTGGACCATGGTTTCCCGGGCGGTTAAACCTCGCACTATGCGGGTTCTCCCAAGAGGGAACTGGATGGACGATAGCGGACCGGTTGTATTACCATCCGTCCCTGAGTTTCTCGGAACGATTCAATCGGAAAAAAAGCGTCTGAATCGACTTGATCTCGCTAATTGGCTTACAGACCCCGAGAATGGTATAGGTTTGCTTAATGCCCGCGTGCTCGCCAACCGTTTGTGGCATCTCTTTTTCGGCAAAGGGCTCGCACCTGACCTGACCGACTTTGGTGGACAAGGGACCCCGCCGGAACACCCTGAATTGCTCGACCGGCTCGCTCTCTCGCTCGTCGAAAAAAAGTGGAATATCAAGGTCTTCATCAAGGATATTCTATTTAGTAGAACCTACCGGCAAGCCACCCTGCCCCCAGCTGGCTATCAAAGCTATCAGATCGCCCGCCGCCTACCCGCTGAGTTCGTACGCGACAACACTCTTGCGATTAGCGGATTACTTGTCCCCACCATTGGAGGCCCCAGCGTAAAACCCATGCAACCTGCCGGGTACTATCGTCACCTCAACTTCCCCCCAAGAAAATACCAGACCGACAAAGGAAAGTCTCTTTGGCGCCGTGGACTCTATGTACATTGGCAAAGACAATTTCTCCACCCCATGCTTAAAGCATTCGATGCCCCGAGTCGGGAAGAGTGTTCCGCAGAACGCCCGCAGTCCAACACTCCCCTAGCTGCCCTTGTTCTACTCAATGATCCAACCTTTCTAGCAGCGGCTAAGTCCTTTGCTAAAAAGATTGTCAGTAGTGGAGGCTCCAGCATTGAGGAGCGCTTAACCTATGCTTTCCGTCAGGCTCTCTCAAGACCTCCGGATGCCTTTGAACAAAAAACTCTGGCCGCACTATTTGACTCTCAAGAACCAAGTACCGAGGATGACTGGACTCCGGTTGCCCGGGCCGTACTTAATCTCGCTGAAACCAATTTAAGACGATGAATCCACTATTCTCCGCCAACCATATCAACCGCAGAGCCTTTCTTGCCGGTTCCGGTCTTAGCCTGGGTAGTGCTGCCCTCAATTCACTCATAGCAAAAGATTCCGGTAAACCTAGCTTCCTTTTACCCAAGGCAAAAGCGAAACGAGTCATCTTTCTTTGTATGGCTGGAGGCCCATCCCACCTGGAAACCTTCGACTTCAAACCCAAACTTGATGAACTCCACGGGCAACCAATGCCCGAGTCTTTCACCAAGGGACAGCCAATCGCTCAACTACAGGGCAAAGAACTAAAAGTTCAGGGACATCTTACCAAATTCAAAAAGTACGGTCAAGGTGGGCAGTATGTCAGTGACTACCTCCCATGGACGGCAAAGATGGCCGACGATATATCGATCATTCGTTCCATGGTCACCGAACAGATCAACCACGACCCCGCTCATACTTTCATGAACACGGGCACTGCAATCAGCGGACGTCCATCCATGGGCTCTTGGATGAATTATGGACTGGGAAGCGAAGCCGAGGATCTGCCGGGTTTTGTGGTAATGACCAGTGTGGGCGGGCGCAATCCCCAGCCCATCGCATCCCGCCAATGGTCGGCCGGTTTTCTTCCAAGTAAATTTCAGGGTGTGGAGTTTAATTCCACGGGCGATCCGGTTCACTATGTGCGAAACCCAAAGGGCGTCAGTTCAAGTCACCAGAAAAAATTAGTCGATGCAATCACTGCCCTGGACCGCCACCGCAACCAGGCAATCAACGATCCGGAAACCGATACTCGAATAGCCGCCTATGAAATGGCTTTTAAAATGCAAACCTCGGTGCCTGAACTGATGGATGTTTCAAATGAGCCCCAGCATATTTTAGATATGTACGGTGCCACACCCGGGGATGGTTCCTACGCATCAAATTGCCTGCTCGCAAGAAAGCTTGCTGAAAAAGGCGTTCGTTTCATTCATCTTTACCACCGGGGCTGGGACCACCACGGCGGTTTGGAAAAATACATGGGCACCTGTTGCGGACTTACGGACAAACCAACATGGGCACTCATTCAGGATCTTAAACAAAGGGGCATGCTCGATGACACCCTCGTGGTTTGGGGTGGAGAATTTGGTAGAACCCCGATGTACCAAGGGAAGGGTGAGATCGGTCGCGATCACCACATAAAGGGCTTTTCCATGTGGATGGCGGGAGGAGGAACCAAGGGAGGCTTTGGATACGGCGAGACCGATGACCTGGGCTACCACGCGGTTAAAGATAAAGTACATGTGCACGACATGCACGCCACCATGCTTCACTTACTAGGAATCAATCATCAATTCTTTACTGTAAAACACCAGGGACTAGACTGGAAATTGACCGGAGTGGATCACTCCCATGTGGTCAATGAATTGATCGCCTGATGGGTCCATCTTGCTCGTATGTAAAGTCAGATTGAAATGGTCATAAATATACAATCGGTTCTATTCAGTCTGCTTAATCTGGTGTTTATACCCGTGAGTATTACCTACGGCCAAAGCCCAAATGTAATCATTATCCTGACCGATGACCAGGGATGGGCTGACATAGGCTACAACAACCCGAAGGTCTATACTCCAAACATGGATAAGCTTGCCCGAAGCGGAGCTCTGTTCACCAACCACTATGTCATGGCTCAGTGCACACCAACTCGGGTGGCCCTGATGACCGGCAGGTACCCAAGCCGGTTCGGCCCGCATGCCACATCTGCCAGCACCAAGCCAGCCTTCCCTAAAGGCACCCCGACCATTGCTTCGATGCTCAAATCACAAGGATACGATACCTGCCTATCCGGGAAATGGCACCTGGGTAGTTCCCCCGATCACGGGCCCAACTATTTTGGATTTGATCAAAGCTATGGTTGTCTTTCAGGAGCGGTGGGGAATTACAACCACGGGTACCGCAAGGGCCCTCTCTTTCAGACCTGGCATCGCAATCATGAATTAATTGAAGGCAGTGAGAACGGGGTTCATACAACCGATTTAATCACCGATGATGCCATTGGTTTCATTCGTCAAAAAAGAGACAACCCCTTCTTTCTCTATTTGCCTTACACCGCCGTGCATACCCCTTTGGATGAACGGGGGAAATTTCATAATCAACCGACACGATTGGACCGGCGAAACCCAAATCGATGGCAAAATGAGAATGATATTCCCTGGTTTAATGACTCCCTAGGGAAAATTCAGCAGGAAGAGGATCCAGAGAAAAGATTATTTCTGGCGGCCCTTCATCATCTGGACCATGCCATCGGTCGGGTCATCGACACCCTTAAAGATCACAATTTATACGAAAACACCCTCCTTCTTTTTTCATCCGACAACGGCCCGCAGGTCAATTGGCCGGGCAACGCTTACCCAGACGACCTCAAACTTACCGATTTCAATCAACCCATTCCGATGAGAGGCCAAAAGCATGATGTCTATGAAGGAGGCATCAAGGTACCAGGCTTTGCGGTATGGCCCAAAAAAATAAAACCTCAACAAATCGATTACCCCATGCACATCGTGGACTGGTTCCCTACGGTTGCTCAGGTTGTTGGATTCCAAAAAACCGGTTCGCTATCTTGGGATGGTTTTGATCAATCCCCCAGCATCCTGAGCGGGGCTAAAGCTCTTGAGCGCGACTTTTACTGGGTACAGAGCAACCGCCGCTGGGCCGTCCGACATGACAGTTGGAAGATCGTCTGCTACTCTAAAAAAATCCCCAGAAATCCATCTGACTGGGCTTTGTACAACCTAAACAAAGACCCATTTGAAAGAAATGAGCTTTCCTCAAAGTATCCAGAGGTTCTTGCCAATCTGCATAACCGTTTTCTTAAGCACCGGGCATTGGATAAAACTCGTTAGCAAATCCCGCCTTCAGAGGCTTCAAGCACTGAGCGTTTATTAAAGCCATATATCCTCATCAATTTATATGGGAGTTCCACCCCCTCAAGTCTTGACCTAGAAACCAAGAGCAGAAGATAATTGAGTCATGCCTACTCTTTTAAATATCTTTCTTGTAATTGCCTGCTGTCATTTTGCACTGGGAACCCAGAGCAAAAAGCCAAATATCTTGTTTCTCTTTGCTGATGATCAAAGCTATGAAACTCTCGGGATGCTTGGCTTAACCGAGGTAAAAACTCCTAACCTTGACCGACTGGCTAAAGAGGGAGCTTTCTTTGACCGGGCTTACAATATGGGTTCGTGGAGCGGAGCTGTCTGCGTGGCCAGTCGTCATATGTTGAACACCGGAGCTTTTATTTGGCGGGCCAAGAAAACTCATAAAACCGCAAACAAGGAACAAAAGGAAGGTAGATACTGGGCGAAGTATATGAAATCGGCTGGTTATAAAACTTACTTCACCGGTAAATGGCATCTGCCTGCCAAAATAAACGAGTGTTTCGATATCGTGCAAAATCCGCGCGGCGGAATGCCCAAGACGGTTCCATCCGCTTACCAACGCCCCCAGGCAAATGGGGAGGATTCATGGAGCCCCTATGATCCAAAACACGGTGGTTTTTGGGAAGGTGGGAAACATTGGAGTGAAGTCACCGCCGATGATGCCATCCAATTTATCCAATCAGCCAAAGAGCACACCGAGCCGTTTTTTGCTTACATTGCCTTCAATGCACCACACGACCCCAGGCAATCTCCCAAGAAATATTTGGATAAATACCCACTTGATAAAATAAGCGTACCCAAGAGCTTCCTCCCATCCTATCCTCACAATCAGGCCATGAGTTGCCCTCCTTCTCTTCGTGATGAAAACTTAGTTCCTTATCCAAGAACTAAAGAAGCAGTAAAAGTACATCGAAAAGAATATTTCTCCATCGTCACCCATATGGATGATCAAATCGGACGAATCCTCAAAGCTTTAAAAAAATCCGGGCAAGCCGATAATACCTACATCTTCTTTACCGCAGACCATGGACTCTCAGTCGGTCATCACGGTCTAATTGGGAAACAAAACTTGTACGAGCACAGCACCAGAGTGCCCTTTATAATAACTGGGCCAGGTATTCCCAAAGACCGAGTCATCCGCGACCCCATTTATTTACAGGATGTCATGCCAACCACCTTAGCGATTGCCGACTTCGAGAAACCAAAACAAGTTGAATTTCAAAACCTTCTACCATTGGCAAAGGGAAGAAAAGTTTCCTCAAAACATAAAGAAATTTACGGAGCATACTTAGATGCACAAAGGTCAATCACCCTGAACAACAAAAAAATGATTGTATACCCAAAAGCCAAAGCGTATCGCATTTATGACCTCACTGAAGACCCATTAGAAATGAACGATCTTGTCGGTTCCCCAAAGGGCGAACAGTTAGCTGAAAAGCTTTTCCCCAGACTGATCCACCTACAAAATCAAATGGAAGACACTTTGGATTTAAAGAAAGTTTTTCCCGCACTAATTAAGGAAAGCTAGCAGTTGTCTTATTATTAGATGGATCAAGGGAACTTGATTCACTTTATATTAATGTAAGAAACTCTCCTCAAACAACATATAGGATTTGCATGCAGAACGATGCTCCACGCTTTGACCCAGATTCCATTGTTTCCTCAGTATTAAGCGGAAACGAGGATGCTTATCGTCTTATTGTCTCCGAGTACGGCTTACTGGTTAGAGGCTTTCTCGCTGCACGGGTTTACCATTTGGTTGACGCAGAGGATCTTGCACAAGACACATTTGTAAAAGCGTACGAGAAACTAGAAGATTATGAATTAGGTACAAACTTCCGGGCTTGGCTAATGAGTATTGCTAAGTTTTTACTTAACAACCATTGGCGAAAATATGGCAACCGGGCCACAGTGATGGAGAAATTCAGGTATGATATCGCAGAATCGATTCAGACTGAGCTCAGCGTCTCTCATGAGGAGATTGATGAATCAAGAATACCAAGACTACTAGACTGTATTTCAAAACTTCCCGACAACTTGAGAAAAGTTATTCGCTCAGGCTTGGAAGGGGAAAAGGTTTCCCTTATCGCTAAAGATTTAAGACTTAAGGAAAATGCGGTTTACCAACTTCGTCACCGTGCTCACATCGCTCTGCGTAAATGCATGAATCAAACGACTTCCACCACTCAATCATGAAGAACTTCGCTAACGACGCCGATTACCTGGACATCCTATCTACCTGGCATGGTGCCACTCACATTTCCCCTAAAAGAAGAAAAGAGTTACTCCACAGACTGTCTAAAGACGCTAATCTGCGAACTGCTGTCGCCGATGAAATTGAAATGGCCGGACTCATCCGGGCTGCTCAATCTGGCGAACCCAGATGGTTGAAACTGGAAGAGATTTTAAACAGTTCAAATGATACATCTGTCTCCTTCGAGGACAGCGTCCTGCGCAAACTACACAATAAACAAAATAAGTCTTGGTTCTCCTATCTCAAAAAACCAAGTTTTGCATGGCTTGCGATGGCTGCAACCTTGATAACTGCTTTTGTCATTCCCCCCAAAGAGCAAATGCCTAATGGGATCGCTTGGATTATAAAATACGAGGGGTCCGACCAATCAGTAAAGGAAAACTTTAAATTTCAAAGAGGGGAAAAATTCGAATTTACCGATGGCTTAGTGGAAATCGCCTTTCAAGAAAGTGGAGTACACCTCATTGGGAAAGGTCCCCTTGAGATGACTGTAATAGACAATAATCGCCTATTTTTAAACGACGGGGAAATTAAATTGGTCGTCCCTCCTCAGGGTATTGGCTTTGTCGTGGATACAATGGAACGAAAATTTGTGGACCTTGGCACAAGTTTTGTAGTGCAGGCAAGCAACCTCGGTTCCCGTGTCCTCGTCTTGGATGGTGAGATTGCGGTTGGTACAAGAAACAAACAAGGATCGCACCTAATGACGGAGGGTGGACTGGCGAGCTTTGATCGAAATGGGAGTTTCTCACCCCAAAGCAATCGACCAAGTGGAGTTCCTGAGATTGCAAAAGACATCCAAGGCTCAAAGTTAGGTTCCCTCCTCGGTTCGATCATTGGTTTTCCAGAAGATACAGATGTTTATGAGCCAGACCCCGAAAGCAGCCCGATAACCAATCAAATCCTTCCACTGGTTAGGTCCAACTTTTCCGACCTTACTTGCTTGGATGGACTAAAAGAAGGACAGCTCACTCGGTTCCGCGGAATTGCTGGCACCTACGATCTCTTTCCAAAAAGAACTGGCTTAGTGCCCTATTGTGAAGCCAATGGTTGGATCGCCTGGTACCGAGGGAAGATAAAAGCACCGAAAAAAGGAAGGTTTAGGTTTTGGGGATATGCAGACAACAACCTTCTCGTCGCCATTAACGGACACCCTATATTTGAAGGCTCCAGATATGACTCATCGTTCCGCACGGAATTAAAAATTCCTCGAAACAATCACCCATCATTCCCCTGCTTAAATGCGCGTGCTGGTTTTGCCTCAGGACAATGGTTTGAAGCGGGAAAAAAGTCGGTCAAGATTGACTTACTATTTGGAGAATCGCGGGGCAACAAAACTTCAAGCTTACTATTAATCGAGCACGAAGGTGCTAACTACGAGAAGACCTATTGGGGGCAACCTAAATGGCCCCTGTTTACCACGGAAGCATTTTCTCCCGATGAAGAAGAGGAACTGAAAAAACTTAGAACACACATGGAAGAAAAAATTATGGGTTCCTTCTCTCTTCCCAAATCCGAACTTTGGTCCGTGGTTCAATAAAGTGATTAATAGGAAGGCAAAAATATGGGATATGGAAAAAGAATGAGCAATTTCCATGATGCTTTCCGAACTTTTAAATACCCTGGACAAAGAAGATATTCTTGATTTGAAGGACTACTTAGTTGCTGGTAATAAATCGGATCATCAACGCTTCGCCAAATAGTTTAAAACTCATCTCCTCATAGAATCCTGTTCCCTATGAAAAAACTCATTAAATTACTCTTCATATTTGGTTCAACCCTTTGGTTATCTGCTCAAAAATCTCCCAATGTCCTTTACATTCTTTCGGATGATCAGGCTTGGACTGATTACGGTTTCATGGGACACCCGCAAATTAAAACTCCTCACTTGGATAAACTCGCTAACGAAAGCGTACTATTCGAACGGGGGTATGTTCCCACTGCTCTCTGCCGACCTTCCCTCGTCACCCTGGTCAATGGGCAGTACGCTCACAAGCACGGTGTAACCGGAAATGATCCATCCCCGAAAAACTATTCTCCCAAGGACGGTAAAAACTACAACCAAAAGAGAGCCAAGCTTATTTCCTACCTCGATAAGTTTGACACCCTACCCAAGTTGCTTGGTGAAAAGGGCTACCTCAGCCATCAAAGCGGAAAATGGTGGGAGGGGAATTTTAAACATGGTGGATTCACACATGGAATGACCCGTGGCTTTCCCAAATCAGGTGGACGCCATGGAGACGACGGTCTAAAAATCGGTCGGGAAGGACTGCAAGCAATCGAAGAATTTGTGGACCATACAATGGAGGAGAAAAAGCCCTTCTTCTTATGGTACGGAGTCTTTCTTCCTCACACGCCACACAATCCACCCGAACGCCTGCTCAAGCCTTATCGCGACATGGGCCTACCCCTTCCTATTGCCAAGTACTATGCGAACTGTACTTGGTTTGATGAAACTTGTGGCCAACTCATTGACATTCTGGAAGAAAGAAACCTGCGAGATGACACTCTCATTGTCTATGTGACTGACAATGGTTGGATCAACCGAACCGACAAATCTGCCTATGCACCCCGTTCCAAGCAAACTCCATACGAGGGAGGTATTCGCACGCCCATCATGTTCTCCTGGCCAAACGGAAAACTGAAAAATGGTACGCGTAAGGATGTGGTCTCATCCATCGATTTATTCCCCACGGTTCTAGCTGCGACCAGGGCACGAACACCAGAAGCTCTGCCTGGATTAAATCTTCTCGAAAATTTAAAAACAGAAAAACCCATCAAAAGAAAGGGAATCTTTGGAGAAAGCTTTGCACATGATATTGCAGATATCGAAAACCCTGAAGACTCTCTCCTTTTCCGATGGACCATTGAAGGAAACTGGAAACTTTTGCTAACCTATGACGGGGAGGTTAACCGCTATAAAACTACCCATCCACGCGAAGAAAAACGCCCTCAACTTTTCAACCTACTGAAAGATCCAAAAGAAGAAAATAACCTGGCCGAACAAAACCCGGATGTAGTGGCAAAACTCGTCGCAAAAATCGATAATTGGTGGCCGGTAAAGGAGCGTAAGGTAGTAAAAAATTGGGATTAAAATTTTCTCAAAATCTCAACTTTTTTTAAACTTCATCCATTCATTCTCAACCATGAGAAAAATAACCATTTTAAAAACCATCTTGTTCTTTTTTTCTCTTAATGTTTTCGGAAAAGAAAAACCAAACATCTTGATGATTCTGGTCGACGACATGGGATATTCCGACCTGGGCTGTTATGGCAGTGAGATTGAAACGCCTAACCTGGACAACCTTGCTGCCAACGGATTGCGTTATACCCAGTTTTACAACACTGGCAGATGCTGGCCCACCCGCTCCTCACTCCTTAGCGGATACTATGCCCAGCAAATTAATCGCGATGCCATGCCTGGCATTAGAGGCGGCGGACATGGCATACGCCCAACCTGGGCACCCCTTCTTCCTGAGCTTCTAAAATCTTCAGATTACCGTAATTATCACAGTGGAAAGTGGCACATTGACGGCAAAGTATTAGCGGGTGGTTTCGATCGTTCCTGGTATGTAGCGGAACAAAATAATTTCTTTTCGTCACGGGGAAACCTCATCAATGACAAACCCTTTAAGCCTGCCAAGGTAGAAAAGGGTTACTATTCAACCACTGCCACCGCCAGCCATGCGATCGAGTGCCTGAAGGATCATCAGCAAAACTACGATAATCAACCCTTCTTCCATTACCTTGCCTTTATCGCCCCCCATTTCCCCCTTCATGCTAAAGCCGAAGATATCGCCAAGTATAAAGACAGGTACTTATTTGGCTGGGACAAAATCAGGCAAGAACGCTTCGCCAAACAAAAGAAAATCGGTCTTCACAAAACTTCGCTATCCGCCCTCGAACCTAAAGTCGGTCCACCATATGCCTTTCCTCAAGCGATTGAAAACTTAGGCCCCAGTGAAATAAACCGTCCTCTGCCATGGGCAAGCCTTTCTGACACCCAGAAACAATTCCAGGCTACCAAAATGGCCATTCATGCAGCCATGATCGATCGGATCGATCAGGAAGTGGGCCGCGTTATCGAACAACTCAAAAAGATGGGAGCCTACAAAAACACCCTCATCCTTTTTGCCTCCGACAATGGAGCCAGTGCAGAGATCATGATTCGAAGCGGCGGGCATGACACAGAAGCTCCAATGGGCAGTGCTAAATCTTACCTCTGCTTGGGCCCCGGGTTTTCCAGTGCATCCAACACTCCTTTCCGCAGGCATAAAACCTGGGTACACGAAGGAGGAATCAGCACGCCTCTCATCGCTCATTGGCCAAATGGTATAAAAAACAAAGGTGAATTAAGACATTCACCTGGGCATGTGATCGACATCGTACCTACCATTCTGGAATTAGCCGGAATTAAAAAACCAAAATCATGGAAAGGGGCACCTATTCCCAAGGCTCCTGGTAAAAGTTTGGTTTCATCCTTCTTGGAGGATCGCGCCATCCCGAGAGAATCTATTTGGTGGATGCACGCGGGCAACCGTGCGATCAGGCAAGGAAATCTCAAGCTTGTTGCCGCCAAGAATGACCCATGGGCCTTGTACGACCTTAGTAAAGATCGAGCCGAATCAAATGACCTATCCAAGAAGATGCCAAAATTAAAAAGTAAGCTCGAAAATCTCTGGAATGAAAAAGTGATTCAATTCAAAGAATTACTGAAAAATTAACTTTATAACAAGAATTGCGGGCGAACTTGAATGGTCGCCCTTTGACCTTTTAAGGAGCAAGATAGCAAAATTCTAAAAGAGTAAATTTGTGACCTGAATAAGAATTTGTATTTTGTTTAATGTTTTAAGTGGTAAGAAACCGACCATTTGCGACATTATATTATTTGTGAAAGCCATTTTCTTGTTTTTGGCCTTTTTAGGCTCTCATTTAACTTGCGTTGCTTCTGTTGATTTCAACCAGGACATCCGCCCTCTGCTTGCCAGCAAGTGTTACGCCTGCCACGGACCGGATGAAGAGGGCCGTAAAGCAAAACTACGGTTGGATATTAGGGGGAATGCCCTTGAAGATGATATCATCGTACCGGGAGTGATTGAGGACAGTGAATTTCATTACCGTATTCGATCCGATGATCCAGATGAGATCATGCCACCACCCGAATCTCATGCCTCATTAACCGAGGAGGAAAAAGACCTGCTTGATCAATGGATTGCCGAGGGTGCGGAATACGCCAAACACTGGGCCTTTGATCCACCTCAAGCATCCATCACTCTCGTCAATGCAGCGAAGTGGGGAAATAATCCTATCGATGCCTTTATTCTTAAAAGCCTGGAGAGACATGAGCTTGAACCTTCTCCCGAGGCAGACCGCTACACCCTAGCAAGACGGATCTACCTCGACCTGACTGGACTACCCCCTACCCCCGAACAAGTGGACCGCTTTGTAACAGACAACCGCGTCGATGCATACGAAAGATTGGTCGATCAATTGATGACATCTTCTCACTACGGAGAAAAATGGGCCCGCGAGTGGCTCGATCTTGCACGCTATGCCGATACTAATGGGTATGAGAAAGATAGGCCTCGTGAAATTTGGCACTACAGAGACTGGGTGATTCGAGCCCTCAACAATGATATGCCCTACGATCAATTTACCATCGAACAGCTTGCAGGTGACATGCTACCGAACTCGACATTAGATCAAAAAATCGCAACCGGCTTTCATCGCAACACCCAACTCAATGAGGAAGGAGGCATTGATCCTCTCGAATTCCGCTTTTATGCGGCCGTGGATCGAGTGGCCACTACTGGTACCGTTTGGATGGGATTGACTACGGGATGTGCTCAGTGCCATACCCACAAATACGATCCAATAACCCATGATGAATACTTTGGCATAATGGCTCTACTCGATAATGTTGAAGAACCTGATCTCTTCCTCATCACCGAACAACAAAAGAAACTTACTCTAGAAATCGAAAGTCAGGTTTCACAGAAAGTCAAAGAACTCATTACCCGACATTCTGACTTTGATAATTCCTTCAATTCCTGGCTAACCCGTACGAAAAAAAGTACTACAAACTGGAAAATCCTGGAACCGACTGGATGGAATACCAACCTCCCCAAACTTGAACTTATGAAGGATGGTTCCATTTTCTCATCTGGAGATTTTACCAAACGGGATGTCTACGACTTAAATTATACTTCGAACTCCTCAATAACTGCACTTCGTATTGAAGCCTTACCGGACGATCGCTTACCGGGGAAAGGGCCGGGTCGTTCATACTATGAGGGACGCAGTGGTACTTTTTTTCTCAGCGAAGTTACCGCATCGCTAAATGGATCAGATGTAGAATTCACCAAGCCATCTAGTCATGGTGGCCATGGTGTAGAAAATATCCTAGATGGCGATGGATCTTCGGGATGGGGTTCGGGAGCCATCGGAACGGAACACCATTTAATACTTCCGCTGTCCAAGCCAATTCCTGCCAGGGAGTCCTTTTCGTTATCAATGCTTTTTGAAAGACATTTCGTAGCCGCATTCGGTCGCTTCCGTATATCCGCAACATCATCCACCAAGCCAATCAAACCCATGCACTTAGGGTCAAAGGTCGAAGACTTGATAGCCAAGGACAACAAGACCCAGCAAGAAAATGATTTTCTTAAACAAATATTTCTCGAGAAAATATTTCTTAACCAGAAGGAAAACAATCAATTATTTGGAGCTGCATCGCGTTGGATTTGGGACGGGGAAAATACCCAAACCGCTAAGTCCCTTTATTTTACAAAAAGTTTTGAACTTACTGAAGCACCCAAATCAGGAAAACTCACCTTTACCTGCGACGATGAATCCGAGTTTTTTATCAATGGCATAAAAGTGGCAAGTAATACTTTGTGGAACGAACCAGTCTCCCTAAATCTCAAGACCAATCTCGCGAAGGGAACCAATACAATTGCAGTCAAAGCCAAGAACAACGGTGGCCCCGGTGCTCTTATTGCACAATTAAGTTTGGTTATGCCAAAAGGAAAAAAACAAAATATTCCAAGTGATGAAAGTTGGCTTTTCAGCGAAGAAAAACCGTCCAATGAACAATGGAAAACAAAAGGGTTACGTAATGGAATAAAGTCCACCGTTATCGGAAAACCCGGGGACGCACCATGGAAGAGTATTTCAGTACCCTCCTCAGGTAAAACAGAACTGGCCGGGTTGAAAAGAAAAATGCCTAAAAGTGCGAAATCATTAGTTATGCAGGAGCGCCCCGCCGATAACCCTAGGGCAACTTACCTTCGACACCGTGGAGAATACACCAATCCAAAACATAAAGTGCCTGCGGGAATCCCTGAAGTATTTGGACTTTCCATTGATCAAGAACCAACAAACCGACTAGAATTTGCCCGTTGGTTAGTCAGTGAGGAAAATCCAATCGGTGACCGCGTGGTGGTTAACCGTGCTTGGCGATCGCTATTTGGCGCCGGTTTGATTCGAACTAGCGGTGATTTTGGTACCCAGTCTGCATCTCCTGACCACCCTGAATTGCTTGATTGGTTAGCCGTTGAATTTCGTAAAAACGGAATGTCTTTAAAAAAATTGCACCGTTTATTGGTGAACAGCTCCACTTACCGGCAAAGTTCAGAAACATCAGAAAAGTTATTCGAAATGGATCCGCAAAATCGCCTATTAGCCCGAGGACCACGCTTTAGACTAACCGGGGAATTGATTCGAGACCATATGCTCTTAGCAAGTGGAAAACTATCCAAAAAAATGTTTGGTCCGGGCGTCTACCCTCCACAACCTAAGAGTGTACTTTCTCATGCCTTTGGCAGTAAGGCATGGAATGTCTCCCAAGGCGAAGATCGATATCGCCGATCACTCTACACTTTTATCAAACGCACGGCTCCCTTTGCTGGACATATGACATTTGATGGCACATCGGGGGAAAACTGTTTGGCCAGACGGGATCGGAGCAACACCCCGTTGCAGGCTCTTACACTACTGAATGATGAAATGTTCCTCGAGTTGGCAAGAGCAGCAGGAAAAGAAGTACATATTAAAAAGAAAGACCCGGTTCGCACCCTATTTCGTCGCTTTCTTACCCGTCCTCCCAAAGCCGAAGAACAGAAAAACCTTCAGGCTTACCTAGACCAGCAACTAAACCGTTTTAAGCAGGGCGAACTCAATCCTCAGGAAGTTGCCAATGACAAACAAGCCAATGCTGAGTGGGCCGGTAATGTTCTCCTCGCCCGGGCTATTATGAACCTCGATGAAGCCATAACAAAACCATGAACACACATCCTCTTCTTCACCGTACCCGTCGTCATTTCTTTCAAGATTGTGGATTAGGCGTTGGCAAGATTGCCTTGGCTTCCCTACTTGCTAATGACGCCTTTGGGGCAACTGGCAAGCCAAGCTTCATGCGGTTCCCGGTAAAAGCCAAGCGGATCATTTACCTATTTATGGCCGGAGCTCCCAGTCAGCTCGAACTTTTTGACAACAAGCCAAAATTAAAAGAAATCGAGGGGCAGCCCATCCCACCTTCAGTCATTAAAGGACAACGCTATGCTTTTATCCAACCTGATGCAGCAGTATTAGGCCCCTGCTTTCCATTCGCAAAGCATGGCCAATCTGGGGCCGAAATCTCCGATCGACTTCCCTATTTAAGCAAAGTTGCAGACGACCTGACTTTCATCAAGTCAATGCACACCGAACACTTTAATCACGCTCCTGCCCAGCTTTTTATGACCACTGGTAATGGAATACCAGGGCGTGCAAGTATGGGCTCGTGGCTCAGTTACGGTATTGGTAGTGAAGCCAATGATTTGCCCGGCTTTGTGGTCATGCAAAGTGGTGGAAACTTAAGTGGCGGAACCGCCATGTGGGGATCGGGATTTCTACCTTCCGAGCACCAGGGCGTCCCCTTCCGTGAAGGTTCAGATCCCATTTTACATGTCACAAACCCCAAAGGAATTGATCGCACAGCACAACGGCAGACCCTTGATCTACTGAACAAGCTTAACAACAGTAATTTCAGGAGAATGGGGGATCCCGAAATCAATACTAGAATTGAAGCCTATGAAATGGCGTATCGCATGCAGGCACGGGCTCCTGAACTGATGGATTTCTCCAAGGAAAGTAAAAAGACACTCGACCTTTATGGTGTAAAAGAGGGACGGTCAAATTTTGCAAGTAACTGCCTGCTTGCCCGTCGTTTGGTGGAAAGAGGCTCCCGATTTGTTCAACTATATCATGCGGGTTGGGATGCACACTCCAATGTGAAAGGAAATGTTACCAATAACGCCAAAACTATTGACCAGGCAAGTGCCGCCTTAGTGCAGGACCTCAAGCAACGTGGCATGCTCGAAGACACTCTGGTCATCTGGGGAGGAGAATTTGGACGTACTCCAATGGTCGAGGCTAGTGCTGCCCTCAACCGCAGCGGCGGACGTGATCATCACCCACAAGCTTTTACCATGTGGATGGCTGGCGGTGGAGTAAAGCCTGGCATCACTCTCGGACAGACCGATGAACTTGGCTTTCATGTGACCGAGGACCCAGTCCATGTTCACGATCTGCAAGCCACCATTCTCCAACTCCTAGGAATTGATCACACCCAATTGTCCTTTCGCTTTCAGGGGCTTGATTTTCGACTTACAGGAGTAGAACAACACCACGCCGTCAAAAAATTAATCGCATGAGACTGCAGTGGTTGTTGCCTCTTCTTGGAGGACTTTCGGTCGTCGGGGCATCAGGCAAGGAATCGCACCCCCTTTCAGTTAGCTTCAATGATCATGTCCGACCTATTTTGTCGGATAAATGTTATGCCTGCCACGGACCAGATCCAGAAGACCGGGCCGCCGATCTGAGATTGGACACGGAGGAGGGTGCTTTTGCCGACCTTGGGGGATATCGTGCAATCACCCCAGGTGATCCTGAGGAGAGTGAAATCTTCTGGCGGATCGAATCGAAAGAGGAAGACGAAATTATGCCCCCACCCGACTCTCACCTTTCCCTAACCAAACAGGAAAAATCCATTATTAAACAATGGATTGAACAAGGTGCAAAATGGGAAAATCACTGGTCCTTTGAACCCATTGAGGAAACCAAGGTTCCCAATAATGATTCCACCTGGCCTCAAAATGAGATCGACGAGTTCGTTCTTTCTTCCCTGATCCAAAAATCGATTTCACCGTCCAAGCCAGCGGATCCAGAAACCTGGTTACGACGGGTATCCTTTGATCTCACCGGACTGCCCCCTTCATTAGATAGACTCCAAAAATTTCTTCAGGACCCCTCCCCCAAAGCCAGGGAAGCGGAAGTTGATTACCTCTTATCCACCATAGATTATGCCGAACGAATGGCACTGCTCTGGTTGGATGGTGCCCGTTATGCAGATAGCAATGGCTTTCAGTTTGATACCACCCGTACCATGTGGCCCTGGCGGGACTGGGTGATTCAGGCTTATTCTCAAAATATGCCCTATGACCAATTTGTTCGTGAACAGGTGGCAGGGGATTTATTGCCCAACCCTACTCAGGATCAATTAATTGCAACTGGTTTTAACCGAAACCATGGATATACCTTCGAGGGAGGAACCATAGACGAGGAGTACCGGGTTATCTATGCAAATGATAAAACCACCACCTTTGGAACCTTGTTTCTCGGGTTAACCCTGGAATGCACCCGTTGCCACGATCACAAGTATGATCCGCTTAGCATGGAAGATTATTATTCCATGTTTGCTTTCTTTAACACCAGTGCCGAGAAAGGAAACCCTGGTGAACAATCCCGGGCAACAAAAGCTTCAGCTCCTTATCTTGAAGTTTATTCGGGCAAGAAAAAACCCATCCATGCAAACTGGAAGCAATTAAAACCAACCAAGGCAGTTGCTGAAAAACAAACACTTGAAATTCAAAAGAATCACTCCATTAAAGCGACAGGAGAGGTACCCTCATCTGATTCTTATGTGGTTCACTTTGAGCTTTCGTCACAAAAGATTCGAAGCCTAAGGCTTGAAGTTCTTCCCATTAACGGCTCCAAGCACGGACCAGTTGGCCGGGCTCCCAATGGGAATTTCGTACTCAATGAACTTGAAATCTTCCTGGTCTCAGAAAATTCCAGGACGCCTTTGAAAATCAAGGAAGCTACCGCCACCTTTGATCAGTTTGGGTTTCATGTGAAGCAAAGCATTGACGGGGACCCCAGTACTGGATGGGCAGTGCAGGGAGGCCTCAATAAAACCCAGATTGCCCGCTTCGATTTTGAGACCGAATTAAATATTCCCAAGGGACCAAGGTTGGAAGCGAGCATGGAATTTTCTTCCCATGATAAACATGTTTTAGGACGCTTCCGCTTTGCATCGTCCATCTGGGGCATCACTCCACCCAATGCCCTTACCATGATCATGAAAGAGGAAGAAAGAGAGACCCGTATTCTCATGGAGGGACTCTATGACCAGCCCGGCAAGCGGGTAACTCCAAGAACCCCGGCCGTACTTCCATCCTTTGACGGATACAGATTGGACCGGTTAGGACTGGTCGACTGGCTGGTATCCAAGGAGAACCCACTGTTTGCCCGTGTCTCGGTCAACCGGTTATGGCAACAGTTCTTTGGTTATGGATTGGTAAAAACCCCAGATAATTTCGGTTTGCAGGGCGAACTACCAAGCCATCCGGAACTTCTCGATTGGTTGGCCAAAGATTTTATCAACCACAAGTGGGATCTTCATCAAACCATCAAAAAGATCGTGCTTTCGGCGACCTATGGACAATCCTCAACCTATCGCCCCGAACTGGAGGATCCTGAAAACCGTTCCCTTTCGCGTGCATCCACCTTCCGCTTGCCGGCAGAAATGATCAGGGACCAGGCCTTAGCCGCCAGTGGGTTACTCACCAAGAAAGTGGGAGGTCCAAGTGTGATGCCCTACCAACCGGATGGAGTCTGGGCTGATCTGAACGCCCCGCCTTCCCACCGCGAATTTTATGTGCAAAGCAAAGGGGATAATCTGTACCGCAAAAGCCTCTACACCTACTGGCGTCGTGCCGTTCTTCATCCATCGATGTCTGCTTTTGATGCCCCAAGCCGGGATGTATGCACCGTTGAACGGGCATCCACCAATACTCCGCTTCAAGCTCTGGTTACTCTGCATGACCTCACCTATTGGGAAGCGGCCCGCACGCTCGCCGTTCTCGTTCACGGGGAAACAGATCCGATTAAATCGGCTTTTGAAAGAGTGCTGTCAAGAAAGCCTTCCCACAAAGAGTTCCAGCTTCTTTCAGATCTGCAAAATCAGCGCATATCTCATTACCGAAAAGATTCAAAATCTGCCAATCGCACTCTATCCGTTGGAGAAAGTACGGCATCCAGCACGACAATGAAACCTGCTCAACTGGCTGGGCTTACTGATGTCTGCCACACACTTTTCAATCTCAGCGAGACCATAACCCGCAAATAGATTATCTTATGAATCAAGAAATTGAAAACCTCTGGTTGAAGATGAACCGTCGTCAGGCCCTCCGCACCGTGGGTGCAGGGCTCGGGTACATGGCTCTGGGCAGTTTGCTTGCCGATGGCTCTACAACTGCTGGAAAATTCTCCCATCACCCTGCTCGGGCCAAGCGCATTATCTATCTCTTCCAGTCTGGTGGCCCATCTCAGGTCGATCTTTTTGATCATAAACCAGCACTCGCTCAGCACCACGGCAGTGATATTTTCAAACATGTTGAACAACAGAGCCGGCTCACAGGGTTTAATAACAATCGAAAGATTTTACCTGTTATTAATAGTAAGTACTCCTTTGCCCAGCATGGTCAGACAGGCTCATGGACCAGCGAACTCTTACCCCACATGGCAGGAATTGCAGATGATCTCTGCACCATCCGATCGATGACCACGATCCCCATCAACCATGACCCGGCCATGACCTTCATGCAAACAGGGCACAACTTACCCGGCCGGCCCAGTATGGGCTCATGGTTAAGTTATGGACTGGGCACAATGAATCAGAACCTGCCAGAATTTGTCGCACTGGTATCGAGTGGGGACCTGCCCAATATGCAACCACTCAACTCCCGTCTCTGGGGAAATGGATTCCTTCCGGGCAAACATCAGGGAGTGCGCTTGCGTTCAGGGACAGAACCAGTGCTCTACTTAAACGACCCTTCTGGCAAAACCCTTAAGGAGAAGCGATCCATCCTCGATGCCATCAATGCCCTGAACAGAGAGGAAGCCAACCGCTCAGGTAATCCGTCGGTCGATACCAGAATCGCCCAGTATGAAATGGCCTTCCGTATGCAAACCTCCATCCCTGAACTTGCCGATTTTGCCAATGAGCCTGAATCAACTTACAAACTTTATGGAGAAGATGCACGCAAACCGGGAACATTTGCATTCAATTGCTTGATGGCCCGTCGCCTTGCTGAACGAGATGTCCGCTTCATTCAGCTATACCACTCCGGATGGGATCACCATTTCAATCTGCCCGCCCATCTGCCCAAACGATGCCGGGAAGTCGACCAGGCTACTGCCGGCTTAATCACCGATCTTAAACAACGCGGACTGCTGGATGATACAATTGTCGTATGGGGGGGCGAGTTTGGCAGAAGTACCTACAGTCAAAACGGCAAAGTGATGGAAGCCTATGGACGCGATCATCATCCCGGTTGTTTTACCAAACTTTTGGCAGGTGGTGGTTTTAAGCCAGGTCTACAGTTTGGGGAGACTGATGATTTTTCCTACCGCGTCACCAAGGATGAGGTATCGGTACATGATCTTCACGCTACCCTGCTCCATCAGCTCGGAATTAATCATGAGCGCCTGGTATATTTCTTCCAGGGTAGAAGATACCGCCTCACCGATGTACATGGACATGTAGTAAAAAAGTTGTTGGTTTAGATCCAGAAATCAGGATCCACTAAAATCATAATTGATGAAACTTAAATTAGTAACCTTCATTTTCCTTTCACTTTGCGGCAGTATTTTTTCGTGGGCGAAGCCTGAACCACTGCCCAATGTGGTAATGATTCTAAGCGATGACCAAGGGTTCGGCGATTATGGATTTATGGGGCACGAAATAATCGAAACTCCGAGTCTCGACCGCCTCGCATCTCAGAGCTTACGATATGACCGTGGATATGTAACCACTGCCCTATGCAGTTCCTCCCTCACCACTATGCTCACCGGTCTCTACCCCCATGAGCACAGAACCACTGGGAATGACCCACTCAAGGGAATCAGCCGGCAGCCATGGATTGATAAATTTAAAAACTCGCCCCAGTTGCCCAAGCTACTTGCCAAGCAAGGATACATCAGCTTACACACGGGAAAGTACTGGCATGCACATCCTAAATATTCCGGTTTCACCCACGATATGGGTGCTACCCAAAGACATGGATCCCCCTACTCCCTAAGTATTGGCAGGGATACCATGAAGCCTATTTCCGACTTCCTCCGTGAGTCCAAGGAGAAGGAAAAACCGTTCTTTATTTGGTAAGCCCCATTTCTCCCCCACACTCCGCATAATCCTCCTGCCGATTTGGAGAAAAAATACCGTGATCTCGGAGCAGGCGGACAGGCAAAATATTATGCGATGTGCGAATGGTTTGATCAAAGCTGCAGAAAATTGCTCGATGATCTGGATAATCTGAAATTGTCCGATAATACCCTGGTGGTTTATGCATGCGACAATGGCTGGGGAAGGCTCGACGGGAAGAGAGGTTCCGTTAAAGCATCCCCCTATGAGCAAGGTGTTCGTACGCCGATCATGTTTCGATGGCCCGTTAAAATCTCTCCTCAAATCAATTCCACCGACCTTGCCAGCAACCTCGACCTTGTGCCCACTATTCTAAATGCCTGCGGCATAGAACCGGATGAGAGGATGAGCGGGATTGATCTTTTAAATCCCACCGCAGTCAAAAAAAGAAAGTCCATCTTTCTCGAAATCTTCACTCATGATATGCTCGATGTTGACCGCCCGGAAACCGCCCTCCGTGCACGATCAGTTGTACAGCATAACTGGAAACTGACTAGGTGGACAGAGCCTCACCCAAAGCTCAAATCCATGGGCTGGCAAATTGGAGTACCTCAGGAAAAAGTGGAACTCTTTGATCTCACGAAAGATCCATTGGAAAGCACCAACTTAGCTGATCAAAATCCAGATGTGGTGCAAAATTTAACAGCCAAGCTTGATGCCTGGTGGAATCCACAAAAAAATTAAAAATAACTTAATTTCGCAAAGGTTAATACTGGGTTAATTTATCCAACACTCAGATGATTCCTGAATCTGCAAGCGTCACCCTCAATTGATGCGTTCATCTGCACCAATCAAAAGACTTGGGTGCAACGGAACGATGTAAAATTGCTCGTCCGAAGCGGAATGGCCTTTTGAGTGTAGTTGGTTTTCTTCACATATGGTAGAAATTATTGACTCAATAGAACTGTTTTTAAAATGATAACTCTTCTTTCTTTCGTAGACTTCATCGTCTTCAAAAAGAAGGGTAATCTCAAAATTTTCGATAGACTCTTTTTTAGAATGATTGGCATTCTTACCCAGTTCTTTTCGGACTGCACTTTCTAGGTCCCTGAATATTTCTTTCAGGGGAGTATCCTGCCAGGAAATATAATCGAGTTTGATATTTTCTGGAAGATCTCCAGGAAATCGAAGGTGTAACAATAGTTTCGTAGGCAGCCTCGCGACTCCCATTTCTATTTGACTTATTTGAAATTTTTGTTGCTCAACCAATGAGCTAAGAGCCCATTTGTTCTCGTACTTTTTTTGAAGTGCTTGGTCAAATTCACTTGGGTCCATAGCCACAAAAACAGTCTTATCATCATAGAGCCAGAACCCGCCGATCTCACGAACGCAAACATCAACTGTTCGCTGGATGGTAAAACCAGACAGACCATTAATAGGAAATGATTGTTGCAGGGCCTGTTCCGATACCTGCAGCTTGATGTCGTGTGGTTCTAAAATCTCTGCCAGCTTGCTAATCCGCTCATTCCTTAAGTTTAAGTGTTCTACCCGCTCCTCATCAAACTTGGCAGGTAAAACATAGGGAGCTAATGCAGATTTTAGTTTCTTCAGGCGCTGTGTTTCATGGACAGGAATAGCCGGTGAACAAGAAAAGGAACCAATGAGCACTAATCCTACTACTAATGAAATTATGAGTAAGCGCATCGCATAGACAGGAAATGAAGAAGGATCTTATTTTTTCGATTTCTTTTTCTTAAGTGCCTGGGTGTTTGGACCGACGATTTCCACAAAGTTACCGTCCGGATCCTTGAGCATCAACAAACACAAATCCTGAGGAAAACCCTTAGGTAGAATCTGTGGGCTCTTGGCATAGGCCTCATGACCATGCTTTTTGGCATTAGCCATGACGAGGTCCACATCCTCCACAAAAATAGTAAGGTAGGAAAATCCGGTAAGTGTATGAATATGAGGCTGATTGATGGTGCGGGCGGGCTTTTTTGAATCCACCTGCATCATCTTGAGCTTGGTCGCCGATTCATCCTCACCCAGAACCAGTATGCGTACATTAAGTGGTGCCCCATCGGTCAATCCAACTGCCTTGGGGAAAGATCCCTTTACCTCGAAACCATCAACCTCCTCAAATCCGATCACTTGTTTGTAAAAGGAAACGGATTTCTCGATATCCGATACCACCATGCCCAAATCAATGGTTTGGCGGGAAAAATTGGACTTTGCCCAAACCGAGGAACAGGCAAGCAGCATGATTGAGGAAAAAAGAATGGTACATTTTTGAATAGGCATATCATCAAATTGAACTCCTGTTCCCAATCAATCAATGGCGAAGTGTATCCAGTCCTTGCCTTTTCTAAAACATCTTCCCTCCTTTTGTTATGCAACCAACCCAAATGCCTCACGCTCATTTGACGCAATTCAACAGAATTTTTACGCAATACTTGTTAATATAGGTTTGTCCATTGGGTCAATCATCCGTGGGATACTTTAAAAAACGATACGAGTGGGTGTTACCCTCCATATTTTTCCTTTGTTTATGATAACCTTCAAACCAGCACTTTTACTTTTTCTTGGACTTGCCATTTTTGGCAACCACTCCTCTTCTGCGAAGACCAGGAATGCACCCCCTACAGGCGAAAGTCCTGCCCTCCTCTTTTACGGGAACTCCATGGTCGAGCGACTTCTCGAACATGGGGGCATGGAAGCTCGCCTGCAAATTGCCACATCTGGGAAGGGCCTAAAAATTAGGAGCCTAGCCTGGACTGGAGATGAAGTGGGCAACCGCCTACGACTTGAGGGATACCCAAAGCACATGAAAAACCTAAT
>JAQXCL010000143.1 GCA_029251885.1 Opitutales bacterium | reverse complement strand
CCAAAAAGCACCCCTATGCAGACCCGGTCATAGGACGGGAAGGGTACCAACTTGCGAATGATACGGCGAACGAGGCAAGAGTGTATGATTTTTACCAAAGGCAGGCGGACTTCTACATGAAGAACCCGGAACTCATGCCCGAAATCATTCCTGCATATCCAGGATTGGATGCCGGACTGCACGGGCACTGGGGAAAGCATAACCAAAATGGACACAATGATGGCAGGTGGAACGATGGGGATACTGGCGAGCACTTTGCTCATGTGGTCAAGGGGCCCAAGGGTTTGAATATTGAAAAGGGAGTCTGTGTAAAATTAGGCGAGGGACACCTCCTCTCCACCTGCTTCGATCCACAGAGCCTGAGCTACCGGACGGTGTGGCAGGATGGGTGGGTAAAGTTTGGCCCGTTCCGCTGGGGATCCTCACGGGGGGCAACCATAGACGGGAAAGTCTGGTTTCAAGCCGAGAAGCCCAAGATGCCGGAAGGCGGCGAGTACCTTGGTCTTCGCCGCTTCGGGAGGCGGGTGGTTTTTGAGTATCGAATAGGAGAAACCAGAATAACCGATGAACCATGGGCAAGTAAGGACGCTTTTTATCGGAGGATAGATCTGCAAGAAGCAAGGGGCAAAATCTCACTACCCTGCCCGATTGAGGAACCGTACAAATTGACCACCGCTCAGGCAGATGGAGTAACCGCAAGTTGGCAAAATAGCATTCTTACCCTTGCTCCCACGCAGGCAAATTCGACCGTCATTCTCCGAATTTCTAAAATAGAAAACTCATCCGATAAAAAGGATGCTATTGCCCATCTTTTAGCCGATAGAAAGATAGAAAAGAGATGGAGGGAAGTTCTTCCATCCCCTGGCTCCCTTGGACAATCGAAGCAAGATGAAAACTATGTGATCGATACCCTTCATGTACCTTACGACAACCCATACAAGACAGTTATGCAGTTGACCAGTATGGCCTTCCTTCCCAATGGAGATGCACTGGTAGCCAGCCTGCCCGGGGATATCTGGTTGGTTAAGGGAATTAATCAAGACCTAAGCAAGGTTACCTGGCAGAGATACGCAACCGGGTTTAATCAGCCCATAGGCATTCATGTGGACGAGGAAGGTATCTTTGTGCTCGATCGTTGTCAGATCTCCATCCTGCACGACACCAATGGAGATGAAGAGGTGGATTATTATGAAAAGTATGCCAATGACTTTGGAGGCTTTAATCGTAGTCATACCCATACCTTTGGCCTGCACCGAACCGGGGACGGAGCGTTTCATTTCGTACAACTAACCGACCTCTTCCGTACCGATACCAACCGAAAAACAGAGAGAGTTGCCTACGGAGTCCGTAACTGTATGGGTATCGGCGGTACGAAGGATTATTTTTGGGTGGCACCCCAGGAAGGCACATGGACACCGGCATCCGCAATCATTGAAGTGAACGAAGGTGAGCACTATGGATCGAGCGGAGAGAAGAAAAACATATCCCCTCCCCTTTGTTATGTACCCCGGGGCGTAGATAATTCAACCGGGGGAATGGTGCAAATCACCAGTGATCAATGGGGCCCATTCAAAGGTTCGCACATTGGTTTAAGTTATGGGGCGAACTCCCACTATTTGATATTACGGGAGGGCACGGGAAAAAGACCACAGGGTGCGGTGGTTCCCTTGGAGGGAGAATTTTTATCGGGTATTATGCGCGGAGCTTTTCACCCCAATGACGGGCAGCTCTACACAGTGGGGCTCGATGGCTGGGGGGATTATTCAAACAAGGATGGATGTTTCCAACGGGTGCGTTACACCGGAGGTAAAGTACGAAAACCAATAGGATTCAAGGCTCACGCCAATGGGATTCGCATTGATTTCGCTGTTGAATTGGATGCAACCCAATTGCAGAACACCTCCAATTTCTTCGCTCAGCAATGGAACTATGAATACGGCAAGCGCTACGGGTCACCGGAATTTTCTGTAAAGTATCCTGATAGCCTGGGGCATGACCCAGTGTCAGTTCGCTCGGTACAATTACTTGAAAATAAAAAATCAATCTTCGTGGAAATGCCCGACTTAAAGCCGGTGATGCAATTATACTTACGGATGAAATTAAAGGATATGGATGGAGTGGATTTTGCCGCCGATTTATTTGCTTCCCCGATGTATCCCCACCCTCCCTACTCGGCCGCAGGGCTTGTCTCCGTTTCTCCGAAAGGAGATATTGGGCAGTTACGAACCGAAAATACCAAGCCCAAAAAGCAGGCAGACTGGTCGGGCAAAATCACCGAAGGGGCCAGGGAGATTGTGATAAAAACCATCAGTGGATTGAAGTACGACAAGACTTTAATTGAGGCCAAGGCAGGTGAAGCCCTTGTTCTTAAAATGGTAAATGTGGATGCGATGCCTCATAACCTGGTGATTGTAAAACCTGGTGCTGTACAAACTGTGGGGAATGCATCCTTTAAGATGCTCAACGATCCCAAAGCAGGAGAAAAGAGTTATGTGCCCGACCTCACGGAGGTTTTGCACTTCATCCCGGTAATCGATCCGGAGAAGCAGCACTCTTTACATTTCACCGCACCCAAGCAGGCTGGCGAATACCCCTACATCTGTACCTTCCCCGGACACTGGATGGCAATGCAGGGACTTCTAAAAGTTAAATAAACACAACTACCAATTCCTTCCAAAATGAACGGAATGAAAATTTTACTTACACTTCTTTTTCTATGGTCTGGAATTACTCTTTGGGGGCAAAACTCAGATCAACTAGGTGTAGATCGAAAAAAGCAATCCCCTACTCAGCAAAAATCATCCACTATTGAGCCCGCACCATCAAAGCTGAAAAAGTTCATGCCTTCCAGGCATAACCAGAAGTTGGAAGAGGCGAAATCGGGGGACTTCGACTTGGTAATGATTGGCGATTCCATCACCCATAGTTGGGATGCCCAAAAAGACTTTAAAAAGATCTTTCAAAACATAAGGGTGCTAAACCTAGGCTTTGCTGGTGACCGTACTCAGAATGTTCTTTGGCGTATCCAAAACGGAGCTTTGGAAAATGTTACACCCCAAGTGGTTACTATGATGATTGGCACCAATCATTTACATAACAAAAGAAAAAATCATCAACCCGATGAAACCGCTGATATTGTTCTGGGGATACAGGAAGTGATTAAGGAGATTCAAAAAAGGTTACCAGATTCCAAGATCATTCTGTTTTCTGTCTTCCCGAGGAAAGACCCCACCGAGTACTCACGCGTGA
>JAQXCL010000123.1 GCA_029251885.1 Opitutales bacterium | reverse complement strand
GTTGCTTCTGAAAAAATTTCCACAGGCAAGGGAAACAGTAAGAAAAAAGCAGAAGAAGTGGCCGCCCAGTCAGCGTTACTCCTGCTGCAACAAGCGAAGAAGTGAAGAGAGTCGAGCTCCCAAGCTCAACAGCTTCGCTGTTTATTCCTAATTGCCCAAGCCAAGGCTCTACCTTTCTGCTGACAGATATTTGGGAGAGGTATGGCCAACTGGCTGCGGTAATTATCGGAGAAACTTTAAGTGAAGCAGAGACAAAGTGCGAAGATATCGCGGCATTATCTGAAGCAATTCACCCTAATGAAAAAATTGATTTTCATAGCTTTGATAAGACTCCCAACCCCGACCACCCCGACTCATTTGAGCGGACCTGTGAACGATTATCGCTACTTTCTGCACTAAGAAGGATTGATGAGCTAAAAGAAAATGACTCCAGGGTTATTGTAGCCACCACCTTTGATGCCTTGCTTGGACCCTGCCCGATAATTGAGGACGCCCAAAAGTCGGAAATTGTAGTGCGACCTGACTCAGACTTGTCTTTTGACAAGTTTTGCGAAGATATTGCTAATCAGTTTGATTATTGCTGTGAAGTCGTTTGTGAAGAACCTGGCCAATTTGCGGTCAGGGGAGGACTCGTTGATATATACCCAGTAAATGCCAACAATCCTGTACGAATTGATTTCTTTGGAGATCATGTCGAGGAAATCCGTTCGTTTGATCCTACTTCTCAACGGTCTGAAGATCGTTTAACTGAAGTTAGAATTTCTTCGATAGGAAATGAACAGACCAAGGAGCGAGAGGGTGAGTTCTTTAGGTACCTCCCTCGTTCCGTGCTGTGGTTTTTTGAAGAACCTGAAAACCTGTTAAGGTTGAGCCCTTATGCTTTTCATCAGTCAGAAAACAAGGCATTAAAAAAGGCTAACTTTTCTGATGCTTGGAGCAGGGCGAAGGATTTAAATGACTTTTATCTGTCTACCAGCGAAATTAATGTAGGTTCGGGAATTTTCAATCGCTCAAGCAATCTTTTGCTCAAATTGTCTCCTTTACTTAAGGAATTAGAGCAATTTAATCATAATTCGATTAATATTTCATTGGGCGAAGGAGATAAAAAAAACACCAAGGCAATATTGGAGCGGTTAGATAATTATTCAACCAAGGGCTACAAGTTGGTCATTGCCGTTGGTGTAGAAACCGAAAAGAAACGCATACTAAGTATTTTAGCAGATCATGGAGTTGAAGGAATGCAGGTTTCTTTTTTCTCCGTGTCTTTGCATGATGGTTTTCTCTATGAAAGACATAAGGATAATAAGATTCTTTCAACCTTTCTGGAAGATGGTCAAAGCGGATTATTACTGGCTACATCTAGGGAAATTTTAGGAAGGGAAAGAAGCCGTCGACCGATAAGGTCTAGAAAAGCCCAAGTGCAAAGAAAAGAAGTCGATCAGGCATTGGACTTTACAGATTTGGTTGACGGCGATCTTTTAGTTCATCTCCAACACGGTATTTGTCGCTTTTCCACAATGGGGAAAATTGAACAGGAGGGAAAGTTTGAAGAGGCCATCACCGTTGAATTTGCAGATGGAATACTTCTTCATGTTCCTTTGCAGGAATCCCACCTCCTCTCCCGTTATGTTGGGTTAAAAAAAGCAAAGCCAAAGCTAGCCAAGCTTGGCGGCAGAGCTTGGGCAAAAACAAAGGAGGCTGCAGAGCTTGCAGCTATTGACCTGGCTTCAGATCTCCTTCGCTTGCAGGCTGCCCGTGATTCAGATAAAGGGTATGCCTTTTCGTCTGACGACAAATGGCAAAAGGAATTTGAAGATTCATTTCCTTACACCGAAACACCCGACCAACTTCGTTCCATTGCGGAAGTAAAGGAAGATATGGAGTCTGAAAAGCCAATGGATCGTTTGGTTTGTGGTGATGTGGGTTATGGGAAAACAGAAATCGCGATGAGGGCAGCGTTTAAGGGTATGATGGACGGCAAGCAAGTCGCACTACTTGCTCCCACTACCATCCTCTGTCAACAACACCTGCAGACATTCATGTCTAGAATGAGTGATTTTCCCGTAACAATAGAAATGCTGTCACGCTTTCGCACCCCCGCACAGCAACGAAAAATTATCGATTCCTTAAAACTTGGTTCCTTAGACATGGTCATCGGCACACACCGTATGTTTTCATCCGACCTCGAATTCAGGGATCTGGGATTGTTGATTGTTGACGAGGAACAAAGGTTTGGAGTTGAGCACAAGGAACAGTTGAAGAAACTGAAGGCGAATGTTGATGTACTAACCCTAAGCGCAACACCAATTCCCCGTACGCTCTATTTTGCAATGGTCGGCGTGCGCTCTTTTAGTACCATAGAAACTGCCCCAACCAATCGCAGACCTATAAGAACTGAAATCGTTAAAGGGTCGGATGATATTCTGAAAAAAGCGATCGCCTTGGAATTAAGGAGAGGTGGGCAGACCTTTTATCTTCATAACCGGGTAAAAACGATTCACTCTGTTTCTCGCAGATTGCAAAGTTTGTTTCCCAAATTACGGATAGCGGTTGGCCATGGGCAGATGGGAGAGAGTGAACTCGAAGAAGTCATGGTCGAGTTTATCGAAGGGAAGTACGATTTATTAATTTGTACGACCATAATCGAGTCAGGTTTGGATATCCCCAATTGCAACACCATCATTATTGAAGAAGCAGACAAATTTGGCCTTTCGCAATTATACCAACTCCGAGG
>JAQXCL010000113.1 GCA_029251885.1 Opitutales bacterium | reverse complement strand
GAAAAGGAACCGTTTGATTCAGGGTTTGCCCAATTTCCAATTCCATCAGGGCTGAATACATCTATCCAAATGGAAGATGCCACATCAGTCATCCCATCAGGAATAGCGATGGTGCCCACAACCTTCCCATCTCCCATACGATTAACGGTAAAATTCAAGGTTTTCATGGTCTTATTAGCATTTTCTGCGAAATTTGCCATTTTAGGGGCTTTATCGTAAGACCAGTTAACATTCTCGTCCCAGGGACGATATACTGTAACTTCCCATTTGCCTGGTCCTACGCTAAGTTCGTAGTCGCCAGAGTTGTCGGAAAAAGTATTGGTCCAGCCTTCACCATTCATATTCACCGCAACCACCTCGGCCCCAGAAATACTCGCGTTTAAATCGTCGCGAACTTTTCCGGAAATAGTCTTGTTTGGTGGAGTCAAATAAATGAAGGGTTTTGATACCTTATAGGCAGTGGTTGCTAGTGCCTGAGTTCCGGTGGCGGTAGTTACAGTAACCTTGTATTCATAGGAAACGCCAGGGGTCGCAGTGGAATCAATGTAGGATTTTAGGGTTCCTGAAATATTATCATCCACACTTGTGTAAACACTCTCAGTACTGGCCTTTCGCTCAAGTTTGTAAGTGCTGGCACGAGCGTCAGACTTGGACCAATCAACACGGATAGCGTTACCCAAACGCATCTCTTTACTTGGGTTTTTGAGTTCAAAATGTATCGGGGCAAGGGCAAGATTAGCAAGTTTTCCTGGCACCTCAATCCTCATGGAATATTTTCCCGCTTCAGGAAGGGATAAGGAGAAAAATCCATCGCTATTAGTCTCTCCATAAGCCTCGTTGAAGATAAAATCTTCACCCTCAACATACTCATAATTTGGCTCCCCTGTTTTGTTTTCATCCTGAAATGCCCACAAGAATGCATCGGCTAAGGCAGTTAATTTCACACGTCCGTTTTCATCTTTTTTCGGATACATGATACGACCAGAAACATTTGAACCCTGTAGGGTTAATTTGATACTCGATGTCGTATTTGCATCAACTGAAAT
The DNA here is from genome assembly GCA_029251885.1 of Opitutales bacterium. Classification (GTDB taxonomy): domain Bacteria; phylum Verrucomicrobiota; class Verrucomicrobiia; order Opitutales; family Seribacteraceae; genus Chordibacter. Next base: position 1,155 of record JAQXCL010000113.1, on the reverse strand, counting down.
GGGAGAGTCCCAATTTGCCTGAGAAGAACGATAACCCAAATATTCTTCGGACTCAAAAGGGGGCTCGGCAATTACAATCCAATTTCCGGATGGAAGGTTGGAAAGTTCATATGAACCATCGATCTTGGTTTCAAAATGATCGAACCAAAAAAGGTAGTCATCGGTATGTGCAACAATTCGGGCTTTCGGCACCGCGTTTCCTTTATTGGTAACAACTGTACCCGAGATGGTTCCAAATGTAATGTTTGCGTCTCCATCAAACCAATCGAAATCATACCTTTCATGGTCTTCTTGAGTGAAAGCATTTAGTTCTACTAAAGGTAAAGATGTTGTATTACTGTCTGTTAGAACTAGGGATGCCGCAGACGACCAATCCCCACTTGCCCAGGTATAACTCCCGTCGGCATTAGTGACTAAATACTTTGGTTCATATCCACCTGCTTCAACCATTAATTTGTATGATCCCCCTGGCAACTTTAGGGAGTAATTACCTTCCGTTTCCAAAACATGGGGATAAACAACTGGACCATACTCATCTTCAGCGTCGAAGAAAGCAAACCATGCAAACTCAACTGCAGATGATGTATCGACATCAACAATTCGTACAGCTACTTGAGCAGCAGGAGAGCCGTTTAAATTAAAGTCGATATCTGTTTCGTTTGCATTAATAACGACTTCCGCAGCGGCACTGAAATCCGTCGTGCCTACTCCATCCGCTGTGTAGAATTCTGATTGGTATAACCCATCCCAGCGCATCGCTTTAATTTTATAGGTTCCAGCAGGGATTTTGACCGAGTAAGAACCTTCAACAAAAGATTCTGATTCATCATGTTCCCAAATTGGCCAGAATTCACGAAATTCGTCATTAGGATCTACAAATATTACCTCTGCCCAAATACCATTATTGGTATCAGCGTCCCGAACCATTCCACTTATTGCAAGAGGTTGGCTCTTTGCTGCTTCAAGTAGGGAAAATTCATTGAGTTGGTTTGCTACAACATCCCAATGAACTGTGCCTCCGGATAAACGAACGGAGTTATCATACGAGAACAAAACAACTTCGTAACGGCCTGCTGGAGCTTCTCCTTGTATTTTACCATCTGGCTCTACCCAAAGCCATCCAGTCGGATAATCGGTTTGCTTAGTATCACTTTG
>JAQXCL010000109.1 GCA_029251885.1 Opitutales bacterium | reverse complement strand
CCATTGGAAAAAAACACCACCATTGATTTGACTTTCGAATCGCTAACAAATTCATGTTGAAGAAAGTCTCTCAGTTTACGGTTGCTTTCAAATGCATTTGCAAGCCTCCCCTTTGCCTTGATGAATTTTACAATCTCTTGGGTATCTATTCTCTTCTCTGAAGCAATTCGTTCGGCCCTATGGACTTGTCCAATCAAGGCATGATCAGCCAAAGCGAGGGACTCAGCAAAACGATCCTGAAAAACATTGGTCACCGCGGTATTACTACGGGGTTCAAAACAGGCAATAATTCTCCTATCTGGCCAACGAGAACGGAGGGATTCCAAAGCTCCATAAATTGCAGTTGGGTGATGTGCGAAATCGGATAAGACCAATAAATCTCCCTGGTCTAATAAAACTTCCTGACGGCGCTTTACCCCCCGACAGTTTGAATAATCAATTTCTTTGGCTCCCCAAAATGGGTTTTCAGAAACTGACTGCTTTTCTCGATCAAAAGATTGAACGAGGGACGCAGACAACATAGCCATCGCTAAATTTCGGGCGTTAAAAAGGCCGGGCATGCCAAATTTTATCTGCCTGACTAATTCTCCCCGCCAAACCAAATCAAACTGGCTCCCGGAAGCATCTTCATTAAAGTCGGCAATTACCAAATCGTTGAATTTCCCCACGCCAACAGAAAATACTTGAGTCCAAGGAGAATCAGGTAAGGCGAGCAGGTTAGGGTCATCTCCATTCCGTAAAACATATCCATTCGATGGAACAATCCGTAAGAGATGAGAAAAGCTGCGTGATATATCTTCCAGATCCCGAAAAATATCACCATGATCAAATTCCAGGTTATTGAGAATCAATATGCGAGGACGATAATGGATAAATTTGCTGCGCTTGTCAAAAAATGCGGAATCATATTCATCTCCCTCAATTACAAAGGGTGCAGACAAACCACCAAGTTCATTACCAGCAGGCAGGTCGAGCGGTACTCCTCCGATCAAATAACCAGGATTTATCGCGGATGAGTGTAAAGAATAAGCGGCTAGAGCGGTGGTTGTGGTTTTTCCATGAGTTCCTGCAACCACGATGGAAGGACGGTTTCCAATCAAATCCTCGCCAATTAATTGAGGCAAAGAAACAAATGGAGTCTCTCGGTCAATTAAAAGTTTTTCCACCTGCGGATTCCCCCGGGAAACTGCATTGCCAACGACCACACGGTCGGGCTGCCAGTTAATCATTTCTTCTTCGGCAAAGCCTTCGAACAATTGAATACCTGAATCTTCCAACACCTCGGACATAGGGGGATAAACCCCAGCATCGGAACCAGCCACATCGTGGCCCATTTTTTTGAGCAATACAGCCGCATTACCCATAGCCGTTCCACATATTCCAATAAAAAATACCCGCATAGAAACATTGAAAATAGGGCGGATGGAGGAAAGGCAAAGACAAATTGCCTCGACTTCATCAAATGATTCAAGAAAACCAATAGAGAATGAATGAAAAAAACCTTAACATTCTCGTCCTTGGCAGTGGTGGGCGCGAACACACACTTGCCAAAATTTGCTCTCAAAGTCCCCTCGTCAATGAGGTGTTAGTCGCTCCTGGCAATGGAGGCATCGAGCAGGAATTCCGTGTCCTCCCCCTAGCTGTAGAAGACAATGAGAGTATTTTAGACATGGCGAAAGCGGAAGGGATCGATCTTGTGGTGGTCGGGCCCGAAGTCCCTCTCTGCAATGGGGTGGTCGACGCTTTGAATAAAGCGGGCATTCTTGCTTATGGGCCAAATGCAGCCTGTGCAAGGCTCGAGGGAAGCAAAGCATTCTCCAAAGACTTTCTTGCCAGACATGACATTCCTACCGCTAAATATGGCAATTTTTGCGAAGTTGAACCCGCTCTTGAATATTTACAATCTTGCTCCCTCCCCGTGGTTGTAAAAGCTAGTGGCTTGGCTGCTGGTAAAGGCGTGATTATTTGCAACAGCAAAGAGGAAGCGGAAAAAGAGATTTGCGACATGCTCAGTGGCAATAGTTTTGGTGCAAGCGGAAGCGAAGTGGTGATCGAAGAATTTTTAGAGGGAGAGGAAGCCTCTCTTCATTTAATTTGTTCAGGTGAAAATTATGTTACACTGCCCATGAGCCAGGATCATAAAAAGGTGGGCGAAGGAGATACAGGTCCTAACACCGGAGGAATGGGAGCTTATGCACCCACATCATTGGTTAGTCCATCGATGCTTGCCGAATATGAGGAGAGCATCGTTCGACCGACTTTGGCCGGATTAAAGTCGGAAGGTATGGAATTTCGGGGAACACTCTACATTGGGTTGATGCTCACAAAATCGGGTCCCAAAGTATTGGAATTTAATGTTCGCTTCGGCGATCCCGAAACCCAAGTTATTCTACCGCTGGTCGATCAAGACCTTGTTCCCGTACTTATTTCCTCGGCCAAAGGTGAATCCTTGCCTGAACAACTCAGAATTAAACAGGAGTTTGCCATGGTAGTAGTGCTGGCCAGTGAAGGATATCCTGGCAATTATCCGAAGGGGGATACGATTACCCCGCCCTCTCCGCTCCCCCCATCCACTCTGCTGATTCATGCTGGCACAGCCTCCAGGGCAGATGGAAGTGTGGTTAGTTCTGGCGGACGTGTATTGAGTGCCGTGGGTATAGGAAAAAGCCTGCAGGATGCGAGGAACTCGGCTTATGAATTGTGCAAATCTGTAGAGTTCTCCTCAAAGTATTACCGTAAAGATATTGGGCACCGTGAATTTTCCAGAATTTAAAGAGGTTCACCCTTGCCATCAGATCGATTGCAGATGAAGATTAACCACGCGTATGGGCAAAAAGAGTCGAGCGAAAAAAGAGAGAAAAGAACTTAAAAAAGTTCTTTTTATTTGCACAGCAAATGTATGCCGCAGTCCGATGGCTGAGCGTTTATTTGCAAATGCAATAGACGAATCTAGTAGTTCCAAAAAGATTCTTGCCTACTCCGCTGGTCTATCCGCCATGGATGGCGACAAAGCATCGCAGAACTCCATAGATGCATGCGAGGAAATCGAGATAGATATTCGTGATCACCGCAGTTCCGGACTAACGCGTACTTCTTTGCAAGAAGCTTCCGTCGTTTTCTGTATGACCGAATCGCATCGGGCATTGATTAACATGTACTTCGAACTGCCCGAGGGCTATCCTATTTATTTAATGCGAGAATTTGTGGAGGGAGACACCAAAGAACTTCCCGATCCTTATGGCCAGGACATTGAAGTTTATCGCCAATGTAGAGACCGAATGCTCGAAGCGATTCCATCCTTGATCAACTGGGTTGAAAAAAACCTCTAAATTTTTAGGATTAATTAATATTTAAATCATGACGATCGAAACCGATACACCATCCACCCTGCTTTCTTCCACGCTGGACGCTCGCCCGCTGTCCGAGATTGACCCTCAAATTCATCAAGCAATCGAACAGGAAAGAAAAAGGCAACAAACCCATATCGAATTAATTGCATCTGAAAATTTTACTTTACCTGCAATTATCGAAGCAACCGGCAGCGTATTGACCAACAAATACGCAGAAGGATACCCCGCCAAAAGATATTACGGTGGTTGCGAACATGTAGATGTCGCTGAAAGTTTGGCAATTGAGAGAGCTAAACGACTTTTTGGAGCAGATCATGCAAATGTGCAGCCCCACTCGGGCAGCCAAGCCAATACCGCGGTCTACTTTGCCATGCTGCAACCGGGAGATAAGATTCTAACTATGAGTTTACAGGACGGTGGACACCTTACTCATGGCCATCCCAAAAATTGCAGCGGCATGCTCTATGAAGTAATTAACTACGGAGTCGACACTACAAGCGGCAGAATTGATTACGATTCCATCGAGGCTTTGGCGGAACAAGAAAAACCTAAACTCATTACAGTTGGAGCCTCCGCTTATTCAAGGACCATTGATTTTGAACGGATGGGTAAAATTGCCAAAGCCAATGATGCCCTGCTCCTTGCTGACATAGCCCATATTGCTGGATTGGTAGCCGCCGGACTACACCCATCTCCCGTGCCTCATGCCGATTTTGTAACCACCACCACTCACAAAACCCTAAGGGGCCCACGTGGTGGACTAATTCTTTGCAAGGAAGAATACGCCAAAGCGATTGATTCAGCAGTTTTTCCAGGGAACCAAGGAGGACCGCTCATGCATGTGATCGCAGCCAAGGCCACTTGTTTTCAAGAAGCGGGAAAACCCGAGTTTATTACTTACCAAAAACAAGTAAAATCAAACTCACATGCCATGGCTAACGCCTTAACAGGCTTCGGCTTTCATGTGGTTAGTGGAGGAACAGACAACCATCTACTCCTTTTGGATCTTCGCCCCTCTCACCCGGAGATGACTGGAAAGGTTGCACAACTAGCACTCGAGGGAGGTAACCTCACTCTAAATCGAAATACCGTACCCGGTGAAACTCGTAGTCCGTTCCAAACAAGTGGTCTGCGTATTGGTACACCTGCGGTTACATCCAGAGGCATGAGAGAAGCAGAGATGGAAATTATCGCAGGCATTATTTACAAAATCCTGCAAGCTCCAGATGAAGCATCAACCATTGAATCACAGCGGGAGAAGTCGCTTGCACTTTGCTCAAGATTTCCCTTACCATACTGACTTCGTCTCTAAAAATTAAAACTGTTCCTTATGAAAAAGCACCATTCCAAGCGTAAAGGCTTCACCCTTATCGAACTTCTTGTTGTCATAACAATCATAGGTATTTTAGCCGGAATTGCCATCGGTGCATTTGGAGGCATCTTTGGACAAGCAGGACAGCTAGCTGCCAAAGACAAACTAATGGATATCCATAAGGGAATTGTTCAGGCTTACAAAGGCCAAGCAAAGTTCCCCACTTCAGAATCATTGGAAGAACAAACTCCAGCCGGATTTGCAGTTTGGTTTCGCAAGAAAACTAGAACCACAGAACCATCTCTATGGTTTATCGATGAAGACGACCGTGTTCTTGCTCTTACCGATGATGGAGGTGCCGGTAAACCCTCGCTAATACCGACTGACCCAGGCGGGTTAGATGATGAACAAAAATCCGCCATCGGTTGGACTATTGCTATTCCTGGTGAAGGTGCCAGTACTAAACTTGATCAAAACCTTGCCAGTGGTCCCTTTCCTATCATGTGGACTCGTGGACACAATGGTGAAGAATGGGAAGCAGACTCCCCTTGGAGTGGTGATGGTGGACATGTTTTATTTTCCAACGGAAAAGTCGAGTGGTACGAAAAAACCGCGACTGAAGACGGGGAAGGCGTATTTGCAAAACCACCAGCTGAAGATGCAGATGAAAACACCGATATTGAAACGGTAAATGACCCCAAAGAAGCTCTTCCTGAAGGTTGGGATATCCTAGAGGTCAGTAACTAATACCCCCCCTGCAAAGTAAAAAAAAGTTACAGGGCACGATCTTTTTTGTAAGAAATGGTAGAGCTAAAGTTGTTTTAGCTGATACTGATGAAGTTATTTCTCTTGCTCGGGGAAGATCTTTAACTTCGTTTCATGGAGATGTAGTTGAACTGTTTACACTTCCTCCCAAAAAAAAAGACAAAAAAAGAAAATTTGGTAAGCCTAAACCACCAAGGTACGAAGTTGGAAAGGTTGTAAGGCGAAAGACCGATGAATTTCTTGGCTTTTTCAGTAGTGAAATCGGAAGACCTATCGTTAATTCGGAAAATTCTAGAATTCCTATGCCTTTTAAAGTTATGGGTGACACAAGAAATGCCCAGGAAAACGATAAAGTCCTCGTTAAATTTGTAAGATGGGATCCACCTGCACGCATTCCAACATGTAAAATCATCAAGGTCCTAGGACCGGCTGATGACGCTCGAACTGACCACAAGGGTATACTGGCTAAGTATGGACTCTCGCAATCTTTCCCTCGTGCGGTAGAGGACGAAGCAAACGCATTTGGAGAAAAAGTGTCGAATAAGGACTGCAAAGGTAGAAAAGACATGCGTGACACCTTCACCTTAACGATAGACCCCTTAGACGCTCGCGACTTTGATGATGCCATTTCCATGACTAAATTGGACAACGGTGATCTTGAGATAGGCGTTCATATTGCTGATGTTTCTCATTATGTAAAACGAGGTTCTGCCCTGGATAATGAAGCAAAAAAAAGAGCCAATTCCACCTACCTTGTTGGCGAAGTTGTTCCCATGCTCCCACACTCTTTGTCGAGCGGGATTTGCAGCTTAGTCGAGGGGGAAGACCGCTTGGTAAAATCTGTTGTTTTCCGCTTTTCCTCGAATTTTGAACTCCAAGGACACCATCTTTTTGAATCAGTTATTTGCAGTGACAAAAGACTTACTTACGAACAAGCACTACTCTTTTTAGAAAAAGATAACCTAAAAGAGATTCTTCAAGCTTCCCCACCGCCTAGCCGATATTCTGGAAATCCAGGCATCCCGCTTAATGAAGTAAATGAGTCCACCCTGGGGAAAATTCATTACACCATTCAAACACTTGGAAAAACCGCATCCATCCTGCGCCAAAATCGAATGGATCATGGATCTCTTGAACTTTCTTCATTCGAGGTCAAAATCCTTGTGGACGAGATGGGACAACCCGAGAAGATTTATCAAAATACAGACGATGAAAGTCATCAATTGATCGAGGAATTCATGCTCTTGGCTAACCAAACTATAGCCCGGCAAACTCGTAAAAGAAGACTTCCTGTTGTCTACCGAACACACCCAGATCCAGATCCTGAAAACTTGCAGGAATTAAGACATTTCATGTCCCTCTTTGGTATATCCTGTGGAGAATTAACCGTTCGTAAAGAAGTGCAAAAGATGCTCGCACAAATCAAGCGATCTCCAATCTCACAAGTATTGAGAATCAAATTTCTGCGTAGTTTGCAGCAGGCTTGCTACCGAGCAAACCCCGATGGGCACTACGGATTAGCTATGCAAGATTATCTTCATTTCACTTCACCTATTCGTAGGTATGCAGATTTGGTAACTCATCGGGCCGTAGAAGCATTAATAAGGAAGAATCCTAATAAAAACTCATCATCGGAATCATTGGAAGGACTTGCTAAGAAACTTTCGGTAAGTGAGCGCAACAGTGTCGATGCCGAAAGGGAATCGGTCAAAGATAAGTTAATTTTGTACTACAAGCGGGACTTGGAAAGTAGAAATCCTGTAAAACATGAAGCTTTGATCACAGAGATCAATCGTCGGGGATTTTTTGTTGAATTAACGGAAACGCTTGCTCGTGGATTTGTTACCATTCGTTCCCTGCCACGGGAACTTGGCTATCGCATAAATTCAAGTGGCACATCGCTTCTTGGAAAAAACCCAAAGAACAAATTAAAAATCGGACAGCAAATAAACGTGCAAATTGATAAAATCAATACTCAGGACAAGCAAATGGATTTTCGCCTGGCATAATCTTTCTTGTTACTTAACTAATCTCCGCTCAATGGTGCGTTGATTCATATGTCATACCAATTCCAAAGTGAATTATCCCGTATTTGGGAAAAAGCCGTATTACTCTTCCGCTCCGGTAATACGAATGCTTCCACTTTTCCTATCGAAGAAGAAATGCCTAGTTTGGTTTCTTTGGGAATCAATAAAATAGATGTCTTCGATTATGCGGAAGATTGGTGCCTACACCACGAACCAGACCTCCTCACCTTTATTCTGGTGCATTATGAGAGGTGGTCCTATTTCCTTGAAGAACAAGATGGTAAAACATCTACCAAACGGATCGACCCACACAACCTGCCCCCAAGATCAGAAAAAGTTGAGGGCATTGAATGGTTACCTAGAATTTTACCCAAGGCACGGGCAAAGTTAAAAGGAGAATTGCCAGTAGAAGTCATGTACGGCTGTGGTGGAGATCGACATTTTTTTCAAAACAACAACATCCATCCAGCTGAATTCCTTCGTATTACCCGAAAATATATAAAAGATGACCACTCGATCATCCAATGGGTACTTGAACGAAAAAATTCTCCTGCACAGGCACATACTTAATCAATAAATCATTTAGCTCATGATCTTCGAAAAATACCACGCCCTTGGAAATGACTACCTTGTCTATAATCCATCCAGCACAAACCATGAATTTTCTTGCGAAGAAACCGTTCGCATCTGCCACCGTAACTTTGGTTTAGGGTCGGACGGTATTTTAGTGGGTCCTTTGCCTTCGGATAATGCAGAGTTTGGCTTGCGCATACTCAACCCGGATGGAAGTGAGGCAGAAAAAAGTGGAAATGGATTACGTATATTTGCCAGGTACTTACGGGATACCAAATTGGTTAACGATCAGCCGTTTACCGTCGAAACACTCGGTGGAGTCGTTACCTGTGAAGTATCAGTCAACAAATCTACTATTTCCGTTGAAATGGGAAAGGTAAGTTTTAACAGCGATGTCATTCCAATCTCTGTGGGCGATACCCCGAGGGAAGTATTGAACGAGAAAATCGGGCTTTCCGATACATCCTTCAACTATTACGGAGCGACCATTGGCAATCCTCACTGCGTTGTACCCCTTGATGAAGTAACAGATTCAACAGCTAAAAAGTACGGAGCAGAAATTGAAAATCATCCAATCTTTCCTAATCGTACAAATGTTCAATTCCTACAGGTTATTAATCGTAATCGAATAAAAATTGAGATCTGGGAGCGTGGAGCTGGATATACCCTCGCATCGGGTAGTAGTAGTTCTGCCGCAGGTGCGGTGGCCCGTAAAATGGGTGCCTGCGATCAAGAAATCACGGTGGAAATGCCAGGCGGAGAAATTTTGTTAAGTATCGATGATGAATTTAATGTACTTATGAAAGGACCAGCTACTCGGGTTGCCCAAATGAACCTTGATACAGAATGCCTTTGTTAATCGGTTTCTTAATGCCTAAATCTAATTTAGAGTTGAAATCAACACTAGGAAATCCTCTGTAATACCAAGATCGCACTTGCCAAGGAGGTCAAAAATTGGTTTTTTATAGGATTTCCTAAATATCATGAAAGCCACTATCCGCACCCAAGGCAGTCAGTTCGTCGTTAAAAAAGGCGACAAGCTATTTGTTAACCGCTACCCCGAAACCAAAGAGGGTGACCAAGTCAAAATCGACGATGTTTTAATGTTGGTTGAAGACGGCAAGTCGACCTTCGGGTCCCCCACTGTGGAAGGTGCATCGGTAACTGCTAAAATTCTTGAGAATAAGAAAGATAAGAAAGTTATCGTTTTCAAAAAGAAACGTCGGCAAGGATACAAACGTCGTCGTGGTCATCGCCAACTCTTATCTGTTATAGAGATCGAGTCGATCGATCATAAATAATTTCTTAAATTTAACCTACACACGTCATGGCACATAAAAAAGGACAAGGAACTTCAAGGAACGGACGCGACAGCAATAGTAAACGATTAGGGGTCAAAAAATTTGGTGGCGAATCTGTACTTGCTGGAAATATCATACTTCGCCAGCGCGGAACTAAATACCACCCTGGCAAAAATGTTGGTTTAGGAAAAGACTTTACCCTCTTCGCACTTACTCCCGGCAAGGTAGAATTCGATAAGCCTCACAGGTTAATTAACGTAGTAGCTAACTAATTCTATTTTCCTTTACACCATCTCGAGCTTTCTGGTTAGCAACAACAAAAGATGCTTGAGACAAACGACGATAATTCTCCGGAAAAAAGTCTTCAAGATTCGAATCTAGAAAACAACGATCTAGTTGAATTAAATTTTGAAGAGACGAGAGTTCTTGGCTCTTTAATTGAAAAAGAGTTAACCACTCCAGAGTATTACCCAATGAGCCTCAATGGCTTGGTAAATGCCTGCAACCAAAAGAACAACCGTCTGCCTAAAACGAACTTGGATGAAGATGAAGTTAACCAAGCAATTGAGGGGTTAAGGGTTAAAAGATTAGTACATCGTGTCGACCTGGTCGGTTCACGCGTTCCCAAATTTCAACATAACGCCGAGAAGGAGATCGACCTAATTAAAGCGGAACGATCTCTTATTGCAGAACTTTTAAACCGTGGGCCTCAAACAAGTGGTGAATTGAATAACCGGGCTGACCGGATGTTCAAATTCGATGGCTTAGAAGATATTGAAGATACCCTTACTGATATGATGGAGCGCTCACCGAGTTTGGTTGGAATAATGGAAGCTCGACCAGGGCAGAAAGAATCCCGTTGGTTTCACAAGCTTGCTCCCCCACCCCAACTTGAAGAATTGCAAGATGGCAGTGCAGTGTACGTTCCAGCCCCTGACCAACGTTTTGAAAAAGTAGACGGCGTACTTTCGGAATTTAAAGATTTGAAAGAAGAAGTAGAAGCCCTTCGCTATCAAGTCCGCGATCTTACTAACGATTTTCGGGAATTCCGTAAACAATTCGAATAATCCTAATCGTTTTTGGAAACCTATTTGATTATAGGCGAGTCATTCCTGATTTCAATCCGGCTATAAAATCCTCATAGGCCGATTTTATTCCCTCCTCCAAACGAGTGGTAGAACACCACCCTAAAGAATTGATTAAGGATACATCGAGCCTCTTTACAGGCATGCCATCTGGCTTGTCGAAGTCATGAGTGATTATACCTTCAAAACCGATTGTATTTTTCACTAAATTAGCAATCTCTAGAATTGAATGATCCGTACCTGTACCAAGGTTTACCCAGTCAGGTGGATCCTTCATCTCAAGGAGAAACAGTACTCCACTTGCAAGATCATCCACATGCATTAATTCCCGCCTCGGTTTGCCTGTTCCCCAAATCATGACTTCATCTGAGCCTGCTTCTTTAGCCTCATGAAAACGCCGGATTAGAGCAGGTAAAACATGGGAGTTCTCACCATGATAGTTATCTCCCGGACCATATAGGTTGGTAGGCATAGCACTATGATAAAGTACTCCATACTGGTTTCTATAATGCCGACACATTTCCAAGCCAGCAATTTTGGCAAGTGCGTAAGCCTCATTCGTTTTTTCCAGAGGACCAGTTAGAAGATATTCTTCTTTAATCGGCTGTTCACATGCTCGTGGATAGATGCACGAACTTCCCAAATTTAAGACGCGCCCGACTTCATTCTCCCAAGCTGCGTGAATCAAATTTGTATTAATTAATAAATTCTCATAAATGAAATCCGCAGGATAGGAATTGTTGGCATGAATACCTCCCACCTTAGCCGCAGCGTTGATTACGACATCAGGCTGCTCGGATCTTATAAAATCGGCAACTGAAGATTGGTTAAGCAGATCAAGCTCACCCCTCGAAACTAGTAACAATTCATGTTTACTCTCTTGTATCTCAAATGCACGCACCAAGGCGGAACCGACCATACCACGATGACCACTGATAAAGATTTTTGACATTAACCAAGATTTGCTTGAGCCAAAGCCTGTTCCTGCTTGGCAAGTTTCATGTCCTCTTCGACCATTAAAGATACAAGGTCCTTGAAAGTGGTCTTTGGTTCCCAGCCTAATTGTTTTTTTGCCTTTTGTGGATTGCCAATTAACAAATCCACTTCAGCAGGACGCTCGTATTTTTGATCGAATCGCACGAACTCATTCCAATCCATATCTAAGGAGGCGAAAGTTTCCTCAAGAAATTCACGAACCGTGTGAGTTTCGTTAGTTGCAATGACATAATCATCGGGCTTATCCTGCTGAAGCATTAGCCACATGGCTTCCACATATTCCTTGGCATATCCCCAATCTCTTTTGGAATCCAGATTTCCTAGAATCAATTTCTTTTGCAGGCCAAGTTTTATACGCGTAGCAGCACGGGTAATTTTCCTAGTAACAAAGGTTTCGCCACGGCGTGGTGATTCATGATTAAAAAGGATACCACTACTCGCATGCATACCATAGGATTCCCGATAATTAACCGTTAACCAATGGGCATACACCTTGGCACAGGCATAAGGTGAGCGCGGCCAAAAAGGTGTGGTTTCTACCTGTGGTACTTCTTGAACCTTACCATACATCTCTGATGAAGAAGCTTGATAGTACCGAACTTTCTTACCAAGTCCAGCTTCCCGAATTGCTTCTAAAATACGAACGGCAGCCAAACCGGTAACATCCCCAGTGTACTCTGGAATATCAAAAGATACACGGACATGACTCTGTGCACCAAGGTTGTAAATCTCGTCAGGTTGTAATTCGTATAGTAGTTTGACCAATTGTACCGCGTCGGCCAAATCACCGTAGTGAAGATAAAGATTGGTATCGTCCACCAACGGATCTTTATAGAGATGATTTAGTCGGTCTGTATTAAAAGTGGATGCCCGCCGCACGATGCCGTGGACCTCATACCCTTTTTCGAGAAGAAGTTCGGCTAGGTAGGATCCATCCTGACCAGTAATTCCAGTTACGAGAGCTTTTTTCATAAGCATTATTTAAAACTTAATCTTAGTTCGGCGTAAAGAGTGTATACTCTACCAATAGAACGAGGTTTATCTTTCAACTACATTGACTTGAACATCTTCTCTTCTATTATGTACCTTTTAATTTGGGGGATTAGCTCAGTTGGTTAGAGCGCATGCATGACACGCATGAGGTCGCTGGTTCGAATCCAGTATCTCCCACCACTTTTTAAATATACTTTTAAAAAAAATGTCCCCACGGCGTAGCAAAATCGAATGGTTGGTGATTATCGGATTAACTCTTTTGTTTGGGTCTATTTGGCTGTTTGCTCATTGGAACCTTTCCCGAAAACCTCCACACCACAAAGGTCCAGGTAGTGCTGGTTATGTCGAGTCTACTCCCCCGCCCTCCTCTACCATACCAGTTAGTGACTAAACTCGTTTGTATAAGCGGGTGTTCACGTGGCCTTGGCCGAGCCATGGCGATTGAATTTTCAAATAGAGGCTGGCAAATTGCTGGGGGTGCCCGTGATACCAGTGCTTTAAAAAAACTTAAATTCAAGTTAATAACTGATAATTTCCTGCACCCTTTTGTCATTACCCAACCAGAAGAAGTCGATAAATTTTCCAATTTAACAAAAGATAAATTGGGTATTCCAAACCTCCTGGTAAATAATGCTGGCTTGATCAACAAAAAAGCTCCACTTACTCAAGTCCAGCCTGATGAATTTGCTTCGGTCTTAGCAGTAAACTTGGGTGGTATACACAATATGATTCGATCATTTGTACCAATGATGCAAAAAGCGGGTCGTGGAATAATTGCGAATTTTAGTTCCTATTGGGGACAATCCACCGCCCCAGAAGTTGGCCCTTATTGTGCAACCAAGTGGGGTGTGGAGGGATTAACCCGGGCACTCGCACAGGAACTACCTAGTGGGTTGGGTGCGGTTGCTTTCAATCCAGGAGTAATTAACACCGACATGCTACGATCAACTTTTGGAAACGAGGCCAAGGAATATGAGAATCCAAATGAGTGGGCCATGCACGCAGTGAGCAGGCTTGAGGCTCTTTCACCTTCCGATTCTGGTAATACCGTTATCGGATAGGCATTTAAGTTTTACTCTTCCTCTTCTAATTCAACCTCTCCAGAACTTACTGGTGCGGCTTCATTTTCGATTAAAGAAAGAATCATTTGGTCGAGAACCACATCGCCGGCTGAATCATAAGCAAGCTCAACGGTTCCAGATGCCCTAAAATAACTATTCCAGTCATTTTGGGTAGCTTCCTGAACTCTTCCATTACGATCAAAGCTTGGATCTCCTTCAGCACCTCCAGAGAAGTTAAAGGCAGGAACAGATGCACTTGGATCAACCTTTAGCTTTGTACTCGTAACATTAAAAGTAGAGGAAGAAACACGTGCTCCGGATTCCAAACTTATCTGATCTCCAGCATTTAAATTTGCCGTAGTTGCATTTATTGGAGCGTTTACAGAAATGTCATTGCTTGCAGACAATGAAAGCGAGGAAGAAGTAACTCCTCCTGAATTAACGGCAATTGAATCGCCTGCATCAACTGCAATTGCACCACCAGATATAGCCGCATTAA
>JAQXCL010000061.1 GCA_029251885.1 Opitutales bacterium | reverse complement strand
GCAGTTTTGCCAACACAAGACGATATGGCTTACAAGGGAGCACTTGAAGATGCTGTCTTAAATCCCGACTTACTCAAAACCAACGCGCCTAAAATTGTCTTTACTCCAATTCATGGTACCGGTGCCATATCGTCTGTACCCGCCTTATGGGATCATGGTGTGCAAGTTGCTTTAGTGGATGAGCAAAGTAAAGAGGATGCAAATTTCTCAACCGTTAAATCACCTAACCCTGAAAACTCGGAAGCTCTTTTGCTTGGAATAAAAGTGGCTAAAAAGACAAAATCACCTTATGTCTTTGCTAGTGACCCAGACTGTGATCGTATCGGAGTTGCTGTCGAAGAAAGTAAAGGAAGTTTTACTTTCCTTACCGGAAATCAAGTCGCTTGTATATTAGCTGAGTATCGTCTACTGGCTCTTAAGCATCAGCAAATTTTACGCGATGATAATGGAGGAGGTTTTGCACTCATTAAAACATTTGTTACCTCTCCCCTGGTAACTAAAATTGCAAAAGGCTTTGGTGTTCGCTGTATAAACACACCGACTGGGTTCAAGTGGATGGCTCAAAAAATGCTAAAATATGAGGAGCAAGCTCAAACTAGGATACAGGAAGAGGAGGGGATAGGATTGGATTTTGATAGTACTGAACTGTTTACTCGCATGGATATTCTATCAAGGTATTCTACCTGTACTGTGTTGGCTGCAGAAGAAAGCTATGGTTATTTGCCCTTGGATCTAGTTCGTGACAAAGATGGCAATGCATCTTCTTTGGCAATAGCTGAAGCCTTTGCATACATGGATTCAACGGGAACTAATCCTCTAAAATTTCTTGATACCATCTACCAAAAATATGGTTATCATCAGGAAAAAACAGAAAATATTTATTTTGAAGGCGCGGAAGGAAGTACAACGATTTCTAAATTGGTAGAAAGTTATCGTAAAAATCCTTTAAAAAAGGTGGAAAGCTTTAAGGTTTTAAAAGAAAAGGATTTTTCAGAGGAAGGTTTTATTGATGAAGACGAAGAGCTTTTGCCAAAACAAAATTTTATCCAAATTTCTCTTGATAACGACTTTTCTATTGCGATTCGGCCAAGTGGTACCGAGCCCAAGATAAAATATTACTTGTTTGGCTGTGCTGAGCCAAGGTCAACTGATTTAGAGGCTACTAAAAAAGCAGTATCGGAAAGCCTTGAAACGATCGGGGCATGGTTGGTAGATGACGCACAACAAAGAGTCGGAAAAAAATAAATTTATAGTTAATTTATTAAATCAATAGTGAGGCCGGGTTTTCTAAAAGCCCTGCAAGGGTTTGGAGAAAACGAGCCCCTACCGCTCCATCAACCAAACGATGGTCACAACTGAGCCCAAGCTTCATAGTTTCTCCACTGCGTATAGAACCATCTTTACCTATAACTGCTTTAGCTACACTGGCTCCAACCGAAAGAATGGCAGCGTTGGGTGGATTGATTATGCCACTAAAGAAATCAATTCCAAACATACCAAGGTTGGTCACAGTAAAGGTAGACCCACTCATTTCATCAGGAGTAAGCTTTTTATTACGAGACTTATGAATCAAGGATTTTGCTTCTTTAGATAAATTTTTTAGATTAAGAGAATTAGCTTTACGGATCACGGGAGTGACTAACCCGTCGTCTACAGCAACACCGAAGGCTAAATGGACATCTCCATGAAAGATGATTTCATTTTCGCCCCAAGATGTATTAATTTCAGGAACCAAAGGAATAGCAGATGCACAAGCTAAGAGAATTAAATCATTTATACTAACTTTTTCTGTAGCAGTTTCATTAGTAAGCGACTCTAACCTTCGATTTATCGATTGTCTGGCAAGACCAAGAGGTTCAGAATTAATTTCCTTTTGGAGATAGAAATGTGGAATTGTTGTCTTTGATTCAAGTAATCGTTTTGCGATTACCGAACGCATTTTACTAATCGGGATTTTCTTAGACTGAAGAAGACAAGTGCTCAAAGAGTGAGCCGTATCCTGGTTAGAAGCTAAAACGGAAGGAAAATCGTCACCTAAATCCTTTTTTGTAATCCGACCATGTGGACCAGAGCCTTTTATTTTTGAAAGGTCTATATTCTTTTCTTTGGCAATTTTTTTGGCGAGCGGAGAAGCTAGAATACGGCCCGTGGGTTCTTTGGCTGCATTAATATCTGTTGAAAGAGATGGGGTGGATTTTTCTTCCTTCGAAGTTTTTTCAGCAGATAATTCAGGCTTGTTGATTTTGTCCGTCTCGGTTTTTGCTGTGTTAGTCTCTGAGGGCGAGTCTTCAAAGACGGGTAATTGCTCCCCTTGTTCTCCAACGACGGCTAATGGTTTACCAATTTCAACTTCATCCCCCTCATTAGCTAAAAGCTGCAAAAGTACACCATCGTCAAAATTTTCTAGCTCCATGGTTGCCTTGTCAGTTTCAACTTCAGCTAAAATGTCCCCATTGGAAACCTTATCACCGACTTGCTTATGCCACTTGACAACTGTTCCCACAGTCATGGTGTCACTGAGCTTAGGCATTTCTATTATCGTACTCATTGAGCCTTACAGGAGTTCCATTGCTTTTGCCAAAACACGGTCGTGATTTGGAATTTGAAAGTTTTCTAATGCCTTGCTGTATGCTTGAGGCACATCGATAGCTGATATTCTTTTGACAGGAGCGTCCAAGTGATCAAAAGCGTGTTCTTGGATTAGGAATGCGATTTGGGCATCAACTCCGCAGAAAGGCTTATTTTCTTCGACCAGTAAGACACGGTTAGTTTTTCTAACTGTTTCAAGAATGGCTTCCAAGTCGAGTGGTCTAATAGATCTTAAATCTAATACCTCTACGGAAACACCGTGTTTTTCCTGTAAAGTTTCGGCAACTTGTAAGGCGACCTGAACGGATCTACCATGAGCAATAATAGAGAGATCATTTCCCTCACAGGCAACACGAGCTTTTCCCAATGGAATGATAAAATCTTCATCTTCAGGAACTTCGCCCTTAAGATTATAAAGAATCGTATTTTCCATTATACAGACAGGATCATTGTCCCGTATAGCAGCCTTCAACATTCCTTTAGCATCTGCGGGTGTAGAAGGACAAATAACTTTTAAACCAGGAGTGTTTGCCGCAAAATTTTCTGGAGTATGTGAATGAGTCGCCCCGACATTGGTACCTCCGTTGGCTGGGCCTCGGAAGACGATGGGTACATTAACCAAGCCGCCTGACATGTAACGAACACTGGCCGCGTTATTAAAAATTTGATCAAAAGCAACATAAGAAAAGCTCCAAAACATAAACTCGACAACCGGCCTCATGCCCATCATTGCTGCCCCAACAGCTAACCCTGAGAAGGCTGCCTCACTAATTGGAGTATCAATGATTCTTTCTGAGCCGAACTTTTCAAGCAACCCCTCAGAAACCTTGTAGGAGCCCTTGAATTGAGCAACTTCTTCGCCCATTAGCACGACATTTGAATCCCTAGAAATTTCTTCAGAAAGAGCTTGGTTTAATGCTTCTCGATAAGTGATCTCGGCCATTTTTTGTATAAAATTGGTTATCTAGAGGACTCGAAAAATATGGTGCCAGAAGAACTTTTCTCTTCAGGGTTATCAGTTTCCCAATAAACATCATCCATTAGTTCAGAAACATCAGGAAACGGGCTGGCTAATGCAAATTCAGCAGAAGCTTCAGCTTCATCTTTGGCAGCTTTATCCAAAGCCTGAATTTTATCATCTGTCAAAACACCTTCTTTCAGGAGTTTGTCGCGGAACAAATTTATAGGATCTTTGTTTTGTTTATATTCTTCGATCTCTTCTTTACTCCTGTAGGTTTGGTCTGGGTCAGCGACCGAATGGCCACGATATCTGTAGGTCACAATTTCCAAAACGGACGGCCGAGAGTTTTCTCTGGCCCTGGAAAGTGCCTTGTGTATGGCAGATCGAACCTCATACAAATCGTGACCTTGATGAACTGACCAATCTATATCAAAAGCTTCACCTCTACGGGCAAGTGGTTCGCCAGCAGAGTGCCTAGATTCTGCGGTGCCCATTGAATATCCATTATTTTCTATTACATAAATGACCGGCAGGTTCCAAAGTGAAGCCAAATTAAGAGATTCGTAAAATGATCCTTGGTTGGTAGCCCCGTCCCCCATAAAACACAGGCAGGCACCTTTTGTCCCCTTGGTTTTTAGTGCGTATGCCATTCCGAGTCCGAGGGGGGTTTGTCCCCCAACAATTCCGTGACCGCCCCAAAAGTTTTTATCAGGTGCGAAAAAATGCATGGATCCACCTTTCCCCTTAGAACATCCAGTTTTTTTTCCGTATAGCTCGGCCATACACTCGTCCATTTCCATGCCTACAGCTATGGCATGACCGTGATCCCGATAGGCAGTGATAACATGATCATCCTGTGACATTACGGAAACACTGCCTACAGCAACGGCTTCTTGACCAATATAAAGATGAAGAAACCCTCCAATATGACCTTGCTGGTATGCACGAAGAGACCGTTCTTCGAATCGACGAATTCGGAGCATCTGGGAAAAGAACCTAATTTTTTCTTCTGCCTCAAGGGAATGATTAATCGAGTCCGTAGAAAAGTCGGTTTCGTTGGGTAAGGGCACGACAGTAGTAGAAGCCTTGGTTGAGCTATCTCCTTTCTGTATGTCTGCGTCGTGGTATATACTTTCCATAAAATAGGATAAATTTAACGATCTTCCTTTATGTACTGAGTGGGGTTGGCTTCAATCTCTAAATTAGGAATGCCCTTGGAGCAATCTGTACGAACACCCCAAAAACCTTCGTCTTTACGATCGTAAAAAGGCCATACAAGCTTGTGATCAGAAGGAGGAATGCAAAGGCTTTCAATTTCTTCCCTACTAAAAAAATTAAAATATCCTTCATCTATTTCGTTGGGTAAATCTTCCAAAATAGGCAAACAATCGAATAAAAACATTAACCAGTGGCCATTGCCTTCATAGGACTTTTCAGATACATATCCAAATAAGTTCAAGTCCTGGTCGCAAAGATTTAGACGAGTTTCTTCATAAGCTTCTCTTTTAGCACATTCATAAGGGGATTCTCCTGTAGTCATTTCCAATTTTCCACCAGGGGGACTCCAAGTGTCTATGTTTGGAGGCTTTTTTCTTTTAATCAGCAAGATATGTCCACTAGAGTTTCTTATAAACAATAGGCAGGAAATCTTAAAGAGCATAGAGAAAAGTCTTGTTTAGAGGATAGTTGTAATGAATGGTATAGTACTAACGAAAACCCAAGCGAACCCAATGAAAATATTTTCACTTACCCTCTTCATTGCCGTCATACATTGCCAACTATTTTGTCAAGTAGACGGGCAAGAGATCGACAAAGTTATTAAGCTAGACGGAAAAATTAGTGTTTCTCAAGATTCTGAACGGTGGCTTAAGATTTCCGTTCCTTTTCTCTTAAATGAACACCCCGACCTTTTAAATATGCAAGGTAAAAGGCCTGAAACAATAAAAGAGATGTTTAATCCTTTATTTTTGAATAATCTTAAAATTAAAATATGGATTAGTTTTCTTAATGAATTTAAAAGAAAAGAATTTAGGGGAGAAAGAAAAGATGTTCGATACTTTGATTATTATAGCGCGGAAATTGAGTGTTTAAGTTTAGAGATTGATAGAAAAACTAAAAAAGCAGAATTCCTTTTTCCAGCAACAATAGCCAAAAAAAGTGAATTAGGAAATTACCCAAAGTTAACCGGATATGTATTGGAGTTTTCCCGAAATGGAGAAACATTTGAAGTTTCAGATCAAACTAGTTTTCTAAATTACATTAAAGAAGAATATTTAGAAAAATATCGAATGGAGGCACTTAATGAATCAACATCGAATGAAGGAATACTTATACCCGGTTATATAATTAATGACATATACCTAAAAGATTTAGGGCCCGTTTTGAGGAAATAACCTCAAAGATAAGCCCCCCCTTTATTCTGCCTCAAAGCAAGATGGCAAAAATTGAAGAAACGATATTTAATTTAGGTAGTTCACATTTGTCTGCCTGGAAAGTTCTAAGAAAGGATGATAAACTCTTCCTTAATACTTTTGCTTATACTGATTTCCCACCAACAAACGGAGATGAAGATGCCTGGATATCTGAGGTAGAGATCGCTCTATCAGATTTGTGTCGAGAAAAGAGCTTGAAGGGAGAGGCTAGTTTCATACTCCCGGGAAATGTTCTTTTATCCAAAACATTAAGAGTTCCGAAGGTAGAATTGGATAAACAAAAGAAAGTTGTCGCATTTGAGCTTTCTCAGAAAATGCCCTTTCCTTTAGAAAATTTATTATGGGACTTTTTGGTTATTGATGACGATGGAATCGAACAAGAGATTCTAAGTTTTGCAATTAAACCAGAAGTGGTTGAAAAATTGATACAAGTGATATTCCGTTGTGGTATAATACCAAAATTATTCACGCCTGGATCTGCCCTTGATTATCACGCGATACAAGGAGTTGATGCAAATGAACAATTAGAAGATACTTTGTTAATTAACTTTGGAAGTAGAACAACAAACCTTACGTTTTTAAGTAGTTCTGGTTTTCTATTAAGAAGTTTAAGCTTTGGTGGTAGCCAATTAACAGAAGCCTTAGCTTCTGCATTTGGAATTACTTTTTCAAAAGCAGAAGAATTAAAATTAAAAGATTCAATGGGAGAAAAGGTATTTAATGAAGAAGATCCTTCATTTACAACTTTGCAGGTAACAAATGAAAACTTTCTAAATAAATATATGCAAGAAATCTCCCGATCACTTGTAACATACAAACGATTAAAGAAAGGTAAATTACCTACAGATTTGATTATTACTGGACGTACAATTAAAAGCAAAAGGATTGTGGAGACTTTAAGCCAAACACAGCAGCTTCGAATTAAATATTTTGATCCCTACTTACAACTTGATATATCTCCAAATATTGAAAAATCATTTTGCAACGAATTACCTTATATAGGAAGTGAGGCAATAGGACTTTCAAAGCAATTGATTAATCAAAATAATAGTCCTTTGCTTAACCTTATGCCAAAGGGAAAAACACAGCAGCTAGAATCAAAGAAAAAATTACCATGGTTGATTGCCCTAGCATTCGTAATATCATTTATGCCACTACCCTGGTATCTAAATTTAGTGAATCAAGAAGTGACATTAATTCAGGAAATTGAAAGTGTAAAAGACGAAATTAAGCATTCTAATATTGAATTAGTGGTGTCAAAAACAAAAAATCAATCGCTTAATTTATTACAAGAAATAAATCGTAAAGCAAGTGTGAGGTTTAGCGAACTTTACAAATTAAGTAACCGAACCACAAACATTCAACAATTCATCAATCAATTACAATCTGTTTTCGACAGAAATGTAAATGATAACGCATGGATCGATGAATTAAAATTTAATACGATCAAATCGTCAGCCAGTAATTTAATCCGGAATGAAGGCGTGCAATCTACAGACATTAATGTGGTAAATATTGTTGGACGATATCTTGTGAAATTAACTGCTGAAAACTTGGATTTATCTTATGAGGATCGCAAAGATAAGTTACTTGAAAATAATGGAATCAGGCAAGAAAGTATTACCAATTCTTTTTCCGAAATTAATGGTGTCAGAAAAATTCGAAAAAAAGTTTTCTCAATTGAAGGAAAAGGCGATTTGTACAATAGACAGTTTACTCATTTTGAAATTGAATTAGAAATTGAGTTATAAATGAAACGAGTTTTACTAATATTTTCTTTACCAACTTTGGTTTTTTGCGGACTAATTATTTTGAGTTTAAACAAAACAAGTGAATTGGATTTGCTAACAAAAAATTTAGAGAGTCATCAAAATGAGTTATTTCAAATAAGGACAGACCTCAAATCAGAATTGCTTTTTTCTTCTGACCTAAGAATTGCTGAAACTGAATGGGAGTATTGGACAAAATTAGGCAATGAAAATATTTTGTACTGGAATGAATTTTTAAACTCACCCAACAACCTTCATACTTCACATACAACAAAATCCTCTTCAGTCATCAGTACTGAGATTAATAAACTTCTCTCTTATTTAAATCGTTCTTGTAAGGGAAAGAATGTAACTTTTGATGTACCCAATCAACTAGAGAATTCATTTTCAATTGAACCTATCCAGTCAAAAGAATCATTTGGATTTGGATTTACATCTTATGATGGTTTTTGGCCAAGCTTTGATAAAAGAGAAGCCAACACTATTTATATTCAATCTAAAATAATTAAGGAAATTGTTCAATATTACTTATCTTCTTTTGATTCTGAGAGTACAAATTTAATATCTCTTAAAAGAGAGTCTGCAGGAAGCACTGATAGCCTTCATATACGAGATGATATTTTCTATACTAAATCTGAATCATCTTCGCTTAGAAGCAGTAACTTAATCAAATCTTATCTCTTTGAAATATCTTTCTCAGGTAAAACAAGAAATTGCCGCTCTTTCATCAATCAACTTCTTCCTCCATTTAGTTTAAGAACTCTTCAAGTCTCTAGAAAAACTGGTAACATTGATCAATTAGAAAGTAATTCTGTTGAAACTAACTCTGATAACACCGATTCAGGTATTTTACCAATAATTAGAGATATTACATCGATTTTTACAATTGAAATTGAATATGTATACGATGCCTCAAACGATCTATCAGGTTGGTTAACCGAAGAATTAAGTCATTTCGGTAATCCAACTAAATGCTCAGAACTTCTTAGTCTTTTAAAATAATACCAAGTGAAAATTAAGCATATAGAAAAATATATATTACTACTTTCACTTGTTGTATTAATTGTTTTATTTATTTTATTATCTAATTCATCCTCTCAGTTGCCATCTATTTCATCATCTAATCAAATTTTTTCGCTCAAAACTAAAAATGGAAAATCTTATTTTTCTTTAAACCGAGAAACTTCTCTTGTACCTGGGGATTTTATTCATTTAACTAAAAATGAAGATAACAATTGGAGTCCTTATGAAATTAAAAGTATTCTTTTATTGGCTCGTCAAAAAATACAACTCTCCACTTCGTCCGGAATTGTAAGTGGTACAACTCGCCAAGATGTTATTTTAGAAAAAAACTGGAAAAATGCACATGGTATTATTGCCCTTCGTGATGGTAAAAAAGTCTTCAACATCCAATATAATGAAATATTAAGAATTACGGGTACACTCTGGCTTTTAACCGATATTGATTCTAAAACAATTAAGAACAATCAAAATCAAACATCTTTTTACCAACGAACTTTACCTGATGAGAACTTTTTTACGGAAATTGATAAATTAAAATGGACCAATCCTACAAGCGATGAAAATTCTACACCTTATGATTTATTTACTCCTCCAATCATTTATATTCATGACGGAGATTTAACAACAAGACTCCCTGAAAAAGAGGTGAAAACTGAGGTGCTTGAGCCTTTTGGACTGACACTTACTAAAGTTTCAAAATCTGAATACCCTTTAATTCTCAAAAGTTGGGTTGGTGAAACTCCTTATTTTGAAGACCTCATGTCTAATGGCTCTTCTAATTTGGGAAAAGTGGTTCGTAATCGAGTTGAACTTGGCAAAGCCTATAAACGAGATTTATTGCGTAAACCCGGGCAACCCTCCCTAGTACAATGTGACGATAATGACTCACAGAAAATGTTTATTGTTCAACATTTCGTTGTACAGCAATACCGGAATCCGCAAACTGGGGGACTCAGACCAGTAGGGCGTGCGATGATCAAAGATTTTCAACTTGGAGGAAACGCTTTTGAAATCAATACATTAATGACTAAAGTTTTTGCTGGTAATTATACTTTTCATTTTCTCGCCAATTTACCCAATCTTTCTCCTCAAGAATTTTCTTTTGAAAGCACTTCTGTTGATTCCACTTTTGACTATGGGGGAAGGGCTTACAGATTTTCTTCAGCAAATTATGAAGATAACTCATTGGTAGTTACAAAAGAAGACCCAAGACAAGCTGAAATATTTACTAAAACTTTCTCTTTTTAAAAGGTATCTAAACTGTGTCTTTTATAGATTGACCCGACGAGTTTTCTGTATGGAATAATTTATTTCTTTATTGCTCTACCTAAAGACCTTTGACTGCCCTGTAATGCGTTTCGGATTTCCAAGATTATTCTTTCAAGATTTGCTTTTGCCGGCAGCGTTTTCCTTCATTTCTGTTTGTATTCACTATTCATTGGGCGCACAAAGCTTGCCCATGATTGACTTGCCGGAGCAAGCACCGCCTCCTTTGTTACAAAAAAGCCTCACACCCATAAATGCGAGTGATCTTGGACCTAATACAAACTTGGTTATTCTCTTAGATCAAATTCGAACTTTAACCCAAGACGGTCGACTCGTAGAAGCTCAAAAAATTGCCAGTGCGGCACTAGCAAACATTTCTGAAATAGAGCAAAATGAGTTTTATCTGCGACAGATCAAATCAGAAGAAACAAAACTTTATTTTAAACTAGCAAACTCATCGATGCTACAAAAGGAATACTCACAAGCTAGTAGATACATTGAAAAATATCGTGCTAATGTCGCCGAAGAGCTTGAGAGCAGAAAGCTTCGTAGAGAAATCAAAACAGAGTTAAGTCAATCTCAAGATGTAAGTTTAGTGGGCCGTTTGGTAGAAGAATTGGATCGGGCCAAAAAAGACCTTGCTCAAATACGTGCCAAAACTGGACAGCCTAAGAATGATGCCCAGCCTGACCTAGATCGACTTGTGGAGGAAGAAAAGGCCCAAATGGGGAGATCTCTGCTTGGTGCGGAAAATCTTTTGCGTAAAGCGAGGTTTGATTCTTCGCAGGGCAGGTATGAGCTTGCCGATGAACAATTAGATGAGGCACTTGGACTTCTCAGTCCCAGTGCGGGTACAATTGCTCTAATCAGTGACCTTTACAAAGCTAAGCAGCAGGTCATCTGGTACAAAGTCGGAGAGGCTATGCTTAAGGGGAAAGTTGCTGAAGTACAGGAGCTTACTCTTATCTATCGTGAAACCGAAGAATCTCGCAGAAAAGTAGAAACCAACACTTTGGGTGTATCTGCAGAAATTGATTTTGATGCAGAGATTCGTAAGGCAAATCAAAAAAATAAAGAACAAGCCAAATTTGCCGAGGAAATGCTGGATGAATCTAAGGATTTAATCCAAGAAAAAGAATACGATCGAGCTGAAAAGATACTGCTTAAAATATCGAATTTTTTGGAACCAAGTACTTTGACTTGGCCACTCATTTTGGAAGCATCGCTTATCAAAAATCGCATTAACCTATCTAAAGCCAACGATGCTCGCGAAGATAAA
The DNA here is from genome assembly GCA_029251885.1 of Opitutales bacterium. GTDB lineage: Bacteria > Verrucomicrobiota > Verrucomicrobiia > Opitutales > Seribacteraceae > Chordibacter. The sequence goes on along the minus strand of JAQXCL010000061.1, from coordinate 554 downwards.
GACTGGGATAAGGCTCAAAAACTTCTTGATGAGTTCCGCACTGGTTTTTATTCGGATCGTAATATTCAAGGAGACACTTTGACTTATGGTAGGCCTGGCTTAAAGGAAACGGATGGTGAAGATGCCGTAAACGATGAGTTGGGCCTTGCTGACAAGGAACAAGATAAAATTAATGTAGATAAAAGCGATCCGTTCCAACGAGATATCACTGAGTTTACTCCAAATTGGAAAGAAGATCAGGAACAATTACGTGAACTTCTTATGAGAGCAAAGGTTCAATTTATTAACGGAGACCTGACTGGTGCCACTGAAACCTATCGTGCAATTGAAACTCGATACAGTGACAATTTTGAAGCTAAGGAAATGCTCAAAAGAATTTCCCAGATGCGTCAACAGGAGAGTTACCTGGGATATATCAAAACTCGCCAAGAAATGTTAGAGGAAATCGAACGCGAGTGGGAACGCCCCAAAGTTTTTGATCGTCAAATTGAAGAAACACAGGAAGTGGAAGAGGGGCCAAGTAATATAGAGGCCAAACTCAAACTAATCGAAAT
>JAQXCL010000047.1 GCA_029251885.1 Opitutales bacterium | reverse complement strand
AATCCCCAATATATTCCACAGTAAATTGCCAACCGTTAAACTATTAAGAAAATGATAAAAGCTCTTCTTTTTTGCCTTTCTTTTGGACCTTTCTGTGCGTCTTGGGGAGATGAACCAGTCCGAGAGCTTTACAAACAGGTGGGCGGGCATGATTTATACCTGCATATTTTTTATCCACCAGGACATGATCTCAAGACCGATCGACGGCCCGCCCTGATCTTCTTTTTTGGCGGAGGATGGGTCGGAGGAAACCCCGGCCAGTTCTATCCGCAATGCCAGCACCTCGCCAAGCGCGGAATGGTGGCAATCTCGGCGGAATATCGTGTGAAGAGTCGCCATAAGGCCACTCCGTTTGACTGTGTGGAAGATGGGAAGTCTGCTTTGCGTTGGGTACGGGCAAATGCAGAGAAGCTTGGAGTTGATCGGCAACGCCTTGGCGCAGGTGGTGGGTCCGCTGGTGGGCATGTGGCAGCAGCGGTTGCGACTGTTGCCGGGTTTAATGATCCTCAGGATGATCTTTCTGTATCCTCCATGCCAGATGCATTGGTTCTGTTTAACCCGGTTTATGACAATGGGCCGGAGGGATTTGGCTATGGAAAGGTAGGGCTTCGGTTTAAGGAAATTTCCCCGATGCACAACTTGAGAACGGGTATGCCCCCGACCCTTGTTTTTTTGGGGGATAAGGATAAGTTAATCCCCGTATCAACGGCCGAAAAATTCCGCGACCGGATGCAGGAGTTAGGCAATCGGTCGGAATTGGTGATCTATCCTGGCCAAACCCATGGCTTTTTTAACCAGGGAAAGCCAGGAGATGGATATTCTAAGACTCTGTTAGAGATGGATAGGTTTTTAAATTCTTTGGGTTGGTTAAAAGAATAACAGAAAAAACGGTCCGGAGAAGGACCGGGGTTGCCAATTTAAATTTTCCACCCTTCAATAGCCTCTCATGGGTATGTTGAGAGCAAGAATGGGGTGGGTGATCGGGTTGCTCGCCGTGATTGCCCTGCTTGATTATTTGTGGATTGCTCCGGCCAACCAGACATATGCCAAGAGGTATTTAAATGAAAGCATCGTACTGTCTGCATCGACCTACGCCACCTGCCGGGTGATTAACGGTGGTGTATCCTCACTGCAGGAATCGAGCATCAGTATTAGCCCTTGGGGTGTGGGGATTGAGTATGAAGCCGGGCAGATTCTCGATCCCATAAACGATGCGGTCGAACGTTTGTCGGAGGCCTGTGTCCATTCGATGGCCCTGTTGGGTGTCCAGAGAATCGTGCTTGGAATAATCAATAGGTATGGAGTATTTCCCTTCTACTTAGCCCTGTGTGTTTTTCTTGGATGTTTACTGGTTGGAAAAGGGGAGAGGTTTGCCCGTTTGAGCGGTCGCCTGGCTTTGCTACTCTTACTCCTAAGGGCATCGACTCCGTTACTGTGTTTCCTGGGTAGCCAACTTAATCATCAGTATTTTGACCCTCGTATACAAGAGCAGACGGAGCAGTTGGCTGAGATGAGGGAGTTGGCATGGGCGGAGTTTGAGACTGAAAGCCCGGTTCTTGAGGAAAAGACAGCCAGCGCGGCTCCCCACCTGTCTGTTTTGCCTGATTTTTTGAGGGATATTGGAAACAAGGTTTCCCACTATGCGAAGTGGATGGAGAAAAGAACAAGGGCTCTCAAGGATGCCCTGGTTTATTTTCGTGATCATTTTTCTGAAATTATGGAAAGTTTGACCGCTCTATTTGTACTAATGATCGAAAAAATCATTCTTTTGGCCATTCTTTTGCCATTGGGTCTTTTATACGCATTGCGTAAGGCGTATCGCTGGCTGGCTGAGGAGGAACTTGATGGTTGGATTATCCAGCTATTTGGCCGGTCCAGCCTCACTGCTGTTGAATCAGATAAACTACTTTAAGCAGCCACAAAAGATTGATAAGCCCAAGTGGGCACGCTTTTCTGGCCCGGAATTATGCTTCCAGGGGCGACACAAAAAACTTTAGCAAATGGCGGACTCTCTTTAGCTGAGTTTGGCTTTTTGAGCCTCGATTAATTCGCCAATTCCTTTTTCTGCCAAGCCGAGGAGTTCGTCCAATTGTGCACGCGAGTAGGTGGCTTCCTCGCCAGAGGATTGGACCTCAACAAATTCTCCAGCTCCTGTCATCACAACATTTGCATCTACGCTGGCATCCCTGTCCTCGGGGTAGTCCAAATCGAGGACACATTTGTCTTTATAAACACCAACACTAATGGCAGCGAGGTAGTCGCGAATGGGATCCTCTTTCAATTTGCCTGTTTCAAGTAGCCCGTTTACTGCAATGCGGGTGGCTAGCCAAGCTCCGGTAATGGAGGCAGTACGAGTGCCCCCGTCTGCCTGGATAACATCGCAATCGATCCACAGGGTTTTATCGGTAAGTTTTTTAAGATCAAGAACAGCTCGGAGTGAACGGCCGATCAATCGTTGGATTTCAATATTTCTGCCATCCTGCCGGCCCCGGCTGATTGGGCGGTCCTTGCGGGAAAGGGTGGCGTAGGGAAGCATGCTGTATTCTGCAGTAAGCCAGCCTCCCTGTATTTTTTGCTGACGCATCCAGCCTGGTACCCGGTCTTCGATCATAGCTGAGCAAATGACACGGGTGTTGCCGAAGGAACAAAGCACGGAGCCATTGGCGTGTGGCGCGATACCTGTCTGAAAATCGACGGCACGCATTTCATCGAGAGCCCGTCCGGACGGGCGTTCAAAAATTTGATCAAGTTGGGAGGCTAGGTCGGTAGGTTGGTTCATATCAGACATCATATTCAATTAAAGGTTCGGGGTCGAGTGCAGGAAGGTTGCGCTCTTTAAATTTTTGCAAAAACCAGGCTCGGGCATCGGGGTCTCCATGGTGGAGAATGATTTTTCGCGGGCTAACCGCCTCGGCATAGGCAAGAAGTTCGTCACGGTCGGCATGACCACTCAAATCGTAGCGGTGTACAGATGCCTGGACTTTCTGGCGAATGTCGATGGCATTAAACAAAAAATCTTCTCCGTGCTTGGTTTCGAGCAATTGTCCTCCCGGGGTGGATGGGTCGCAATAACCCACAAAAAAGAGCCCATTTCGATCGTCACCGAGCATGGAGGAGGCAAGCATGTAGGAGGGCGTATGTTCGACCAGCATTCCACTGCTTACCAGGTAAATTCCTCTCATGGGCAAAGGTTCTCCCGGTTGCAAACGGCGGGGCAGAGGTTGGGCCCCAAGGCTGCGCAAAACTTTGCGTTTAAAATGTACCCGGTTGAAATTCTGGGAGATTTGATGGATGTGATTAACCAGGTCCATTCCCAGTCCGGAACAAAACACCGGGGTGGGGGGAAGGACCTTGTTTTTTCTCGCTTCGTCAAGGACGACCAGCATTTCCTGCATTCTTCCAAGGGCAAAAACGGGAATGAGTACCGATCCTCCACGGGAAAGGGCTTTGCAAATATCTTCGAGCAGACGAGCAATTTCTCCTTCTCTTTGTTGGCCGGCGGGACGTTCGGCACCACCCCGCGTGGTTTCCATGACCAGTAGGTCGACGGGGCGGCGGGGTAACTGAGCTCCGTCGAGGGTGCGCAGATCATTGAATAATAAATCCCCGGTAAAAAAGACGCTCTTTCCTTGGTGGGTAAGCTCGAAAGATACGGCCCCGGCAACATGCCCGGCATGGTAGGCGGTGATTTCAATGGTCTGCCCATTTTTCTCGAACACCACAGGTTCCTCAATGGGGATAATTTCCATACGGTCGTAGAGGGCACCAAGGTCGGCACGTCCGTAGAGAGGGAGTTCTGGTAGGTTGAGTTCGCTTCGCTGTCGTTTCATCACCGAAAGAGAGTTCGACAACATACGTCGGGCCAGGATGGAACTTGGGTAGCTCAGGAAAACGGGTGCCCGAGGATTTTTACGGGATAGCAGGGGCAAGCTGCCGAGATGGTCCAGGTGACAATGGGTAAGAAGGATAAAGTCGAGACCGTCTGAATGAATCTGGTCGTGTCGGGGAACAGAATCGTTACCCACATGTTTGGGGTGCAAACCAGAGTCGAGGGCAAAACGAAAGGGCCCGATCTGACAGTAGGTACAATTTGCCCCGATTCCACCGTGGGGATTAAGGTCGGTAAATTTCACGAATTAGAGGGAGGGATAGATGAATCAATAGGAACTTCCAAACGAAATGAATCCATGCGGACATGTATTTTATTTCCCTGTTCGTCGACCCCGTGAAAAGACCCACGTGCCTCTGCGGATAGATGGGTTACATGGTAGCTGTTGTAGGAAAAGGAACCGCCGGGTTCGAGTACGGGGCATTCTCCCACGATCTTATCCCCCTCGACCACGGTGGTGGTACCATCCTCATTGACGAGAATCCACTTTCTGCCCAGCAGGGTAATGGTGGACTCAGTCAGGTTGCGAATGGTCACGAAATATATGAAGGCATGCAGATGAGTTCCCTGAACGGCAGACTTTTCCTTGTGATGGACGAGTTTGTCGAGCTTGGCTTGCAGACCATTCAGTTCTTTGCTGTCTTCTTGCACCGTTAATTAAAGAAGATAATCATAGCAGGGCGCACAGGATTGACCAATTCTTTTTCACTGAGGTCAACGAGTTGTCCACAATTGGTGGAAAATCCTTGCCCGAAACCCATTGGCTTGCAGTAAGTTTTTGATGTCCAAATTTGCACTGCTTTCGGTAAGCGATAAATCCGGGATTGTTTCCTTTGCCCGGAGCCTGGTCGATCACCATGATTTCACCCTGCTGTCCACTGGGGGAACAGCCCGTTTGTTAAGGGAGGAAGGGGTGCCAGTCACCGATGTTAGCGACCATACCGGCTTTCCAGAAATGATGGACGGTCGGGTAAAGACTCTTCATCCAAAAGTTCATGGGGGCTTGCTTTGTTTACGCGATGACCCCAACCACCAGGCTGCTGCCCAGGAGCATGGGATTGGCATGATCGATCTGGTTGTGGTCAACCTTTATCCCTTTGAAGAGACCGTTGCCCGGGCGGGGGTTAGCTTTGCTGAGGCGATCGAGCAGATCGATATTGGTGGGCCTTCGATGTTGCGCAGTGCGGCCAAGAACCATCGGGATGTAACCGTTGTCTGCGACCCGGCAGATTATCAACAAGTTTTAAACTCCCTGGGAAGTCCACCAGCAGAAGCGGGGGATTTGCGTCGCCAACTTGCTCAGAAGGTCTTTGCCCGCACTTTTACCTACGACCGGGCAATCAGTGAATATTTAAACAAGCAGGATGATGAGGTTCCTGATCTGGATGCCATTTCCGGATTTCCTAAAAGCCTCGAAATCCAATCTCCCAAAGGCATGAATTTGCGTTACGGTGAAAATCCCCACCAGCAAGCCGCCCTCTATGGTCAATTTCTCGATCATTTCGACCAGTTACAAGGAAAGGAACTATCCTATAATAATATATTGGATGTCTCTGCAGCCGCTTATTTAATTGGAGAATTCGAACGCCCAACCGTGGCCATACTCAAACACACCAATCCGTGTGGAGTTGCCACTGCAGATGATTTGGGAACCGCCTGGGAACGGGCCTATGCCACCGACCGACAAGCCCCGTTTGGAGGAATTATTGTGGTCAATAATACTCTAGACCTGGGTTTGGCTCAAAAGATAGCGGAGATCTTTTGTGAAGTTATTATTGCCCCTGGGTTTACCGATGAAGCCCGCGAGGTTTTTGCCAAAAAGAAAAATTTACGACTCCTCGTATCCAAAGCGGGCTTTGGTGCCGAGACTTTACAGGAAATACGCTCCGTACCCGGAGGGTATCTCGCCCAGGATAGGGATCAGAAAAAAATCAACCCCAAGGCGTTCGAAGTGGTGACCAAGCGCCAACCCAACGAGGAGGAATGGCGCTCGATGCTTTTTGGCTGGCGGGTGGTCAGGCATGTAAAAAGCAATGCGATTGTTTATGCCGGCGACGAGCGTACCCTTGGTGTGGGAGCTGGTCAGATGTCCCGGGTGGATAGTTCCCGCATCGCAGTCTGGAAGGCAGGCGAGGCTGGACTTTCCCTTTCCGGTTCCTCTGTGGCCTCCGATGCATTTTTTCCTTTTGCTGATGGATTGATTGCCGCTGCAGAAGCGGGTGCGACCGCCGCCATTCAACCTGGTGGAAGTGTCCGCGATGAGGAAGTAATTGCCGCTGCAAATGAGCGCAATCTTGCCATGGTCTTTACCCGAAATCGTCATTTTAAGCATTGATCGGTTCTTGTCTCTATCGCTCACTGCGTTAGATTTCTAATCTGAATGAGGTTTTTTACCAAAGCTTTTCGATGGTCCGCACTCGGTCTATTTTCCTACACCTTTTTACTTATCGGTTGTGGACAGGCCATGCTTTCCGATGAATACCTGGCTAATCGTTCCAAAAAAGAGTTTGTAAAAATGAAGGAGAAAGAAAAGGTCTCCTCCAACAAATCCCACCAACAAATGATTCAGGAAATTGGTGAGCGAATTGCTGGCGTTGCTCAGGTCGATTTGCCCGGTACAGATTGGGAGTTTGTGGTTTTTCAAAAGGGCGATGCCAATGCGTTTGCTATGCCAGGCGGAAAAGTAGGGGTAAATAGCGGTTTGATTGATCTGGCTGCGGGTAATGAGGATGAGATTGCTGCGGTCATGGGCCATGAGATTGCTCATGTTGCATTGCGACACAGCAATAAACGAATGAGTCAGGCGATCGGACTTGGCGTGGGTGGTGTCATTCTTGATGTTGCCCTGCGCAACCAAAGCTCGACCGATCGGATGCTAGGTCGGGCAGCTTACGGAGTCGGGTCCACTGTTGGGGTAGCCTTGCCCTTTAGCCGGGAAAACGAGACGGAGGCTGATCATCGAGGCCTGTATTATTCTGCTATGGCTGGATATGACCCCCGTGGTGCGGTTAGTTTTTGGCGAAAAATGGAAGCAAAGAACAAGGGAAAACGGATGCCCCAATTTCTTTCCACCCATCCAAACCCGGGCAACCGTATTCAATTTTTAGAGGAGAAAATGGACCATGCACTCGGCCTTTACCGGCAGGCCAAACAAGCACGGGGAGAGCGGCCTAACACATGAGCCTGTTACTCGATAATCCAGTTGAGGCGCTCCGGCGTTATGTCGCCCATCCCAGCGTCTCTGCAGACTCCTCCTTTGCCGAGGGGGTTTCTGGAGCCCGCGATTGTGCCTGTTCCATGCTTCGTGAACTGGGTTTTTCTGTGGAACTGGTCGATACCCCCATTCATCCTGTAATTGTGGGAACACGGGGAGATCCTTCCTGGCCTGGTATTGTTATTTATGGACATTACGATGTTCAACCTCCCGACCCCCTTGATTTATGGAGTTCCAAACCTTTCGAGGCCGAGGAAAGAGACGGGCGTTTATACGGTCGGGGAGCGGCCGACAACAAAGGGCCACAAATCGTCCACATGGCTGCTCTTGCCAGGGCTCTTAAAAAGAACCCAGATCTTCCCCTTCGTATTACTTATCTGATCGAAGGAGAGGAAGAAATTGGCAGCCCGAGTTTTCGAAAATTCCTTGAGGATGGAAAAGACAGGTTGCAGGGAGATTTTCTGTTGGTTTCGGATACGGGTAGTCCGGGGCCCCAGCAATTGGCTGTGACTACTGGTTTGCGTGGCCTGGTTGCTTTGGAGGTCAGGGTTTATGGGCCAAAGCAGGACTTACATTCAGGTGTGCATGGTGGAGCCTTACTCAACCCCTTGCAGGCCTTGGTGCGTGCCTGTACGTCCCTGCACGACGATGAGGGCAGGGTTACGGTGCCAGGCTTTTACGATGCGGTTCAGGCTGCCAAGGATTGGGAGCGTGAAGAACTGAGTAAGTTGCCCATCACCGAGGCAGCGTATGCTGAGTTTTTGGGAGCTCCCGACTTTTACCCGCCACCGGGCTATTCGCCTTTGGAGGCAATTCGATTTTGCCCAACTCTTGAGTTCAATGGTTTGGGTGGAGGTTACCAGGGAGAGGGCTCAAAAACAGTGATTCCCGCGGAAGCATTTGCTAAGATTACCTGCCGACTGGTACCGGATCAATCAGCCGAGGATATTGCCGGGAAAGTCGAGGCTGCCTTACGGGCTGCCTTTCCTCCTGCGGTTCGTGTAGAAGTCGAGGCGAAAGGTGGGGGAGATCCCTATGCTATTATGCCCCCAGGCAAACCTGGTGCTGATGAGCACGCCAAACCTCTTCTCAAAAAAGCATTTCCTCTCGCAGAGGCCTGTATTGATAAAGCTTTCGGAACTCGTCCCCTTTACTTGCGGGAGGGTGGGAGTATTCCCATTATTCGAGATTTAAAAGAGGTTGTTGGTCTTGATTCCCTGATGCTTGGTTTATTTACCAATGAGGATAATTTGCACGCCCCCGATGAAAGTTTTAACCTCGAAATTATGAACAAGGCGATCTCTGCTTTTGAGGAATTTTTTCTGGGCTTGGCAAAGACCTAAGTTTCACAAAGCCTTAAAGCCTATCCGTTATTCCAGGGGTGGTGGGTTATTTTCCCTTGTAGATTACAAATTCCGCCCGCCTGTCTAACCGAGTTTGGTTTTCCAAAGCTTGTGGAATCGCAGCTTCATCCCCGATGGAAAGGGTATCAATACGGCGTGGGTCGGCACCTAATTCAACAAGGTATTGCATGACAGTATTTGCCCGGCGTTCGCCTAAGGATTTGTTGTAAGCAGGCGTTCCTTTCCAGTCGCAAAACCCTTCGATAAGAAGTCGTGCATCCCGGTTTTCTGCTAAAAATCCAGCGAGTTCGATTACCTTTCCACGTTCTTGTGGAGATAGGTTGAATTGATCGAAATCAAAATAGACAGCCTCGAATGGACGGATGGAATTTCCCGGGTCGGAAAATAACTCATACTCCGGACTGCGAGGCTGGAGCAGGTCAGGAGTTCCAAGCAATCCAGCTACTGGTTCACCTAGCGGGGAAACTAGGTTTTGTTCAATTCCTCGATCCAAAATCATTCCACTGAGATCACCCACCGGGGCTGATCTCGATAATTCACTTTTGGGAACCGCAGTACGTGAGCAACCTGCTGTCCAAGCAAGGAGCAATGCCAGTCCGAGGAGGCCCGGGAACCGGAGCATTAATCAGGAACCGCTTAGCACCACAAAGTGGGCCTTGCGTTCCAAGGCAGATGTGGTGGAGTCTGCATCGGGAGTGGCAAGCTCGTCTCCCATGGAGAGAATATCAACCCGGTTGCTGTCTGCTCCGAGATCGACGAGGTATTGTTTGACGCTTGATGCCCGACGGTCTCCCAAAGATTTATTGTAGGCGGGGGTACCTTTCCAGTCGCAGTATCCTTCAATGAGGATACGGGCATCTGTATTGGTGCCGAGGTAAGCAGCCACATCTTGTAGTTTTGCCCGTTCTTCCGCTCCAACATTGTATTGATCAAAACCAAAAAAGATCGGTTCAAATGGACGCTCTCCATTGGCAAGGTTATCTCCCCAGAACGGGTCCTGAGGTGCCAGGCCATCGCCGGTTAAGCCAGTAATAGTAGCTCCGACCGGTGAGAGTAGTTCCTCATCTTCTCCGCCGCTCCCGTCAGCATTTATAAAAGTTCCACGGCTTCCTCCTTTGAGCAAGGCAGTGTCCTCTGGGGACAGGGCTTGCTTCTTAGAACAACCAATAAATCCAGCTGACAATAATGCCACGCACAATAACCACACATTTGATTTCATGTTTTTTAATTCCCGCTTTGAATGTTTGGACTAAGACCCATCATCTTAACCACTTATATATATTTCCTTGCACGCGCTCGGTTGTTCGTCAATGGGAAAAGGGTGGTATTATGGAATATTTTTTAATTGATAATGGTTCGTTGCGTCCTGGGTCTGTTTTACAAATGCGTAAAATCGCTCAAGAATTGTCACAATCTTCTGGGCATCGGGTGCGTCCTTTTGGACTTATGCATTCCCACAAAATTGATCCCAACCGCTTGGATGGTGAGCCGGGTGTATCGATGCAGGAATTTTTATCTTCTCCACAGGCAGATACAATCGATGAAATCCGGGCTTTGCCCTTTTTTCTCGGCCCCAGTCTCGCCATTACCGATTGGTTGCCCGAAAACCTCCAGCTTTGGAAAGATAAACAAGCGGAGACGCGAAAGTTTCGCATTCTCAAACCATTGTATCAGCCGGGGGACGATCGCTTGGTTCGAGCAATTTCTGAACTTTGCCACCGAGCAGTCATACGGGCTGGCTTTACTCTTCCCTATGTCGCTTTGGTTGATCACGGCACCCCCTTACCTGAAGTGAACCAGGTTCGAGAGAATGTGGGGAGCGAAATGGAAAAAATGATCAGCTCGGTGGTCTCTGGTTTTTCCACCTGTGCCATGGAAAGAAGGCCCGATCCGCAGTACGATTTTAATGATCCCTTACTCGAGAATTTACTCTCCCGTTGGGTCGCCGATGGAGCCAGGGAAATTGTGGTTTCACAATTTTTTCTCCTTCCCGGAAGGCATGCCGGTCCCGATGGGGATCTTGCGGAAATCTGCAAACCGTTCGAAAAAAATGGGGTGCGGATCGAACGATCCGAAAATTTAGGAGGCCATTCGTTGATCAAGGATATCCTGCTTGAGCGGATCCGCACGGATTTGCAGAGTGACGAAAAACTTTAGGCAATTAAAAGGATACAGATTCCAAGAAGGATACAACCAGCAACTCTTCTTGCTTTGACCCAGGGACTGAGGGATCCTTCGGTTAACCCCAGCCTGTTTCCTAACCAGGCCACGAAAAGCAGGGTCCATAAACCCCGGCTTGAATAAACCACATTTACTTCGGTGGGCACACGGTAGCAGGCAATGGCAGTGGACATAAGGACGGCTTGAATCGCGATTAAAAGACCACTCCGCCAGGCCCAGCTATCTCCCGGGTTACCACGGCTGAAAATAGGTTCCTCTTTCCAGGGTAGGAGGATGAGCGTAAGAAAACAAAGGGACCCAAAGATACAAAAAAGCATACGCACGGGGTCCGTCTGGTGGCTAAAGTGAGGAACCATGGAGTCGAGCAAACTGAAGGCAGCGGCGGAAGCCAGGGCGAGTAGAATTCCTTTGGCACTCGCCCGTCCGCTGTTCTTGGCAGGCCATCCGATCAATCCCACTGCAACTGCGGTAAGACCTGCTGCAATCCAGGTGTCGGTGGATAGGGGTTGATGTGAAAAGCCGAGAATAACAATAAAGAAGGCGACAAGGATCGATTTGATTCCCATGAGGGGAGAGACCATTGAGGCATCCCCTGCACGCAGTGCACGAAAAAGCAGAGCCTGGGCGAGAAGAAAAATCGCCCCGAGTCCGGCCCCTGTGATCCATTCCTTAAGAGTTGGCCATCCAGGAAATAGGAAAAAGTGGGGAATAAAACAGACCGATAAAATAAGGTTGGAAAGAATTACGGTTCTGACCTGCCCACATCCGAGCTCGAGAGCTTTTTTTCCAGAAATAGCACCCCCTGCATAGATCAAACCGGCAAGCAGGGCGAGTAAGTAGGCAGTCCAGTTGTCTCCTCCGTTTAGACCGTTCATACCTGGGTTTTTAATATTCGGTGGGTATTACCCATGAGTTGATAAAGAAGGAGATGGCATGGTGGTTTTTTGCGTAATGTGGTTAGGAGGTCGGTGCAATCGAGATTCGTGAAGCTCCTTCTGATTTTTTTGATCAATCTGTAGTACCTCAAAAAGATTTTTTCATATTTTTATATTATTTGCATGGTAATGCTTATGTCTTTTTGATGGGATTGTATTGTAAGTACGATCATGAAAGTCCTGATTTCTCTGCTATTTTTTATCACTACCGTGTGTATTTGGGCTAGCAGCACAACCGTCGACTTTGAAAAGGAGGTGTTTCCTTTGTTTCAAGAAAGATGCATCGAGTGCCATCAGGCACCTCAGGAAAAAAATGGCCGGTTAATCAAACCGAAGGCAGGTTTGCGAATGGACGGGTTGGCCCATTTGATGTTCGGTTCAGATGACGGGCCGGTACTAGTTCCCAATCACCCGAGTAAGAGTCCGCTTTATAATCGGGTAAATTTGCCCTCGGGTGATGATGACCTCATGCCCCCGAAAGGAGACCCGCTGACTTTCGAACAGAAAGATTTAATCCGCCGTTGGATCGGGCAAGGAGCCGACTTTGGGAGTTGGCAGGGAGCCACCGATGGAATCGAGAATTTGACAAGGGAGGACTCGCTGGCTCCGGGAAAAGTTCCCGAATTTGTAACTTTCTATTTAAACTTGGGAAAAGGGGTAAAGCCGGTTGAACCGGAGGTGTTGGAAAAGGCCCGGGAGCAAAGTGGTCTGCACATCCGTACCATCGGTCTGGAGAGTCCTTTATTGGAGGCCCGTTCTGTCACCCAGTTTAAAAAAGTGACCGATGAAAAAGTAGCGGCCTTGCTTCCCCTAGCTGGTAACCTTGTACACTTGGACCTGTGTAACACTGCACTTACTTCTGCCGGTTGCGCAACTATTTCCAAGCTAACCAAATTGGTTCATCTTAACCTGCGTGGATGCCCCATTGAGGATTCTGGCGTCCAGCAACTCACCACCTTGAAAAATTTGCAAAGCCTGAACCTTGGACAAACACAGGTTACTTCACAAGGGCTGGTTGGGTTGGTTAAACTGCCTGCACTTGCCCGTTTAAACCTTTGGGAATCAAAGGCCGTTGCCCCTGAGCTTGTCCGTCTGGTCAAAGTACGTCCAAATTTGGAAATCATTAAGTAAATCTGTCTGCTTTTCGGTTCGCCCCGTTAGCCCAGCATGGTTACTTTTGAAGGATTGATGAAAAAGGAAATTCCTTCAACCCAACGCGCCCTGCAATACCTAGAACACGGAAAGCCCGAGGATGTTTTGTCTCTGGTGGAAATTCCCGTGGCCAGCCCAGGACCGGGCGAGGTGTTAATTGAAATGCAGGCCAGTCCAGTTCATCCATCCGATTTCGGCTTAATTCAGGGGTCGTATGGTCGATTAAAGTCCCTCCCTGCTATTGCCGGTCGCGAAGGAGTAGGCACCGTGGTTGCAGTCGGGCAGGGGGTGGATGAAAAAGTAATCGGCCGACCGGTCTCTCTTTCGGAAGAAGCGGGAGTTTGGCAGGAGTACCAACTGGCCAGGGCGGATGATTTAATTCTTTTTCCGGCCCTCGTTCCCTTTGAGCAATTAGCGGTCTCTCTGGTTAATCCCCTCACGGCCTGGCGTTTATTGAATGATTTTGAATATTTAAACCCGGGCGATGTCATTATTCAAAACGCGGGCAATTCTGCCGTTGGTCAGGCGGTGATCCAATTTGCCCATAAAATGGATCTTCGCTGTATTTGTCTGGTGCGCAACCAGGCGAGTGTGGAGCCCTTAAAAGCACTCGGGGCAACCGAGGTATGGTCCGATGATGATGAGGCTCCCAACCGTGTAAAGATTTCCACAGAGGGGAAGGGCTGCAAGTTGGCTCTCAATTCAGTAGGCGGGCAGAGTGCCCTTCGTTTGGCCAAGAGCTTGGGCTCGGGAGGCGTGCATGTCACCTTTGGGGCGATGGATGGATCAACCGTGCGTTTTCCTACCCGCAATTTAATTTTTGATGATATTCGCATGGTTGGATTTTGGCTCGATCGTTG
>JAQXCL010000032.1 GCA_029251885.1 Opitutales bacterium | reverse complement strand
CTGACTGACTGCCTGATCGGCAATGTGGATGATCAAGACTTTAAGGAACTTTTTGATTCAATGTCTGACCTTGCCCACCTGCCCGAACCGGTGGAGCACGGATTGGCCAAGGCCTCCGGGTGAGGATCGCTTTCCTTACGCCCGGTACGGGCAATTATTACTGCGGTGTATGCATGCGGGACAATTCTTTGGCCCGTCATCTAATCGATGATGGACATGATGTAACCATGCTGCCTGCCTATCTCCCTCATTTATTGGACGAGGAAAATGCGGGTTCGGTCGCCCCGGTTTTTTTGGGAGGGATTAATGTTTATTTGCAGCACAATTTTCCCTTCTTTCGCAAGACGCCCAAATGGTTGGATTATTGGTTCAATAGCGAATTATTACTCCGCTGGGTAGCGGGCAAGAGAGGAATGACCACTCCGCGTCAGCTTGGCGAAATTACCTTGTCCACTTTTCGGGCAAAGGACGGACCACTTGCCAAAGAAGTGAACAAAGTGATCGATTGGTTTAGGGATTATGGACAACCGGATGTCCTCATACTCTCTACCATTTTACTGGCAGGAGTCGGGCGAGCAGTTCGGGAAGAATTAAACATTCCCGTGATTGGATTTTTGCAGGGCGAGGATGGGTTTCTTGATTCCCTATTGCCGGAGTATCGGGAAGATGCATGGGAAATTTTAGGAAAGGATGTCAAAGAACTTGATGCTTGTATTTCTCCCAGTCACTTCTTTGCTGAGCATATGAGTAGCCGATTAGGTCTACCTTCAAAAGATATCCAATTTTACCCAAACGGTATATCGCTTGATGGATATGAGAATTCAGTCGAAAAAGCGGATGTACCGACCATTGGATATCTTGCCAGAATATGCCCGGAAAAAGGACTGGATCTATTGATTGATTCCTTTATTGAGCTCAAAAGATTGGATCAATATAAGGATGTAAAATTAGCAATCGGAGGTACTTTGCCCACAGAAAACAAGTCTTTTTTAGAACAACAAAGAACCAAAATTTCGAATATGGGGTTAACTGATTTTGTGGAGATCAAAACGGATTTGTCCCGCTCAGAAAAAATCTGTTTTTTAAAAGGACTTTCCTTGTTCTGTGTACCCGCCCGATTACCCGAAGCGTTTGGACTCTATGTGATCGAAGCGATGGCCGCGGGTGTACCCGTTGTTCTTCCCGACCACGGATCATTTCCTGAAATCATCAGAGAGACCAAGGCTGGAGTACTTTATTCAACGGAAAAATCAGACGGACTGGCCAATGCATTGAGTACCATGCTTGGCGACACTGTGCAG
The DNA here is from genome assembly GCA_029251885.1 of Opitutales bacterium. Classification (GTDB taxonomy): domain Bacteria; phylum Verrucomicrobiota; class Verrucomicrobiia; order Opitutales; family Seribacteraceae; genus Chordibacter. Next base: position 316 of record JAQXCL010000032.1, on the reverse strand, counting down.
GCCAAACAGTTTGGTGAGCAGGGCAGGGCAGCGGTTTACGAAAAATATTCCAACGATCGATTGGCCAAAGAACTGGTTGAGAACATTCTCGCCCCTTTAGTATCAACCAAGTAAAAAAGAAAACCATTATGGCATCCGAATATACCATCACTCGTAGGGTTGAGTTTTCCGAAACCGACCTCGCTGGCATCATGCACTTCACCAACTATTATCGCTGGATGGAAATCTGCGAGCACGAGTTCCTCCGCAGTGTTGGACTATCCGTTGATATGGAAGACGAGAATGGCCGTTTTGGCTGGCCCCGGGTTAAAGCAAG
>JAQXCL010000004.1 GCA_029251885.1 Opitutales bacterium | reverse complement strand
ATACTTTACGGTGAAAATTACCGTTTGGAAAACCTCCCTTTCCCCAATGATCTACCACCCGAGATTGGCGACCTTGCCTTTGATAAGGATGGAAACCTGTATGCCTGCCTGCGCCGGGGAGATGTTTTAGTTAGTAAACCCAATGAAGATCTATCCAAATTAGAATGGAAAGTATTTGCCACCGGTTTACACAACGGAATGGGAATGGAAATTTTGGCCCCCGGAAAAATTGTGGTCAGTCAAATGGCCGAACTCACTCTTATTGAAGACACTGATGGGAATGGAGTGGCTGATCTTTATCGGAATCTATGCTCGGACTTCGGTATAAGTGGAAATTACCATGAGACCAATGCGATCTGCCCGGATGGAGCAGGTGGGTTCTTTATCGCCTTGGGCACAGCATCTCACAATGGACCGACCTTTTATACTTCCCGGGGTGAGTACAGTAAAGATGGCAGAAGGGGCAGAAATTTTTCTGCAGTCCAATACAAGGGCTATGTACTGCACTACCACAAAGACGGGAATATCACTCCCCATGCGAACGGTTTTCGTATGCACAATGGAATTACCAGGGACGACTTTGGCAATCTCTGGTGCGGCGACAATCAGGGAGACTGGCGCGGAGGTTCTCCCATCTACTGCATCAAAAAAGGCGGATTTTATGGGCACCCCTCAAGCCTAGTATGGGATGCACGGCACCAGCCCTTTGGTATGCCCCTGTTTTATCCACGCAAATTATTGGACGAGCTATACGACAAGCCAGCCATGGAATTGCCCAGAAACATGATGCATTCTCCTGGGGAACCCATGATTATTAGCTCAAAAAGGTTTGGTCCCTTTTCCGGACAGATTCTAGTACCAGATGAGAATGGAAGGCGAATCGTTCGCCTGATGCCAGAGGAAGTGGACAGCGGCGTGCAGGGTGCAGCAACTCTCTTTTATCAAAACAATAAACTTCGGGCAGGAGGAGTACGCATTGCCATGAGCCCAAGTGGTGAGTCAATTTACTACGGATCCACTACCCGTGGATGGCAGCGTCCAGATGAAGGCATCCAAAGGCTTACCTACAATGGAAATGTGCCCTTTCATATCTCACAATGTTCGCTTACAACCGATGGTTTTTTGGTTGGGTTCACCCAACCGATTGCAAATCCCGAAAAACTCTTACAAAACAGTAAGGCAAGAAGCTTCCGCTTTGAATACGGTTATAGATACGGCTCTGCTCAGCACGACAAACAAACACATAAAATTCTCGCTATCGAAAAGCTCGGCGATAACGGCCCTTACCAAATCAAACTTGATAAGCTTGCTCCCGGAAGAATTTTCGAACTTAGCTTTACTGTAAAAAGCATCGATGGGAATTTAATGAAGGACCCCTTCGTACAGTACACTCTCAACCGGTTAAAAAGACCGGATACAAAACATACTGCTACAATCACTCCCTCACAAAAGGGCCTGGATGTATCCATAGGAGGAAAATTCTTTGCCTCCTACGATGTTGCCTCTGTAACCAAGCCCACAATCTGGCCCATTGTCGGACCCGGTGGTCAGTCTATGCTTCGGGATTATCCAATGAAAAAAGATACTCCCGGTGAAGCACATGACCACATCCACCATCAGGGGTTTTTCATTGGGCACGAGGGTACAAATGGGGCAAATTTCTGGCATATCGACAAGAAAAACTCAGGCACTGTACAACAACGCAGACTTATTGAAACGAGGCAGGGTAAAGACCGTGCCCTAATTAAAACCTTGAACGCCTGGAACAATAAGGATGGAAAAACCCTATTTGCAGATACTCGGACCCTCCAGTTCTGGGGAGATCAATCTTCCCGCACCATCGATCTTGAAATTCATTTTCATGCAACTAATGCCCCTATGACCTTTCCTGCCTTCAAGGATGGATTTGTCGGTATCCGCACCCATCCAGATTTACGACTCACCGCAAACCCAAAACACGGAGTGAAAGAAGTTTTTGGGCAGGCAGTAAACAGCGAAGGAATTGTAGGAAAAAAGATTTGGGGGAAACGGGCAGAATGGGTCCACTACTTTGGCAAAATTGATGGCAAACCCGCCGGCATTGCTTTTCTTAGCCACCCATCCAACTCATCAAAAAATAACCAGAAAGCATGGTGGCATGCCCGTGATTATGGCTTAATTTCCGCCAACCCATTTGCTCCAGAGAGAATGGGGGGAGATGGGGGAAGGACAATCCCGAAAGGACAGTCTCTCGGGTTCCGTTACCAAATTATCTTCCACTCCTTTGACAACCATGAGGGTGCCAAAATTGAACAAAGGTTTGCCAAGTATGCCAAGACTCCAGCTCACCCAACTTCGATCATGCCCCCACACCCAGGTTACCCCGAGGAATACCTCGCCAAGAACAAGTAACCCAGCATTTTTAGATCATGAAATTTGCCCTGTGTAATGAGATTTTCCGCAACCTTCCGTTGGAGGATGGGTTTCAAAAAATTGCCGACATTGGATATGAGGGAGTGGAAGTTGCCCCTTTTACTTTACAGGCAAACCCGAGGAATTTAAGTGAATCCGATGCCAATCGTTGCCGAACGGCTGCGGAAAGAGCGGGATTGGAAGTAGTGGGACTGCATTGGCTGATGGCTGAAACCGTTGGCCTGCACCTGACCCATAGCGATCCTGCTATTTTAAGGGTTACTCAGGAGTATCTGATTAAATTGGGTCAGCTTACTGCTCAAATGAATGGTACCGTCCTGGTGCTAGGCAGTCCACAGCAGCGCAACCTCCTTCCCAACACCACTTATGACGAGGCCTTTGAACGGGCAGTGAATCTGATAAAAACAGTTTGTGAGGAAATTGCAGATCTGGGGGTCGCCTTTGCTATTGAACCACTCGCCAAAGTGGAAACCGACTTTCTAAGTTCTTGTGAGCAAGGAGAAGAATTTGTGCGGGCAGTCGACCATCCTGCCTGCGGTCTACACCTCGATGTCAAAGCCATGACAGCAGAACCCCAGGGAGTTTGTCATGCAATCCGCCAATTTCACAAGCATTGCATCCACTTTCATGCCAACGACTCGAACCTGCGTGGTCCTGGACAAGGGGCCACTAATTTCCTGGAAGTTGCCAATACCCTCAAGGAGGTGAGCTATAAGGGGTGGGTCTCCGTAGAAGCCTTCGATTATTTTCCCACAGCTGAAGATTGTGCTAATATTTCACTAAAAAATCTACAAAAAGTATTTCGTTAAGGGGCGAATAATTGACAAACTTCAATGAACACATTGGAGTTTTAATTTAAACCATGACTTGCATGATATCCCGCCTAAATATACTTTTCTTCTTCTTACTGCTTTGGTCCACGGCTAGCTGTAAGCTTTATACATGGACTGATGTAAACGGTCAAAAAATTGAGGCCGCCTTTGTCCGTGCAGATCAAAACTCCATTACCATTTCCATGGAAGGACAGGAGCTCGATCTCCCCTTGGATTCACTAAGTGCTTTTTCGAAAGCATTGGCCATCAAACTTCGTTCGCAATCAGTTGTAAACGATACAAAAAAACAGACTTACGACTGGCAGGATACCCAAGGAAGAATCATTCGGGCTGAATTTATTGGCTCAACAAGTTCAACTGTTAAAGTACTTTGGAATGGACAGCCTTTTGAATTACCCCTTGGAAATCTTACACAAGAGTCAAGAAACCTGGCTCGTAAACTTGGTGGTGCTCCCAACACGCCCCCTCCTGCTACACCACCTCCAGTTGCTCAATCCCAACCGAAAAGTTCGACGGCAAAAACTGAGGGCACAGACCCGAACGGCCCACTAGATTTATCCGCAGAGCATGTTTGGATAAGTAAGGACGGTCGTCCATTACGAGCCAAGTTCATCGGGCTAGAAAGTAACGAACTACTCCTCATGACTGGTTTTGGCCAAGAGGTCGAAGTGCACACCGACAATCTTTCAGATCAGGCAATTTCACTGGGAAAAAAACTTAAAGAGTTGAATGATCAAAAAAAGAAAAAGGCAAAAGCCTTTGCTTTATCCCGCAGCAAAATGAAAGTGCCTAAAGTCACTGCAAATGACTTAGATAAAGTGCAGGACCTTACGAATACAGAAGGAGTTTCCATATCAGCAACTTTCTTGGAGGCAGATGACTACTTGGTTACTCTATTCCTCAAGGGTCGAAGTAACCCCATTGAACTGCCTTGGGAAAAGTTCAGCTCTCAAAGCCAAGTCCTACTCGAAGCACTCAGAAGAAAGAGCCTCACTGTAAATCGTACCCCATCGATTTCGCCTGCAAAAGGCTCAAGGTTAGCCTCTTTTGCCAATGGGCCGTTCAAGGGATACAACACTGTTTTTCAGTCCGAGAGGTTCGATGCTGCCTTAAGCTGGACGGGAAGCACGGTTAAGATCTGGCTCAAAAACAGCAAGGATCCATCCAAACCGCCCAAAACTTTTGGGATCGGGTTTGGCACGCGGTATACAGATAAGAGCAACCCAGAAAAGCATCGCAGGCGATCCAGAAAGATCACCGGTTTCGAAAATCCTCCAGAGGCTTCCATGAAGAGAGAAAAAAACACTGTTTCCGGTAGTTTAAACAACGGTGGTACATTTCAGTACGATATACAAATTAATGATAAAGGATTAACCCTATGGTCCAAAATGAGTGATCCAAATGGAGAGAAAGAACCAACAAACATTAGTATTAACACTTCTATCCCCGGGATTGTTCCCGACTCTAAAAATAAATCGATGAAAGAAGTCATGACTTACATCGGCGATGGCTCCCTTGTTCTAAAACCTGCATCTGGAAAAAGCCGAATTTTTCCTTACAAGGAAAAATGGATGACAACCAATGCCAAGTATAAGGGGCAAAAATTTGGGGCAATGGATTCGGCAACGCTTATGGGGTTTCCCTATGGAAATAGGATATCTTTCATGGCAACTGGTTCAGGGATGAGCTTTGGAAAAGATGTAGCATACGGGAGAGTATTTCCATTCCAGGGCTTATCCTTAACCTACAGAAATGGTTCTTCTCCTAAACTGATCCCTCAAAACCGAGCATTTAAAGTATTGATACTACCTTAAAATGGCTGGAATGGTACCAGCGGAGGGATTCGAACCCACGCCCTTGGTTAGTAGCCGTAAGCAAAGAGGCTCCCAGAATATGCTCAGGACTTCTTCAAGGAATAGTTTTTTATCATTGATCATAAAAGGTGGACTTTTATAGTTCTTACTTTCGTTGGGGGTGTAGCTCAGTTGGTAGAGCAGTGGACTCTTAATCCATTTGTCGGGGGTTCGAGCCCCCCCGCCCCTACCATTACCAACTGCCCTATTCGACAATTGATTTCAAATCTACGACATTTGTGGGTCAAAGCATTGAGTAAGCAAAGGTTTCTATCTGACAATTTCCTGAGAATATCTGCCGGGTTGAGTCCACACCTCAAATTATGTTGGGATAAATAATAGCGATACGCTATTTTAAAAGGACTTAGGTAACTTTAACAGTCAACTACTCGACCAATTGAGCTAGCCCGGCATCAAAGTAAACTCTCCAAGGTCGCCAGAGAGGCAAAGGCCTAAGACTTATTCCAAAGCAAACTTTACCTGTACCCTGACTTCAGTGCTAAGTTCACTTGGGGCCTGGACGGGTACACTTTCTGCCATCATCGCATCAGAATGCATCATTCTACGTGCATGAATAGGATGGTTGGAACCACCCAATTCCTGAATGGTGAGAGGCAGCCCAACTTTTACTTCAGGAAATTTTTCGGAAGCAAGAGCACCCGTAAGAACTTCTGCCTTATTTAATGCATCTTCCATCGCCCGCACTCTGGCTTCTTCCATGTATTCATCATTATCATCCAACGCAAAGCTTAGAGACTCAAAATTATTTCCGCCGGCATCAACAGTGGTTTGCATAATCTCTCCCACCCGATCGAGATCGTAAATGCGAACAACGATTATATTAGATACCTGATAACCGGTAACTAACGGTGGCAATCCCTTACGATATTGGCGTTGCGGAGTAATTTGAAATCGAGCGGTTTCGTAATGTTCTTCGTCCACGCCCATCTCCTCAAGTACATCAAAGATTTTCAAAATTGACGCATTATTTATGTCAGTTGCTGATTTTGCGGTTTTAGCAGTGGATAAAACACCCATACGCAGAATGGCGAGATCGGGGGTGGCACTTACCTTTCCAGTTCCAGTAACATTGATCCAACGATCAGGCTCTTGCACCGATTGGTGACCATGCAATGCGGGTAAAAGAAAAAGAAAGCTTAAGAGGATTTTATTATTAATAATCATTTCTGTAACATTTTTAAAGTGAGGTCGGACCACTCAAGTCCTTTTTAGCTAATTTGAGAGTTTTCAAGTCTTTCCTCAATACCGTTATTTTGTTTTGGGCAAAGTTTTGATTAGTAACTTGATACTCGATTCCCCAACCACCAAACTTATGACCATTTCTTTTACCAGTTAGATCATGAAAGAATTTTTTGGGGCCCATGATTTGTTCGAAATGCAAATAATATGAAGAGGTCATTGGAGATTCCATCTCACTGGTTAACTGAAAAGGAGGTCCACCCATTTTAAAGTCACGCAAGATCAAATAGCCAATCGGTTTTTTAAGGGCTGAATAAGACAGGGCTTCCTTTTTGACCTCAAAGGATTGCACTAGCAGTCTCTTGTTGGGATCTTGCATATTTGTTGGTCTAAAAAACGATTCTTTTGAAGTCACATGAATTAACTCTTTGTAAGGAATTCGAAGTCGCAACCAATACCTCGGATGTCTCTTGGTTACAGGGTCGATTTTGCTTAAATCCTCAAGTTCTACCTTCTTGGCACCATCCCAAGACGCCAAACGAAATCGAGAAGGAATCCTTTCGTACTTCGTGCAGATTAAACCAAATGTAGGCACCAATATTTTTTCCTCCTTCTCACTTTGAGTTTCTTGATTGGTAGCTTTCTCGACTGGGCTTACTTCCTTTTTTTCTTCTCTTACCAACACCGGAGGAGGTGCCGTCGGTTTATCGGGCAAAGGCTCAAAAGGAATAACTTCAAGAGTTTCTGGCTCCACTTTAACTGGCTGCGGCGGGATAACTTCAAGGATTTCCTGCTTCACAATTTCTTCTGCTTTTGTTGAACCTCCTAAAAGCTCCACAATTTTTTCGCGAAAAATCATAATTCCTAAAAACGCTACCCATAATAAGGCTAAAACAATAAGAGATTTTTTAATCAAAATTAAAGTTAGGTTTTAATTAGTACATCAGCCAACAATCGAAGTGTAAACTCAGCTTTTGCTCAGGGTAACAATATCAAGTTGATCAAACCATGTTCTTAAAAGCTCCATCGGAAGCCCAATAACATTGCTTCGTGAACCTTCGAACGAGCGTACGATTAAATCTGCACGGGTTTGCAGAGCATAAGCACCAGCCTTATCCAAGGGGTTAACGAATTGAAAATATTCTTCTATTGTGGAATCGTCCAACACCTTAAAACTTACCAAAGAACTAACTACCTTACAACTTTCGATCTCTTGGGAACGATTCACTAAACAAACTCCTGTGTGAACTGAATGAGTTTTTCCTGACAATCGAATCAACATCGATTTGGCTTCAGCTAAGTTAATTGGTTTACCCAGAGAATCATCTCCCAAAACAACCAATGTATCAGCTCCTAAAACCCATTTATCGGGATAACGCTGAGAAACTGCACTAGCCTTTAACCTGGCATTTTCCATTGCTAATGGAATCGGTCCATCCGGGTGTACTTTCAATTCCGATACATCTGAAGTCTCTACTTTAAAATCCTCCAAAAGACTAGCCAGTAGTTCCTTTCTTCTCGGAGAGCCGGATGCCAAAACAAAAGAATATTTGGGCTTCTGAGTGGCTTTTTTAAGATCGGCAGACATAATAGTCCTGCATGCTAACTGATATCCACATTTCAACAAGATGAAGATTGGAATTGCTCAGATAAATTCAACTGTTGGAGATTTAACCGGTAATTTTGACATCCTACGATGTGCCTACGATGAACTTTCAAGCGATGGTGCCGACCTGGTTATTTTTCCTGAACTTGCCCTCAGTGGATACCCTCCCCGAGACTTATTGCTCAAAAAACGATTTGGTGAGGATTGTGCAAAAAAATTAAATCAATTTGCAAAACTTACAGGTTCATGCCCTGCCCTTCTGGGCTACCCCGAAAAGATAGACTTAAAACAAAATCGATCTTATTACAACTCGGCTGCCCTCTGTTTTGATGGCGAAGTGCAACAAGTTTTTCGCAAAAGGCTTTTACCTACCTACGATGTTTTTGATGAAGACCGCTATTTCGAAAGCGGTAAAAGTCCTCTATATTTCTCTCTCTTAGGGAAAAAAATTGCGGTCTCTATTTGCGAAGATATCTGGAATTCTAATGGCACCCGGCATTCAGGAAATCCAGTCAACGAAATCGCAGAGCAGAAACTGGACTTATTGATTAACCTTTCTGCGAGTCCCTGGCATATTAATAAAAAAACACAAAGGTCTACCATCCTTCAGGAGGTGGTGCAAAAAATCAATTGTCCATTGGTTTATGTCAACTCAGTGGGAGGAAACGACGAACTTATCTTTGACGGGAATTCCGTGGTCCTTGATAGCTCAGCAAATCCTACCCATTTCTCCCCATCTTTTGAAAGCAGTTGCCAAATAGTCGATTTGGAAAAAATACTGCCTGTCGAACTCTTAAATGAGAATGAACTTCAATGCATTCGCCAAGCCATCGTCCTAGGCTTGCGTGATTACACCAACAAAAGCGGGTTCAAAAAAGGGCTAATTGGATTGAGCGGTGGAATTGATTCAGCCCTTACCGCGGCACTCGCAGTTGAAGCATTAGGAAGAGACAACATTATTGGCATAAGCTTACCCTCTTCGATTTCAAGCGACCACAGCAAAGACGATGCACGGGACCTTGCTGGAAACCTCGGTATTGAATACCACACTTTACCGATTCAGAAAATTGTGGACTCTGCAGAAAGTGAACTTGCTCCCCTCTTTGCTGGCATGAGCCCAGATGTTACCGAAGAAAACCTTCAAGCAAGAAGCCGCGGGCTGTTACTCATGGCAGTCTCCAATAAGATAGGAGCTCTCCTACTAACCACCGGTAATAAGAGTGAATTAGCGGTTGGATATTGTACTCTGTATGGTGACATGTGTGGCGGTCTGGCGGTCATTTCCGATATACCCAAGACAAAAGTCTTTGCGCTAGCCAGACACATGAATAAAAATGGGGAAATAATTCCGCTGAGCACCATTGAGAAACCTCCCTCTGCTGAGCTACGCCCAGACCAGAAAGATAGTGATTCCCTCCCGGAGTATAATATTTTGGATGGAATCTTACAAAGTTACATTGAAGATGGCCTCTCCATACAAGCTATTATTGACCAAGGTTACTCTGAAGATACCGTGAGGAGAATTGTTGGTCTCGTTGATCGTAACGAATACAAACGAAAACAAGCAGCTCCAGGTCTTAAAATTACCTCTCTCGCTTTTGGAATCGGTAGGCGCATGCCTATCGTACAAAAATACAGCAATTAATTTATCATTATTTCCATGAAAAATTCCCAATCCCTTTTTGAAAGAGCCAAAAAAATTATTCCGGGAGGTGTAAACTCTCCAGTTCGGGCATTCCGCTCTGTGGGCGGCACACCCTTTTTTACTGCTAAAGCATCTGGTAGTCGTCTTACCACAGCAGATGATAAGGAATTAATTGATTATGTCTGTACTTGGGGACCGGCCATTCACGGACACGATCATCCAAAAATTCGTGAAGCAATTACTGAAGCCCTGAGTAAAGGTACGAGCTTTGGAACCCCAGGACCCGCTGAAGTGGAAATGGCCGAGCTAATTGTAGATCTTGTACCCTCGGTAGAAAAGGTTCGTATGTGCAATAGTGGAACAGAGGCTACTATGTCAGCTATTCGATTGGCTAGAGGTTACACTGGTCGGGATAAAATCATTAAATTTGCAGGTTGCTACCACGGTCATGTGGACAGCCTCTTAGTAAAGGCCGGTTCAGGGGCTCTGACCTTAGGAAACCCAGACAGTGCTGGGGTACCCGCATCTTTTGCCGCCGAAACCCTCGTACTACCCTACAATGACTTGGGTGCCGTAGCAGATACCTTGGCTTCAACTGCTGAACAGGTAGCCGCCATTATCGTCGAACCATATCCAGCAAACTGCGGTTTAATCTTACCAATGAACGGTTATCTTGAAGGCTTGCGCTCACTTTGCTCTAAATACGGGGTAGTCCTGATCTTCGACGAAGTAATGACCGGATTTCGTCTTGGATTGGGTGGCGTCCAAGAAAGGACTGGAATCACGCCAGATTTAACGGCAATGGGAAAAATAATTGGAGGCGGACTTCCCGTGGGTGCTTTTGGTGGTAAAGAAGAAATCATGGATCACCTATCCCCTATCGGACCTGTCTACCAAGCCGGTACATTGAGCGGAAACCCGTTGGCGATGGCTGCTGGGATTGCATCCCTCAAACTGCTTAAAGAATCGCCCCCCTATGATCGATTGGAATCAATGGGGCAGGAGCTTTCTTCCGGACTTAAAGAAATGGCTCAGTCCAGAGGGATTCCATTGCAAGTCCCACAAGTCGGGTCGATGTTTTGTTTATTTTTCTGCGAAAACCCGGTCGTTCATTTTGAAGACTCAACCCAGGCAAAGCATGAAAATTTTAATGCCTTTTTCAATGAATGCCTCAAGAGAGGTCTTTATTTACCCCCGTCTTCTTACGAAACTTGTTTTATCAGTGCAGCTCACCAAAAAATTGACATCTCTAAAACATTGGAAATTTTTGAGGATTCATTTAGTTGTTTTTGTTGACCTTTTACTTCACTCAAAGAGATAACAAACTTAATGATTAAATCAGCGATCAGTCTTTTTTTACTCTTCTACTTCGGAATAATTTCCGCCCTCGCTCAAGCACAGGGACGCATCCCTTTCTACGAAGATTTTATCGAAGGTGGAGACCTCAGTGGCTACCTCGAATTAGCTCATAATTTCTTGAACGAAAACCCGGATTCAAAAGAGGCACCGCGGGTTGCTCTTGATTTGATCATGATGGGTAAGGCTGCCGAGAACCTAAAGTCAGTGGTTAGAGGTACCGACCTTTTGCTTTTTAAATATTTAGGAACACTTCCGAGCCTCCATTTTATTAGCTCATTTGACAAGGGCTCACCAAGATTAAATCAGCTTCTTAAAGTCAAGATTGCTGAAGCAGATTTAAGTCAGAAGGAATTTGCACGATCCTTTGCCGATGCAATCGTACTGCTTGCCCGTATTCACGGTCCTGAGCTAATGGCAGACCCCTCGTTGCTCCTTCGCACCTACCTAATCGTAGAAATGTCTGATAATTTAAAACTATTGGAAAGTCTAGAAAAAGCCCTTGATGTCACGGAGGAGAAAAATAAAGGTATTGGATCATTGGTGTCAATTTGCCGTGCTGAGAATGCTCCCATGGAAAAAATTACCCGTCTTCGACAAATTAGTCATCCCGAAGCTGAGTTTTGCATCAAATACTTCACTAACCGACTTACAAATGAAGAGAAAAAATCTAAATTATTTTTAGAATCTACAATTCAATCTGCCCTTTTTGGAGTAAGTCCCAAAGCCGATCTTTCATTAACCTATTTATCCAATTTACCAAACGACCTTTCAACTTCTCCAAAATATCAGGTTTACACCGCCTTTGCTCATTTACTTAGGGGTAATCAAGAGAGTTCAATGTCTCTGCTTAAGACCCTTTGTGATTCCAATCCTAACTCCTCAGACACTTGGATAGAAACCGCCCGTTCATTGAGCGATGGTACCGAGTTTGGAGAAAGTAGAAAAGCTCTCTTCCTTGAACAACTTGAAAAACTCTATGAGCATTGGCAAAAGGATGCAGAAGCCTTTTTGATTGAAGGCGCATGGTTACATTCCAATGAGAAACAGGTTTTAAATTTTCAAATCGGAGTAGACAAAAAGAAAGAAAAGGTAGTGCTCCATTTCCAGCAAAATGAAAAACCATTCTTTTCTTATCAAGTTTCTCCAAATGGTAGCCGAATATTCACATCCTCAGGAAAAAATATATCTTTCATCTCAGGTGGAGCTTATCCCTTGCCTAAGATTGAAATCATTAGGGACATCAACACAGGTTCTTTTAATTATTCTTTCAATTTAAACTTTGGGCGAAAATTTGAAGACTTCATTAAACAAGCCAATGAAAATTTAAAGATTTCATACCTTGGTACTTCGAAGGGCAGAGAAGTCTTATTAACCCACGCACTTGAGCAAAAAGGCATATGGTTTTCACCACCTGCTTCTTCAGACCGCGGAACCGTCTTTACCATTAATCAAATTGATCCAAAGGTCTCATCCAAGGTTTACAAAACTGAAATAGCTGGGAGCGGCGAGTTGGCTTATTTAGAATTTGGAAAACTTAGGATAAATAATTTCTCTCAGGGTCCGATCGAATTATTGAATAGCCTCCCAAATTGGCCTGCACCTGAACCCAAGAAGAGCGAGGATGGTTTAGAATTATCTATTTTGATTGAAGCAATCGGGGAATTAATTCAATCCACCAATTCTGAGCAATAGATAACATTCCACGTTTTCCGCCACTGGAAACGATTGTGGATTAAAGTAAATTAGAGGGATGGTCCTCTAAGGGATTGTTCAAGTTGCTGTTGGAACTCCATAACATCCTGATCACTTGGTTTGTAATCTGGTGACCCACCAGTCATAGCAAGCCTACCAAACTGATCAACTGACCATTTCTTGGATTCTCCATCAGAGAAGACTACGCTACCACTAGCCATAGCTCCAGGGGGAGTTACCGCATCTACCTCAACTCGCACACCACCTTCACCAACCGATTGATCATCTAATGATGTGGTATTAGAAACGGAATCTTCAACTTTAGGCGGGGCCGGTTTTTCAGGATCCACTAAGGTTAAATCAAGATCATCAACAAGAAAGCGTACATCCATGTAGGTTAATACCACACCGAAATCGGTGTTAATCTTTTTTTGAACATCTGAAAGCCCCATACCTGCTGCCACCCACTTGGCAATTTCAAGTTTTTGCTCTTGAGTAGGTTCAGAAGGTTTGACCGCTTGGTTATCAACGTCCGAAGAAAAATTTCCTGCGGAGGAGTCTGTAGTATTAAGATCGTTCATGTTAAACGAATGAATTATGAGAATCCAAGCAATTGATCAAGCTTGGAAGCTAAAAAAGGGGCGATCAAGACATCGACTGGGACAATTGCTCGTTTAACAACTCAACTGCAGTTTTGATTGATGTATCTTGATCCATCATATTCTCAACGGTTTTGCACGCATGGATAACGGTCCCATGATCTCGCCCACCAAACGCTCCTCCAATCTCTTGCAAGGAATGTTCTGTAAGGATACGGGAAAGGTACATTGCTACTTGCCTCGGAAAGGCTATGTTAGCAGGGCGCCTGCGTGAAAGCATATCTGCCATTCTTAAATGGTAGTAATCAACCACTTTTTTCTGGATAGTCTCGATGGTAATTCGACTAATATTTTCCTCGCGAAGAATGTCGCGGAGTAAACGCTGAATTGTTTCCAGATCCGCTTTTTTTCTGGTCAACCCCACATAACCTGCGACTCGGGTCAATGCACCTTCCATACGGCGCACATTTCGAGAAATATTTTTGGCTAAAAACTCAAGAATATCTGGTTCGATCGAGATTCCCATTGCTTCAGCCTTACAGGTAAGGATGGCAACACGGGTTTCCCAGTCTGGTGCTTGAATATCTGCAACCAATCCCCATTGAAAACGGGAAAGCAAACGACTTTCAATTTTGTCAATTTCTCCCGCGGGGCGGTCGCTAGTTAAAAAGACTTGTCTTTGTGACTCGTAGATCTCGTTAAAAGTGTGGAAAAACTCTTCCTGTATACGTTCTTTACCAGCCAGAAATTGAACATCGTCAATCATCAGGTAATCGACACTGCGATAGCGGGAACGAAACTTGGTAAGTGCGTTTTCTTGAATGGCTCGGATGAACTCATTTGTAAACCTTTCACAAGACACATATGCAATGCGGCATGCGGGGTTGCGGTTTAATGCTTGGTGAGCTACGGCATGCATTAAGTGCGTCTTCCCCAAACCAGTATCACCATATAGAAACAACGGATTGTATGCATGTGCTGGAGCATTAGAGACAGCAACGCATGCTGCATGAGCAAGCTCACTCCCTGCACCCACGATAAAATTAGAAAAAGTATTTTTTGGATTAATCCCCAAGGAGCGTCCGTGCAAAGAAGGTCCTGTTGTCCGACTTGATTTGGTTTGGGCTGGTTTCTTCAGACGGTTTGAGTGTGCATCCTGCTGTGAATCATCTTCGTAACAACCAAGTAGTTCTACGGAGTAAGGGTAACCAACTAAACGGTCTGCCTCCTGCCTTATGACATCAAGATAGTTGTCACGTATCCAAATTGCAGAAAACTCGTTGGGGGTTAATAATTCGCAACCATCCTCGTCCATGTGTCCGACTCGGATGTTGTCAAACCACACGCGGAATGTATCGGCAGGGATAACCTCAAGGAGGTTTTCGCGCAGCGAACTCCAAAAGGTTTCGGGAGTGGCGGTTAATTGTGTCATAGGGTGGTAGAGTTTGAATTATTCACAGGGATTGCGAAGGAGCTAAAACCTGCTGATAATGAAGAGTTTCTGAAAATGAAATATATGCTAATGCATCAATAAATTAGAGAGTATGCAAGAGAGATCTAAAACGAATTAAATACATAAGTCTCTGTCAATCAATACTTAGTGATATAAATCAAGATAATCGGTGAAGGGTTGAGGTAATAAAGGGGAAAAAGGGTGTAGAGCTTTTTTGAAGTACTTTGCCCACTAAACCAAGAAAAAAAAGCATCTGATATCTTTTAGTTTCTCACAAGTTATTCACATCGTGCTGAAAGTAAGTTTTTGAAGATTTTGGGGTTGCAAAAAGAAAAAAACATACCTGCTTCGTAAGCCATTAAAAATTAAGGTATTTAGAGAAATCTAATTACTGAAATTATTCATAAATTAGTTCTCTTGCTTCATTTTCTGAATTAATTTTTGATTAAAATCATCTGCAGAATCATGACCAAGTTGTCTTGCTGCCTGAACCATTGCCGCAACCTCAACGAGGCGTGCCATATCTCTTCCAGTACGCAGTGGGATTTCCATATGTGGAACATCAGCACCCAAAATATCAAAGTTTTTTCGGTCTAAACCTGTTCGGTCAATCTGATCATCCTCTAAATCTTCAGTAAAAGTGACTACAAGTTCTATCTTTTTTTCAATACGTACAAAACGTATACCAAATAATTCCTCTACATTGATAATGCCAATGCCTCTGCATTCCATAAAACCTCGGCTCATTTCATCCCCAAATCCAACTGGAGTATGATCACTAAGTAATTTCACACGAACCATATCGTCTGCTACTAAGCTATGACCGCGCTCCAAGAGGGCAAGTGCGGCCTCGCTTTTGCCAGCACCGCTTTCTCCTCTCACCAGGGTGCCTATTCCTCGTATATCAAGAAGGGTTCCATGAACAGTAGTCCTCGGAGCAAACCTTTCTTCAAGTAGTACTGTGACTTCAGTAGTAAAGGCTTTTGAAGCTAAACTCGTGCGAAATACCGGAACTCCAAAACGCTCGAACACCTCGATCATTTCAGGTGTCGGGGCCAAATTTCTCGAAATTACAACGCAAGGTATCCGCTTGGTTGCCATTTTTTCAAGAACTTGAATACGATGCTCTTTTTTTTGTTCACGTAAAAAGCCCATCTCTCCTGCCCCGAAGAGTTGAATACGCTTGTTAGCAAAGTATTTAAAGTAACCCGTAACAGCCAATGCAGGCCGATTTAAGCTTCTTTCACGAATAGTACTTCTGGATAAAGTTTTACGAGAAGTCACCAACCTTAAAAGTAAACGCTCGGCAAATGAATTGTAGAAATCACGAACGGAAATACTTTCGACATACTCAGGTAAGGAAATTGATTTCATAAATGTTAAGGGATTATTGTTTCATGCCTCAAAGTCGTGGCCTAAATATTTCTCTCTGGTCTCAGCATCCGAAAGAAGAAAATCGGCAGTTCCTTGCGTTAGTACTTTTCCCTCGTAGAGAAGATATGCTCGGTCAACAACTCTGAGGGTTTCCCGAACATTGTGGTCCGTTAAAAAAATACCTATCCCTGAATCTCTTAGTTGCCTAATAATTGCCATAACCTCGCTAACGCTTATTGGGTCAACCCCGCTAAATGGCTCGTCCAGCATAAGAAACTTAGGGTTCAACACAAGAGCACGGGTGATCTCAAGTCTACGGCGCTCCCCCCCGCTTAAGGTGTAAGCTTTTTGATGAGAAAGGCTTGTTAGCCTTAATTCATCCAATCTTTTCTCCACCATTTCATTTTCCTTAACCTTGGAAAGGCCCAAAGTCTCTGCAATACAACGGACATTTTGCTCCACGGTAAGCTTGCGAAACACAGAAGACTCCTGCGGTAGATAGACCAGTCCGCGACGAGCCCTTTTGTAAGCTGGTAATGAGGTTAGTACTTGATCATTTAAACTAACCGAACCTGAAGTTGGAGAAACAAAACCAGCAACCATAGAGAATGATGTGGTCTTGCCTGCCCCGTTAGGTCCG
The DNA here is from genome assembly GCA_029251885.1 of Opitutales bacterium. GTDB lineage: Bacteria > Verrucomicrobiota > Verrucomicrobiia > Opitutales > Seribacteraceae > Chordibacter. Next base: position 9,503 of record JAQXCL010000004.1, on the reverse strand, counting down.
AGCAATCCAACAACCTCTCCACCTTTTGCTTCTAAAGAAACGCCCTTTACCACTTCCCTTCGACCATAGACTTTTTTCAACTCAACGGTTTTTAAGCAGGGAACATCTTCGTCAGTTAAATTACTCATTAAGCTATGTAAGTTTTCGAATCTATCGAATTACTGGGTCGCATTTGTTTTGTTCAAAGCAGGTAAGAGTAGTTTTGACCTGCCCTTATTTCCTCCGATTACCTCTGCACGGCCGTCCTCTTCGAGCAAAATGATATGCTCACCTATAGCTACACCCCATTTTTGGTGTGAGACTTTAGCATTCCCATGCAGGTTAACTTGGCCGCTTTCCTCCGACCAATTCAATTCATCGGCTGAACTTTTTCTCAATGGTTGGTTAAGTTTAACGTTACCAAGTGCGTGTATTTTAGAAATGCTTCCAAATAAATTCGTGCTACTATTACTGTCAGAGCCCAGGAACAATTCTGCCCAGTCGCAAGAAATAGTGGATACTTGCGGATCACTGCCATTGGACTCTATGTCTTGCATTTCAATAAATACATCTGTCTGCAAAAGAAACCTTCTCCTGCCATCACCCAAGTCAAATATATCTATTTTCCTTCCATAAGCAGTAGTGGGAAAATCTTTTGAAAAGTTAGGCGAATCGATGGAATGTATTTCGTCAGCTGTAAAACTGGGCTTACTTTTTTTGGACCGCTTATTCACTTCCTCGTCAGAAACCCCAACAAATCCTGCATTTACTTGAGATTCAAAACCTATCTTCCCCTGCTCGGAAAAAGCCAAACAGTTTCTCGCATCTGTGATATTTTCTTCAAATGTCCACGGCCTTCCAATGGCCTCGAAACCGTCTCCTTCAACAAATAAATGCTCCCTCCCCTTTGCCAAGCCTTGTCCAAGGTTAAAAAATCCAGTATTTGAATTAGCAATGGTTGCTGGCCTTTGGTCTTCTAAAATAAACATTTTTGGATTTTGAGCAGAATAAATACCCTCGTCGAGTTTATCCAACTCATCAGCATGTAATTCCCAATTTATTCTTCCCGCTTCGTTGTAAGTAGGAATGCGAACTTCGAAAAAACCGTTTGAAGATGAATTGCTATCAAAGCCTTTTAAGCAACTAACAAGGAGAAGATGCAGGAGCAGAACATTAACTTTATAAATCACAATAGCTAAAACTTAAGCACAAGTCATGCGGTGGTTTTAATCATGGGGCATCCGATGCTGAAATATTAGAAGCATTTGTATCTGATGAACGACTATGCGGACGAAAGCGTAAAACAGTACCGTTTATACAATATCTTTTGTCCGTTGGGGTATCAAACCCCTCCCCAGAAAAAATATGACCAAGATGACCATCACATACTGCACAAAGAACTTCAGTTCTGGCATATCCAAGCAAATGATCAACCGAGGTTTTTACATTCTCAACCTTTGATGGGTCAAAAAAGGATGGCCATCCACAATGAGAATCAAATTTTTCGTTAGATGAGAAAAGCTCGGTATCACAGCCGATACAAAAGTAAACACCTGCACCCTGCTCCTTAAACTCCTTGTAAATACTCCCATTTGGACGTTCTGTGCCGGCCTTGCGTAAAATTCGATATTGCTCAGCTGTTAACTGTTCCTTCCAATCTTCTTCTGTTTTTTCTATCATCATCGGGGTTTCTATTTTTTCTTTTTTATCTCCAACTTCGGGAGATTGCTTAGCCCACAAATAAATAGCTGAAAATAAAGATACACAAATAAACATGAAAGAAAAGAGCCTCCCCAAAAAGGGTCTTTTTGCTTCTGTCATTCTATACATCCTATGTTAATCAGCTTAGGTGCTGAACTCGTTTAACAACTTTTTAAATAGGATCATGGATTAAACTACTTAACCCAACCGCTCTGCCAGGCTTGCATCGTTAGCATAAGAGATAGCTGATTCCCGGCTTATGATATTGTGCTGATGCAGGAATAAAAGGTGCTGTTCCATCGTAAGCATACCTTCTTTAGATTGGGTCTCCATTGCAGAATAAACCTGTTGCCAATTTCCAGTTCTAATTAAATTTCCAATGGCAGGTACATTTTTTAAAACTTCCATAACGAGGATACGACCATCAGAGTCCTCGCGGGGAACTAATTTTTGACTAAGAACATAAGAAAGACTGAACGATAATTGAAGACAGATAAATTTGGATTGTTCGGCAGGGAACATATCTACAATACGGCTTAAGGCTCCTTTCGCGTCTCGAGTGTGAAGGGTGGAGAAGACTAGGTGACCTGTTTCGGCTGCACTTAAAGCCAGTGTGGCAGTTTCTGTATCTCTAATCTCGCCCACAAAAATCACATCAGGATTTTCACGCAATGCACTTTTTAACCCAGCAGAAAAACTTGATACGTCCTGACCAACCTGCCTTTGCGAAACCATAGAGCTTTCATTTTTAAAGATAAATTCGACTGGATCTTCGAGGGTTATAATTCGAGATTTCCGCGTTCGGTTAACATGATTAATTAAAGAAGAAATAGTTGTAGACTTCCCACTCCCTGTAACTCCAGTTACTAAAACAAGTCCTCTTTTAAGCTTTGTGATTTCTCTCCAAATCATTTCTGAAGGTAACCCGACTTCCTCAATTGAAGGAATCGAAGAGGAAAGTACCCGCATGACATATGCCAATCCATCCCGGTCCCTGAAAACATTTAGACGGAAATTAACCCCCTGCTCTGCCCACTCAAATGCAGTATCGACATCATGGGGTTGATCAGGATCAGTAACTTGAGCAATTTGCTTCTCATTTAAAAGAATACTCAACATGTGAAGCATGGCTTCTTCATTTACAGGAGTTCCTCTTTCAACCGCTATTAGCTCATCATCAGTACGAAAACTGATAGGCATGCCAATTTTAACATGCATATCTGAAATACGGTGGAAATTCCCACTCTTTTTGGAAGGATCAACAAAAAGTTCGAGTATCTCCGTATAATTTAGACGCTCCAGACCTACTCGATAAAAGGGAACCGCCATCTTTTCGTCATTAGTCATAAAATTATCATGTTCATACAAACCCTAATCTTCAAGCTAACAACTTAAAGAAATTTCAGGATAAAATTACGAAATAGAAATTTACGTTGCCAAAAACCTCAATACGTAAAAAGAAAAGAATCCCTATGTTCGTTCATTTTAAAGGTACTCGCGGATCGATACCCACAGCCCCAACCGCTCAAGAAATTGAAGAGAAGGTAATTGCTTCACTGATGGCTGCTCGTGGAAAAGAACTCCGCTCAGAGAGACAGATCAGGGAATTTGTTTACGATAAACTTAATTTTCGCACCCGTGCACACTGGGGAGGAAACACTCCATGTATTCATGTGGATACTGGCTCTGAAGATTACCTCATCCTTGATGGCGGTTCAGGGTTGAGAGCCTTGGCCAAAGAAATTATGGCCAAGAAAGTAAGCGGTGCGACCTTCCATATTTTCCTATCCCACTTTCACTACGACCATATTCAGGGCATTCCCTTCTTTGCACCTGCTTATGCTCCAAGTAATCGTATCGTTTTCCATGGGGGGCACGAGGGAATTGAGAAGTTTTTAAGAGCACAAATGTGCGAACCATTTTTTCCCATCAGTTTTGATACTCTTGCTGCAGAAATATCTTTTGAAGAACACAAACCCGGCGATGTGGTTGAAGTTTGCGACTCTCGAGTCACTCTTTTTCAACAAAATCATCCCGGTTTATCTTACGGTTATCGTGTAGAAAATCAGGAGAAAGCCATGGTTTATTCAACAGACTGCGAACATACCAACGAAGCTCATTCAAAAAACTATCCCTACTTGGATTTTATCCGAGATGCAGACCTTCTCATATTTGATGCTCCCTACACCCTGTCCCAATCAATTGGAAATCGTGAACATTGGGGACATTCGAGCAATGTAATGGGAGTGGAATTAGCCGCTAGAGCTGATGTTAAAAAATTAGCCATTTTTCATCATGATCCGAACGCCACTGATGAAAATATTTCTGAATTCTGTGCTCATACTAGAAAATTTTTAACTGGATCCAGGCATGCAGTTCGAGAATCCATACCAGGAATCCCAGGAGCTCCTTCGCCCCGGGGGTTTCCGCGTGAGGTTTTGTTCGCTTATGACGGATTAACCATGGAACTTTAATTTCAAGATGTCGGCCCTCCATTCAAATCAAGGAGAACTTCCTTCCAGGCTTGAAAAAAGCGAAATTAACGACCTTCCACTCATCCGCTTTCATGGTTCCATCCAAGTAGCGGAAGATAACAAATCCTTCCAAAAGTTCGTCAACCAACTGAGTAAACAAAAAGTCCTCGGTTTTGATATCGAATGTAAGCCAAACTTTAAACGTGGTCCCAATAATCCCCCTGCTTTAATCCAACTGGCAACTGCTGACCAAGCCTTTCTGTTTCGCCTCTATCCGGTAATGAAACTTGGTCCATTAATCGAGATTTTAGAGAATCCAGATATTATTAAAACTGGAGTGGCGATTAAAGACGATGCGTACAACCTCAAAAAGATAGAAGAATTTACTCCCGGTGGCTTTGAGGATCTTGCGCCATTGGCACAATCGCTAAAGATCGAACAAACTGGTTTGCGAAACCTGACAGCGATTTTTTTCTCACAAAGACTGTCCAAGTCTGCCCAACTATCCAATTGGCAAAAAAGCCCTCTTTCTCCTTCCCAACAAACCTACGCTGCCACAGATGCCTGGATAAGCCGTGAACTGTACCTCATTATGAAAGCACGAATGGCTGCAAGCTCATCCGATGCTGAAGAATCAATTCCCGAGGGGGAGTAGATTTCCCCACCTTTCGAAGGCATACTTTTTGCCATGTAATCTTAAACGGTCCACCAACCCGGGATGAGATGGACGAGAATAAAGTACTTCAAGATGAGCTAAGCCTTTGGGTGCTAAATCGCTATGCGAACTAATAAAAAAACCGTCCTCTTCTAAAGTTCTTTCAATTTCCCCCTCCACCTTTTTCCGATAACCGGGCCCTGGGAGAATACAATCTTCAATTCCACAGGCCAATATCGTTAAAAGATGATCGGGCTCTTTTTCTAAATATTCGAGCATATCCTTAGCTACAACCTTTCGGGGAATTCGAAGACTCGGATTTAATTCGCTCTCCAAGTAGGCCATTTGAGCAATTTCCTGCTTATCTGCATAAAACGGTTCGACCGCCACAAAATTTTTGGCTCTCGCATGAGCTGACAATGCAAAACCATGGGGCAACATTCCCGCACCTAGTTCCACTACCCTTCGACCCTTGAGCAAGTTGCTTAGAAAGGCTCCTTGGGGCGTAAGACTCCATTCGAACAATGCCCTTGTGAACTCACCACCAGGGGCCGCAAATCCAGTTCCTAATTCCCTGGAAGCCCCAAGCCGTTCTCGCCAGTTCTGAGAATCTAATCCTTCAACGGAAGGAGTCATCGTGACTAATTTTTCCTGCGAAGCATATGCTCCGCAAGTTTTAGTAGAAAATAGTTATCCCCACCAATTTCTTCAATCATTCGCAAAGCTTGTTCAGTATGTTCACGCGCAAGTTCGTTGGCTTGCTTAACTCCAAGCATACGTACCCAGGTCATCTTTTCCGTATCTTGATCATGAGCAGCTTCCTTGCCCAATTCCTCAGTGGTTGAAGTTACATCGAGCAAATCATCAACCGCCTGGAAAGCCAACCCCAGCGATTGACCTGCTTGGGAAACCAAACTTCTTAATTCTTTATTTCCCCCATTTTCGCTCAGACAAAAACCCATAAGAAGAGAAGTTTCAATCATAGCGGCAGTTTTGTTGGCATGAACATAGGATAGAGTTTCTGCCTCCGGGCTTTTTCCCTCCGCTAATAAATCCTCCATTTGTCCACCAACTAACTTTTGGCTTCCGGCAGCCACTGCCAACAAACCGACCAACTCAAGCCCAAGTGAAGAAGACCCCTGGTATGCCCTTGCTAATTGTTCAAAAGCTAGCGGAATTAATGCATCCCCAGCAAGAATAGCAGTAGCTTCGTCAAATGCCCGATGACAGGAAGGAGAACCACGTCGAAGATCGGAGTCGTCCATTGCAGGCAAATCGTCATGAATTAAACTATAGGTATGAATAATTTCAACTGCCAGTGCTGCGGGCATAGGATCCAACTTACTCGGGAATAGACTGTGACCAGACAAAACCAATACTGGCCGCAACCGTTTTCCACCAGCCTGCAAACTATAATTCATTGCCTCGTGCAAACGAGCTGGTCGTTCCTTCGATTGAGGAAGGTCAGAAACTAAACGTTTTTCAAACTGCTCTTGAAAGGATTTTAGTTTTTCTGGAAAATTCATGGCTTGCCGAGGAAATAAAGCATGGCATCATAATTCTTATATGCCAAGTTTGGAAGCGGTCTGCACCCGATTATTCGGTCGTCCGGGATGGATCCCGAAAGTTTTACTAGGAGGAGGCTTGTCCTTTATTCCTGGATTAAACCTATTTGCGTTGGGTTATCTTTTTATTTACGGACGTCAATTGAGGCGTAGCGGACGGGTGGACCTCCCCGAATGGTCGGAAATGAATTGGCCAGAATTATTTGTATGCGGTCTTCGACTCTTCGGTTTATTAATTCTCTACATCGGTCTGCCTATGTTGGTGGGATGGATTGTTAGTTTACTGCTTTATTTCCTTACCTTTGGCTTACTAGGAGTCGTTGCATATTTTCCCCTGGCCATATGCGGTTTCTTTTCTCCGATGTTTTTTCTTTCTGCCTTCATGGCTTATTTAAAACACGAAGAATTCAGGGATGCATTTCAAATTCGCATCCTCTTGCAAGAAGTATTGTCCGGTTGGAAACCTTTGGCTTTACCCGTGGTTGCATTTTGGGGAATCTTCCTGCTGGCGATTCCATTATATGGACTTTCTTTTTTTATCGGTGCTTGGATACTAATTGCTTATTCAAGTGCGCTAAGAATGAAGAATTTTTCCTGACGTCTTCAATTTTTCACTTTAAAATATTCCTTTATGCCAACTTACGATTATCAATGCGGGGCTTGTAAGCACGAATGGGAACTCTTTCAGTCCATGAACGATTCCCCCGTCAAAAGCTGTCCTAAATGCAAAAAACGCAAAGCCAAGCGCTTACTCGGGTTAGGAGCTGGTCTCATTTTTAAGGGCACAGGTTTTTACGAAACCGACTACAAGCAAAAGAGCGGGTCTGAAGACAAGAAAAAATCCGAAAATTCAGACTCTGGAACTAGCGACAAGAAAACGCCCGCGACCAAGGAAACCAAAAAAGAATCCAAACCAAAGAAGGAAAAGATAAAAGCCGCCTGATCCCTTAACAAAAAAGTTCATGATCCAAAAAGTCCTCGTCCCGCTAGCTCATGGGTTCGAGGAGATTGAGGCAACCTGTCCAATCGATCTTTTACGAAGAGCCGAGGTTGAGGTGCTCATCGCATCCTGCGAAAGCGAGCTCGAAGTATGTGGACGTTCAGGAATCGTCATCCGAGCAGACCAATTCTTAGGAGAATCTGACTTAATCCAGTTCGATCTTCTTGTTCTACCTGGAGGACCCGCCGTTTTTGAGCTACGTAAAAATGAATCCTTTCTTCACTTAATTAAGGATTTCTCGGACCTTCAAAGACCAATTGCTGCAATATGTGCAGCTCCATTATTACTTCATGACCTTGAGTTGTTAGCTGGGAAAAAAATCACTGGTCACGAAAGTATCAGTAATGAACTACCCGGTCTGCATTCTAATCAAGCCGTAATTAAGGACGGAAAGATCATCACCTCCCGTGGTGCGGGTACTGCAATTGAGTTTGGATTGAGCCTCGTTGAATTACTTTGCGGATCTGTAAAAGCCGAAGAAATTCGTGCTTCTATACACGCCTAAATAGTAGCGAAGAAGAAGCTATATATTCTTCTAAAAGATTTACTTGGACGAATTCCCGTCCTTGTCGTCTTTCTGCTTTTCAACCTTGACCGGCTTATTCTGAACAGGAACAGATTTATTTGACTGATTTTTATCCTCAGGAAATACCGCAGGCAAAGGTTCAGAATTATTCAAGTCAGGCAGTTCAGGTTCGACAATTGGCGGGGTTATCCCCAGCAATTCAACCTCGAAGGTAAGTGCCTCGCTTGGTCCAATACTGTTGCTCCCCCGTTTGCCATAAGCAAGTTCGGATGGAATAAAAAGTTTCCATTTCGCACCGATTTTCATCAACTGTAAGGCTTCAGTCCATCCAGCAATTACCTGCCCAACCTTAAATTTCGCAGGCTCTCCTCGATCACGAGAAGAATCAAATACTGAACCATCGATCAAAGTGCCATGGTAATGAACTTCCACTTCATCCTCAGCCGTGGGCTGATCACCCTCGCCTTTTTTCAATACTTGATATAATAACCCACTCTCGGTTTCCTTGGTGTTTTTTTGTTTTCGTTGCTTCGAAAGGTATTCGGCACTTTTAGCAAGGTTGATTTCAGGAAGGGACTTCGCCTGGTCATACAATCTGTTCAATCTTTCATATTCTACCAATCGTGATAAAAAATCAGCGGCCTTAAGATCTTCGCTTAAAGCCTTACGTTGGGCTTCATATCCATTCTGGTCGTTTTTGCCCAAAGCATCCACACCTAACAAATACCTTGCTTCAAACCGGTCAACATTGAGTAAACTTGCATCGTTGGAAATGGAAACCAATGCGTTTCGTCCATCATCCTTTTGGTCATCTTTGATCAAGGAGACCGCATGACCAATTTTCGCACGCCCTAACAACGGATCGCCCACTAAGCGACTTGCCGCAGCCAAAAAGCTTTTGGCCGACTCTGCAAAACGGTCATCTCCATACTGTATAGAAGCCGCTCTGTATTGAGCAACTCCACCAAGTGTATCCTCATAATCCTCCGCAAAAGAGAGAAACTTCTCTTCCGATCCAACCTCTCCCAAGCTAGCATTCAAAAAACGTAAACTTCTTTCGGCAGACTCTTCTTCCTTTGAATCATTATAAAAAGAAGAGATTGCAACCCCCAGGGCAATGATACCAAGAACAGAAAAAAGAGTATTCTTACTCTTTTTCCAGACTTCTACCTCATCATAGGGACGAACTCCCGCAGCTTCCTCAGCTGTCAGTCCGTCCACCTGTTCTTCAACCGGTTCTTCGTTTTGCTTGGGCTCTTCGCTTTGATCGTTGTTCGCCATCTGATTTGAAAAATTAAAAAGATTATAATCCTCTTGATTTTATGGGCAAAGTCAACGATCGCTTTACCTCAAAACAAGCCAACACACCTAGACTTTAGCGATAAGACTCGATGGAGTAGTCGTAAAACCTGATAGTTTCACCTGCTTTGCCCGGCGTCAGGTATAACCAGTGCCCAGTTTGATGGGACCACAAGTAGGGCCATGTATCTTGCTTTGTCCATAACCATCCGTTTTCTTCACGCCACAACCAGACACTATTTTCCTTGGCGCTTGATGAGTATAACCATCCAAGATGAGCATGATACAACCAGCCCTTTTCGTT
>JAQXCL010000153.1 GCA_029251885.1 Opitutales bacterium | reverse complement strand
GAAATCGGATATTATGTGTATGCTCTGTGTGAGTTAAATGGTGAACAGCGTTCACCATTTTATATAGGAAAAGGAAAGGGGGAACGTTGCTTACAACATCTTTCACCTTGTGAAAAAGATGATAAAGGTTCGAAAATCCAACAGTTAATTTCCGAAAGCAGATTGGGTATTGATATTTTAAGGCACGGAATCAAGACGGATAAAGAGGCAAAATTAGTTGAGGCAACTTGCATTGATCTTCTTGGTGTTGGAAATCTTACCAACAAGGTAAGAGGGAGCGGTGTAGAGATGGGCAGAGTCTCACTGGAGGAGATTTACAGTTTACGGACTGGCAAAACAGTAAATATAAAACCAGAACATGCCGGCGTGGCATTTTTGCTGAATTCGACATACAAGTCTGGTATGTCTGAACTCGCCCTCTTTGAGGCAACTCGAGGAGTTTGGCGAAATGTACGCAGGGATGAGTCGATAAAATATGCCTATGCCACTTACGGCGGATTGATCAAAGAAGTTTACGAGATACACGGCTGGGTAAAAGCAGGTACCCAGCAATATTTTGAAAGAACCTTTGAGGACATTGACGTATCCAACCGCTGGGAGTTTATCGGTAAAAAAGCCCCCGATGGAGTAAGAGAAAAATACATCGGGAAAATTCTAAAAAGAGAACGAAGCTTTGGTAGCCCGTTTGTATATGTCGGGCTAAAAGATTGAGGCGATGTTTATCCCCTCAACTCTCAACAACCACCAAGTGTAAGGAATCCAAGCGGAAGCGTGTTTCGGCGAGGGCGTCTTCGAGTTCGAATTGGTGGTTTTGTAAGTTTTTGATTTCCGATGGGTCAACCCCAGGGTTAAGACGGGCGAGGTTTTGCAGGCGGGAAATTTCGGATTGGTGTTCTTGTCCGATGGCAAAAGTTGCTTCTTCAACCAATTCTTGTGTAACTTCGAACATATGACTTTCCGAAGATTTGATCATTCTTTTGATGAGGCGCTTGATTCCTGAATTGCCTAGGATATCATCGGTATCAGGTGTCGAATTTAGAATATTCTCAGAGAAGTCGGGTGCCGGAATAACCTGTCCAGTATGATCGAGCCAGAGGGGGACCGGCGACATGGCCAGGTATCGGTCGATATGTAAACTGCGTGGGGCCACGCACTCCACGAGGTAGGTAACTTGTAGGAAAATACCAGGGGACTCGGCGCCTTGATAGACAGAGAGTACGGTGTTGCCTTTTTCACTACTGAGGAAGGAGTCGAGCGAACTGCGAAGGAGTGGATGGTCGGGGGTGAAAAAATGAATATCGTCACGATTGAGAGCATCGGTACGATCGAAGGTGGCCATCATGCCTTTGGGGTCGAGGCCAGGCAGGCTATCCATCTGGCCGTACTCGGGCTTGAAGAGGTAGCGACGGTCGCCAAGGTCTTCCACGCGTAGGCCGGCGTATTCCATGAGGTCGGTGGCAAAGGTTTCGAAGGCGGAATCGGTATCGCTTGCCAGAATTTGTTCGCTGAGTTTTTCGCTACGGCCGGGCTTGTAAGAGTTGCGGGCAAGGAGGCGAAGGTAACCACTTTCCAGTTTTTCTCCAAGGGCGGTTCGGGACTGAACAACTTCTGCCACTAGGGATTGGAGGGCACTGGCATCAAATACATTGCACATACTTTCCAATTTTTCGGAAAAGGTATGGGCCAGAATTAAAGCGGTGGGAACGGGGTGATTAAATATGCCCACTCCTTGGTTGTAAAACTGTACCCATACTTCTTCGGCAGAATTTTTTATGTGGGGTAGATGAATGTGAATGGTATCGGTCTGGCCGATACGGTCGAGCCGGCCAATGCGTTGCTCCACAAGCTCGGGGTTTTCGGGCAGATCCCAAAGGATGAGGTGATGGGCAAATTGGAAGTTTCTACCTTCGCTCCCAATCTCTGAACAGAGGAGTACACGGGCACCTTCGGGATCGGCAAAGTAAGCGGCCTGACGATCGCGTTGGATTAAGTTTAATCCTTCGTGAAATTGGCTGAGCTTTACATTGATATGTTCCTGAACGGCTTGGTAAATTTCTTCGACGAGGGAGCGGGTCTCGCAAATGAGGAGTACTTTTTCATCTTTGTGCTCGGTTATCCATTCAACCAACCATTCGATCTTTTGCTCGAAAGCGGGGCTGTCCTCGGTAGATGGATCCAGGGGGTGAAGCACGGGTTGGCGCTTGGGGAAGCCTTTTAGTTCTTTGCGGGTATTTCGAAACATGACACGCCCGGGGCCAAAACTATCGATGATATTTTCGCTAAGCTGTGCACGGTCGGCCGAACTGAGGGATTTTTGATCGGCGTACTTTGCGTGGAGATGGGGAAGGCTTTTTTCGATCGTTCCCCAGTCGGAAACAGAGAGCTCCTTTTTACTGTCGATATGATCAACGAGTCCGGCCATTTCCTGGTAATGAAGGCTTTCCTCAATAAAAGTTTCCAAATTGTTATAGCGGGCAGGGTCGAGCAGGCGAAGCCGGGCAAAGTGCCCTTCGGGACCGAGTTGTTGAGGGGTTGCGGTAAGCAACAATACGGAGGGAATTTTCTCGGCGAGGCTTTCTACGATTTGATAGGCGGTACTGGCAAGCTCGGGTGTCCATTCGAGATGGTGGGCTTCGTCGACAATTAAGAGATCCCACTCGGCCTCGAGCACTTGGGTACAGCGGGCCATAGAGTGGGTTAAATAATCGAGGCTTACGCAAACAATTTGACTATCGAGAAAGGGATTGTTTTGCGGATCGGAACTTTCGATCGCCTGGCAGCGTTCTTCATCGAAGAGACTGGCCACAAGATTAAAGCGGCGGAGCAGTTCGATAAACCATTGGTGCATTAAAGATTCTGGAAGAATAATCAGGCTACGTTCGGCACGGCCGGTAAGGTGTAAGCGGTGAAGAATTAAGCAGGCCTCGATGGTTTTCCCCAGGCCGACTTCATCGGCAAGGAGTACGCGTGGTTGTAGACGATTGGTAACTTCCTGAGCAAGGTAGAGTTGGTGCCCAATTAGATCGATCCGTCCTCCGGTAAAGCCACGGTTGGGAGCTTTATTAATCCTCGACTGCCAGATAAGGGCTTCGTTGCGAACCTTAAACAGGTAAGAATCATCCAACTGTCTACCCATCAAGCGATCGAGGGGCAGAGAAAAACTGATCGTATCCGCAAGGGCAGATTCAGGAATCCACTCCCCTTTCAGTTGGTAATGTAAAAATCCACTTTCTTCCTTAATTGCTTCAATGGTACCGGCCTGTCCATCGTGGGTTTTTAAATTGTCCCCCACTTCAAAAGCGACCCGGCGTACGGGGGCGGATTCGAGGGCATATTCGCGCCGGTCATCAACCGCAGGAAAAAGGATGGAAACTCGCCCGTTACCAGCAGCCATAACCACCCCAAGGCCAAGCTCTGGCTCGGCATCACTTACCCAACGTTGGCCAGGTTGTATATCTTCAGTACTCATCGCCGTCTATAGATGCTTCAAGAAGAGCAAAGGGTAAAGAGTAGAAGGACGAGAAATTAGCGAAATAAGAAGATTGAGTAGGGAAGGTAAGAAAGACTGGGGAGTGAATTTAGAAGAGGGAAGGGAGAGTGATGATGAACGAGAATAAGATATGTTTATTTTTTATCACTTTATCGACATATAGAGTTTGACCTGTCGATCGCATCGACCTAATTTCAGGATAAGTTTATAAAAAGGAAAAATATCGACATGAAGTGCAATCCACAGCTTCCCTACAATGAGCTACCGCCACTTCCTCCGAAGCAGGAATTGGAAACAGTGCAAGTACTGAAGCAATGTATCCGTTCCAGAACTCAGTTGGCAGAGCTTGAACAGGCAGGGAATTTCTTACCCAACAAATCTCTATTGATCAATGTGCTGCCATTAATGGAAGCACAAGCAAGTTCGGAAATAGAAAATATTGTAACAACGACTGATCGCCTTTTTCGGAGTTCTCTCCTCAACCAATCGCCTGATGCAGCCACCAAAGAAGCATTAAATTACAGGGCAGCACTGCACCAAGGTTATCAAAGCTTAGCCGAACGCCCGATTTGCACGGCTACTGCCGAGAAAGTTTGCTCGGTTATTAAGTCACGATCCATGACGATAAGAAAAGAAGCTGGCACTGGCCTTGGAAGTACTATTTCGGGAGATATCATCTATACCCCACCTGTAGGGGAATCTGTAATACGTGATAAGTTAGCAAATTGGGAAAGTTTTATTAATCAAACAACCGAGCTTGATCCCCTGGTTGTGATGGCAGTGGCTCACTACCAATTTGAAGCAATTCACCCTTTCTCCGATGGAAATGGGCGAGCCGGGCGTGTTCTAAACTTACTCTATCTTGTACAGGCGGGCATTCTATCCTCCCCTATCCTCTATCACAGTCGGGGGATTATACGGAGAAAAGAGGATTACTATGATCTTTTGCGTACAGTTACCTACGATCAAAATTGGGAAGCTTGGATCCTTTTCATACTGGAAGTGATTGAGGAATCGGCTCAATGGACAAACCAGAAGATTCGATCCATCCGTGAATACAGAGAAGAGGTGAAAAAAGACTTAAAAATAAAGGTTCCTAAGATTTATTCTAACGAGTTGCTCGATGTACTTTTCGAGCAACCCTACTGCCAAATAGCCGATTTGGTAAGTGCGGGAATCGCCAAGCGTCAATCGGCATCGGTCTATTTGAAGAAACTCGTAGAGATAGGACTTCTCGCTGAGGAGAGAGTGGGGCGATCGGCACTATTCATTCACGAAAACTACCGAGACTTGCTGCTAAGCGAGCGTTAAAAAATTAAATTTTTCCGATCCCAATTTGTTAAGATTTAATTGTTAATGGTTTAATCGTCCATTCCGGGGGAGCGTCTAAATTTCTTGGTTTTCGAACGGGTGTCCTTTGCTTGTAAACGCCTCTCTTTAGACCCGCGGGTTGGAGAGGTTGCACGGCGGGACTTGCGTACTTGCATGGCTTCCAGAATAAGCTCCTTTAAGCGGGCAAGGGCTTTTTCCCGGTTAGCTTCCTGGCTGCGTGCTTCTTGAGATTTAATAATTACGGTACCTGCCGGGCTAATCCGACGATCTTTCAATTTTAATAAACGTTCCTTATAAACCTCGGGTAAAGAAGAGGCACGGATATCGAAAAACAAATGTACCGCCGTAGATACCTTGTTTACATTCTGGCCTCCTGCACCCTGTGAACGAATAGCCTGCAACACGATCTCCTGCGAAGGGATGGTTACTCTGGAGGAAATTTGCAGCATAAAGGAAGACTGAAGGGTGAATTAAGAAATGTGAAGAGTGAAAGGAAGAGTGAGGAGTGAAGGATGAATGGGGAAGTTGGGGAGCGGGATGTTTGAGGGTTGAAAATTTGGGGAGATTGCCACACAACGATTGTTCGTGTGCGGGCGGTGGAATCATGGGTGGTGAAACTTGGCCTGGTGCAAAAAAATATTTCCTTCTTATCTTGTGCAAGTATCGGCCAAAAATCCGCTTTCTATATTAAAACAAACCTATGGGTATGATCAATTCCGTGGCGAGCAGGAAGAGATCATTAACTATTTGATTGAAGGCGGTAGCTCGTTTGTACTTATGCCCACGGGGAGTGGAAAGTCACTTTGCTACCAGATACCCTCCCTGTGCCGAGAAGGCGTGGGGGTGATTGTATCTCCGCTAATTGCACTGATGCAGGACCAGATAACGGCTCTTGCCCAGTTAGGGATATCGGCAAGGGCGATTAATTCGAGCATGTCGGACAGGGCGGTATTTGAGGTAAAGCAAAAGCTGGAAAGCAATAATTTGGATCTTCTCTATGTGGCCCCCGAAAGGTTGGTGATGCCGGAGTTTGTGGAGTTACTGGAGCGGGTAAAGATTGCCCTGTTTGCCATCGATGAGGCTCACTGTGTATCGCAGTGGGGGCACGATTTTCGTCCTGACTATACCGCCCTATCCTTTTTGGCTGAGCGGTTTAAGGGGGTTCCTAGAATTGCCCTGACCGCTACGGCAGACAGTGCGACTAGAAAGGATATTATTGAGCGTTTAAAGCTGGAGAATGGGCGGACATTTATTGGCGGGTTTGACCGTCCAAATATACACTACTCCATTTTGGAAAGGAACAATCCGAAAAAGCAGGTGTACGACTTTATAAAAAACTACCATCTGGAAGACAGTGGTATTATCTACTGTATATCGCGCAAGAAGGTGGAGGATATGGCAGAGTGGTTGCAGGGAAAAGATATAAATGCCCTGCCCTACCATGCGGGACTGCCCGCGGAGGTGAGGAGCGAAAACCAGGACCGTTTTTTACGGGGAGATAAAATCATCATTGTGGCAACGATCGCATTTGGAATGGGGATCGATAAACCAGATGTGCGCTTTGTTGCCCATATGAATATACCCAAATCGATTGAGGCTTATTACCAGGAGACTGGGCGAGCCGGCCGGGATGGTCTGCCTTCCAATGCTTACATGATTTATGGGATGGATGATGCGGTGATGCAAAGAAACTGGATTGAAAATTCGGAGGCTCCAGAACTGCAAAAGCGTATAGAAAACCAAAAGCTTAATGCCTTGCTTGGCCTCTGCGAGGCCGCGATTTGCCGGAGGCAGGTATTACTGGAATATTTTGACGATACGGGCGAGCCCTGCGGGAATTGTGACACTTGTGATACCAAGCCCCAGACTTTTGATGGCACCACCCCAGCCCAGATGGCCTTGTCTGCAGTATACCGCACCGGCCAAAGGTTTGGGATGGTCTATGTGGTGGATGTGCTACTGGGCAAGGAGGATGACCGAATTATCCAGTTTGGGCATGACCAGCAAAGTACATTTGGGATAGGTAAGGAATTGAGCCGAGCGGAGTGGCAAAATATTTTCCGCCAATTAGTTTCCCGAAACCTGTTGATGGTGGATGTGCAGGAACACAACGGGATCAAAATTACCGAGAAGGGCTTTGCATTTCTAAAGCAGAAAGAATCGATCGATTTCCGTAAGGTAACGATCAGCAAAAAGACAAAGGCTGACAAACCAAGCAGAAGAAAAAAGCCTGCACTGGAGGACGAGGACGACCAGGAACTTTTCGAAAAGTTAAAGGAGGCACGCCAATTGATGGCAAAAAAGAGACGGGTGCCCGCGTATGTAATCTTTCACGATAAAACCTTGATCGAACTGGCAGATAAAAGACCTCAAAGTTTTGAGGAAATGCTCGAGATCAATGGGATTGGGGAATCAAAGCTCAAGAAATTTGGCCAAACTTTATTGGATGTAATTTTAGCCACCTGAGTGCACAAAAGAGTACGACCTAGGTTACAAAATACCCACTCTAATTTATTTAATTAACTGTACCCGGGTGTAGGGCGAGGAAAGACAGGTGGTATAAGAAATGAATTTGTAACGGAGGATTTTGTTGTGGTTAATAAAAGTATCGATGCCTTAATCAGTGGATGGAATTACGGAAGATGATTGCTTGGACTCTGCCTGACTGAACATCTCCAATGTTTAATCGGCTAGTGTAATAAATGTAGTGTGAAGCTATATACAATTTACTGAATAAGCTTGTTCGGTATTTTGTTATTAATGATCTGCAAAGACCTAAATAAAAATCTGCATATTTCGTTCCATGCTCTATATGGAAAAACGGTAATATATCTTTTTAAAAACGGTAATTTATAAGACTGAGATGCATTAATCTGAGATTCAAAACCATTGTTCTGTATAACTGGCATAGGGTCTATGCACATTGACTTAACGCCCCATAACCATTCTCGATCAAAAGCATGGTCATAAGGTAAGCACATCGGTAACAAGTGCTCTAATATTTTAGATGCAGCATGACGGTTCAACAGGTAAGCTCCTGCCCCTGTTTGCCTAGTGTAATTACAACATAGGTTATAACTATCATTGAGTTTCAGAATCTTTATGGGTGTTCCTTTGTGTGCACCGCTTAATCTTAACAAATCAAATCTTGAATGATGTTTAAGTACTTGGTTTAAAAGTGATTCAATTGTTTCATCAAAAGAAACATCGTCCTCTAAAATTAATGCAAATTCATCTTTAGTTTTCAAAAAAACTTCCAACGCAGTTAAATGGCTGAAATAGCATCCTAGTTCGCCTAAATTTGTAGTTTTTCCATGTGCTCTTCGATAAGCTTGCTCGTCATACCTTTCATCTGGAAGGCGAACATCTTTTCCGACGCAAGCCTCTATAAATACTGGAACCAGTGTAAGTTTTTCAAAGAGATTATCGATGTTAATTCTCCTCTCTTTTGCGTTTGGCATATTAATTACATAAGCTTTCATAAAATTTCAAAGTATAGGGCAGTAAGATTACCGTCAATTGCTCTAAACGAAGATACTACTCGGCAATATCTTCTTGGTTTAAATATAAATTTAGTTTTAAGAGAAAGACTCTTTTGCATTACTATCACAAATAAGATGGAAAGCCTTGAGATTGGCCGGTACGATCATGCAGAAGGGTAGACGGCAAAACTGCCCGAGCCACATTCTTCTACTTTAATGCTAGCTATTTTTTGCCGGGTATCGACAAGGCACTCAATAATTTTAAACTATTGAAGAGCATGATTTTGCAAAGTACCTATGGACACCTTTAAAACGAGATCGAAAAGGTGGTATGATACAACAGGACGAGCAGAAATAAATTCCCAATAATTTCTCGGTAATCTCCAATGACCACATGAGTGACTATTGCACCAAGCATGATGAGCATGAGAAAGCAGCCGGAATAAACCATGAATGGAAAGTTTGCATCCGAAAGTAGGAAGGGAAGAATCATCCCGATTCCGCAAGCTACCTCGAAAAAAGCGATCGAGCGGACAATACGGGGGTGAAAACAACTGACCCAACGCATGCGCTTGGCTAGTGCATCCATGGGTTGGAAGAAACGATAAGTTCCGCCCCCTGCAAAGATTAAAAAAAGCAAGACCTGGAGAGATACTTGCAAAGTAGGCATGGAACTTAAAAAAGGTAGGTGAGGATTAGTATGGTTACAGTGTGACTAGCTTATTTGCCATATAGGCAATCGCAAGGCAGGCACATAGCAAAGAGAAGGACGGAAGCATTCGGTAAATTTCACTTTTCAATCGAACGTGGGTAATGAGGGCGGCGATCATTAAGATCGCGATGCCCATGGCACCAAGACGGACTACAGTAAGATCGTCATTTAGGAGCATGATCGAAAAAGAGAATTTAAAAATACCAACGAGATCGCGCAACCATGTGGGCAGATTAAAGTGTTTAAACTCATCCTTTATATTATGGTAACGGACACCCCATACAAAAATAATGGAACCGAATACAAGAATGGA
>JAQXCL010000138.1 GCA_029251885.1 Opitutales bacterium | reverse complement strand
CGTAATTTATTGACCACGAGAGCGGCAAGAGCTTCTCCCTCAACATCTTCAGCGATGATAAGAAGAGGTTTACCTTGCTTAGAAACCAACTGGAGAAGGGGAAGCAAATCACTTAGAGCACTGATTTTCTTCTCGTGAATGAGAATGTAACAGTCATCTAATGCAGCTTCCATTGTGTCATTATTCGTGCAGAAATAAGGACTTAAGTAACCCTTATCAAACTGCATACCTTCAACCACATCCAAGGTTGTCTCGATACTTTTAGCTTCCTCTACGGTAATCGTTCCGTCTTTGCCCACTTTGTCCATTGCATCTGCAATAATAATACCGATTTCGTCATCCCAGTTGGCAGAAACGGTAGCTACTTGGCGAACTTCTTCGCGGTCAGAAACTTTTTTGCTGTCACGCAAGAGTTTGGCAACTCCAGCTTCAACAGCCTTGTCGATTCCGCGTTTCATGTAAACAGGGTTTGCACCAGCTGCAACATTCTTCAATCCTTCGCGGTATATGGAATGAGCCAAAACGGTAGCTGTAGTAGTACCGTCACCAGCAAGATCAGAAGTTTTGGATGCTACTTCACGAACCATTTGAGCGCCCATATTTTCGTAGGGATCTTCAAGGTCGATTTCTTTAGCAACAGTTACACCATCTTTGGTTACTGTTGGAGAACCGAATTTTTTGTCGATAAGGACATTACGACCCTTGGGTCCTAGCGTTACGCTGACTGCATCAGCAAGTGTCGACACGCCTTTAAGAACTTTCTTGCGGGCGGCTTCGTCGAATAAGATTTGTTTAGCCATAATTACTTTTTAGTTTTTAGAAATTTATGATTTGCGATTAGATTCAAGCTACGATTCCGAGGATATCTTCCTCGCGAAGGATCTTGTATTCAACATCGTCGACCTTGACATCGGTTCCGCCGTACTTACTGATCAAAACTTTGTCTCCCTTTTTTACTTGAAAAGGAACGTCGTTGCCGGCGTCATCCTTTTTGCCTGTTCCCAGGGCTACAACTTCCGCTTCCTGCGGCTTTTCCTTTGCTGAATCGGGGATAATGATCCCGCCTTTAATTTGCTCGTCTTCATCGACTTGCTTGACGAGTACACGATCTCCCAACGGAGTGATTTTTGGTTTGCTCATATTCCTTTGTTTTTTGGGTTGATTTAGATATTAATGATTAACAGTTGGAAAGGCAGTAATTCTGACTGTTTTCCGAAATTATGAATCTACATTAGGATTTTTCCTTGTCGTCGTTTTCATCCTCTACGACTTCAAAGTCAGCATCAACAATGTCATCTTCTTTTGATTTATTGTCGCCGCTTGATTGAGATTGGGCAGCAGCAGCAGCTGGGTCGGTGGCACCACCACCCGCTTGAGCAGCTAGTTTAGCCAATTCTTCAAAGCCTTTCTCAAGTTTTTCTTTGGCTTCTTTTATAGAAGAGGTTGTTGATGTTTGATCGTCCAAAACTTTTTTGGCATCTGCCAACATATCATCTGTCATCTTCTTCAACTCATCCGTAGCCTTGTCGCCAAGATCAGCAAGTTGCTTTTCACATTGATACACTAGAGAGTCCAAATCATTCCGAGTCTGCACGGCTTCTTTTTTCTCTTTATCTTGATCAGCAAATTTCTCAGCTTCTTTCTTAAGCCTATCAACTTCTTCATCGTCCATACTTGAAGAACCAGAGATAGTTATTTTTTGATCTTTTCCAGTGTCCTTATCTTTTGCGGTTACATTAAGAATACCGTTAGCATCGATATCAAAAGTCACTTCAACTTGAGGCGTTCCACGAGGTGCAGGCCGGATTCCATCAAGTTTGAATGTACCCAGGGTTTTATTGTCTTGGGACATTGAACGCTCACCTTGTAGAACCACGATATCTACAGCAGGTTGATTATCTGCAGCGGTCGAGAAAACTTGAGATTTCTTAGTAGGTATGGTCGTATTACGCTCGATCATCGGAGTGGAAACAGCACCGGCAGTTTCAATCCCCAAGGTCAACGGCGTTACATCCAAGAGCAAAACGTCGTTAACATCACCTTTTAACACTGCACCTTGGATAGCAGCTCCGATGGCAACCACTTCGTCAGGATTTACTCCCTGGTTAGGGTCTTTACCACCTAATTCTTTAGCGATCTCGACAACACGAGGGCTACGAGTCATTCCACCGACTAAAACAAGGTTGCCTACCTCACCAATACTTAAACCTGAATCTTCCAGACAGGATTTGAAGGGATTTTTAGTACGCTCGTAAAGATCGTCACAAATTTGCTCTAGCTTAGAACGGCTAAAAGTAACATTCAAGTGCTTTGGACCCGAAGAGTCCGCCGTAATAAATGGAAGGTTGATATCGGTGGATTGGGAAGATGATAGAGCCATTTTAGCTTTTTCAGCTTCTTCTTTAAGTCGCTGCATAGCCATGGCATCGCCAGAGAGATCTATGCCCTGTTCTTTTTTAAAATCGTCTACCAACCAATTGATAATTTTGTCATCCCAATTATCACCACCAAGCTGTGTATCTCCATTGGTTGCTTTTACTTCAAAAACTCCGTCTGCAATTTCCAATACGCTTATATCAAATGTTCCACCTCCCAAATCATAGACCGCAATAGTTTCCTCACCCTTTTTATCCAAACCATAAGCAAGTGAAGCAGCAGTAGGTTCATTAATTATCCTCATGACCTCCAATCCCGCAATTGCACCCGCATCTTTGGTTGCCCGACGTTGATCGTCATTAAAATAGGCTGGGACAGTTATCACTGCCTGAGTAACAGGTTCTCCCAAATATGCTTCAGCATCAGCCTTTAGCTTACCTAAAACCATGGAGGCAATTTGTTCGGGCATGAAAGTTTCGGTTTTGCCATCAATATCGCATTCGATAACAGCCGCACCGTTCTTGCCCTCTGTGACCTTAAAGGGAAGTGTGCTGACTTCATCCTTAATTTCTTCGAATTTGCGCCCGATCAACCTCTTGGCTGAATAAATGGTGTTGTGTGGATTAGTAACTGCCTGTCTCTTGGCGGCCTGACCAACAATTCGCTCTCCCGTTTTGGAAAAAGCTACAATTGATGGGGTTGTGCGATTACCCTCGGAATTTGGAATTACCTTAGGCTCGCCTGCTTCCATTACCGCCATGCATGAATTACTTGTACCTAAATCTATACCTAATATTTTACTCACGGCTCGACTACTGCACCTTCCGTGCCCACTCGAAAAAAATCATTAAATCATTGAATAACAATTACTTCCGAGAAGAAAAATGTTCAATGGGCGAAAAATACAGAATAAACTGTGACAGGGTGGCTCAAATTATGACACAGCATTGACACGCTGTGACACCAATAATGGAAAGCTATTTCCCAACTTCAGTCTGTTCATCCAGAGTATCCAAAATCTCCATTACCCGATTACCGCGCTCGATCCCTAAGTCCCTAACAAATTGAAGTTTAGGTGAGTATTTCAAAATGACATACTTACTAACCACTCCACGGATTTCACCAGCGTGTTTGCGAAAGAATTGTTGAGCTTCACGGGCACTCAAATCATCTCCCACAACCGAATAGGCAACGGTAGCGTTGCGTAAATCTGCAGCTACATCTACAGAGGTTATAGTCCACCTTACTGTCTCAGCACCGTACCTGGTACTTAAGTAATTACCGATTTCTCTTTTGACCAATTCATTGACCCTAGCTAATCGCAGGCTCATCAGATACAAATTTTAAAAATTACAGCTTTGGGCGGATCTTATCGATTTCAAAAGTCTCGATAACATCTCCTTCTTCATATTTGTCGAAGGAATCCAAACGCATACCACATTCAAAACCTGCTTTTACTTCGGTCACATCATCTTTGAATCGGCGTAATGTATCAATTTTCCCTTCAGCAATAACTTCACCCGAGCGGACCAAGCGAGCACCTTTATTTCGGGTAATGACACCTTCCATAATCATGCAACCAGCAACCGCCCTGCTTTTACTGATGCGAAACACCTGACGAACCTCAGCACGACCAGTCTTGTTTTCGACCAATTCTGGTTCAAGCAATTCGGACATGTTTTCTTTAACCAGGTCAATGAGTTGGTAAATAATACTGTTATGGTAAAGTTGAACGCCCAAATGCTTGGCTTCACCCATAACTCCATTTTCCAATTTTACATTGAAGGCCAAAATATCCGCATTAGATGTATTGGCCATTTTAACATCGTTTTTGGTAACCATTCCAACATCTGAATGAATAATTTCAAGTAGGACCTTATCGCTTTCGATTAAATTAAGTGAATCTTTCAAAGCTTCGACAGAACCTCTGACATCACCCTTAATGATAACGCGATAAGCGGTTGACTTACTCTTACTTATGGCAGCAAAAAGAGCATCCACAGCGGCAGTGTTATCGGAATCACCAGTCTCTCCTTCAGGCTTTTCAGTAGTTTCCTCAACCGGAATAGCTAAAAGCTTCTTTTCCATAACCGCGTGTTCATCAGCTTCACGCCTGGCAACTCGCTCATTTTTCACTCCCTTACAGATTGCTCCACAATCAGGAACTTCCGACCAACCTAAAACATTGACTGGAGTAGAAGGAGGAGCCGATTTAAGCTTATTGCCCTGATCATCAATTAAGGCCTTAACCTTACAATACACAGAACCGCAATGGAATGAATCGCCGATTTTAAGGGTACCTTTTTGAACAATTACCGTTGCAGTGGGACCTCTGCCCACTTCCATACGGGCTTCAATCACTATGGCTTCAGTCATCGCAGATGGATTGGCCTTAAGTTCCATTAACTCCGCCTGCAACAAAACCATATCAAGAAGTTCTTCGATATTTTCTCCTTTGAGAGCAGAAATGGGAACAGTAACAACATCTCCACCCCAGTCCTCAGCAGGAATGGAACGCTCCTGCATTTGAGTTTTAACCTTATCAATATCAGCACCTTTTGAATCTGTCTTATTGATCGCAACCATAAGAGATGATTGAGAACGCTGGGCGAACTTTAAAGCTTCCTCCGACTGAGGCATGAAGCCATCATCGGCGGCGATCACCAATATACTAACATCTGTAAGGTTAGCTCCACGTTCACGAATCTTGGAGAAAGCTGCGTGGCCAGGAGTATCTAGAAAAGTAATTTTTTGACCGTTGTGGTCAATTTGATAAGCACCGACATGCTGAGTAATGCCTCCTGCCTCACCATCAACCACATTTGCTTTGCGAATTGTATCGAGCAGAGTGGTCTTGCCATGGTCTACATGACCAAGGATACAAACAATGGGTGGACGAGGTTCTAGGAACTTTTCGTCACTTTCATCAACCACTTCCTTTATTTTTTTCGGCTTGGGCTCGGTTTTTTCTCCCCGATGACGAATTTCTAAATCAAAACCTTTGGTTTTTGCGACCTTGCTGGCGACATCTTCATCGATTGCTTGGTTCATGGAGGCAAAAATGCCCATTTCCATGAGTTCAGAGATCAACTGAAAAGGTTTGAGTCCAATCAAACCAGCGAAATCTCTGACAACAATTGGAGGTTTAACAATAATCAAATTGCCTTCAACGATTCCCCCTGAATCATCTGGAATTGGAGCGCTTGGCGGAGGTGGCAAAGAAGGCTGAGCAGGGGGGGGTGGCGCAGGTGCTACCGCTGTTTTTTTGACTGGTGGCGGGGGTAAGCTTGGAGCAGCTCCAGCAGTTTCAGGCTCGGGAGGTAAGACCGGTTTGCTAGGGCCCGGTTCACTCAAAGAGGCCTGCTTTTCAGAAAGAGCAGCCTTGGCTTTAAGTTCCGCTTTTTCTTTATCTTCTTTTTCGCGATCTAAATCCTTCTTGGTTTTTACAAAAGGAACAGCCTTTGAATCTTCTGAAGAGTCCTTTTTTGCTTCAACTTGAGGCGAATCAACTTCAACCGCTTCAGGTGCTTCCTTCTTAAACTCGTCAATCAGGGACTGGGCAGTGATATTGTCGATCGTAGAAGAAGCACTTTTAATCTCATATCCACGTTCTGCCAATAATTCAATGACCTCCTTGCTGGTTTTATTGGTCTCTTTGGCTATCGCGTGAATTCTTACACTCATAAATTCTTACAGTCTTGCTCTTAGGTACTAAATTAGGATTCAGGTTGTTCGGGAGGAGTCGGAGAGGAAACCTTCTCTAAAATGTGTTGAGCAGTAGTCTCATCAAAACCAAGCCCGATTAGATCAGTTTGAGTAACACCTTCAAAGGCCTCAGGACTAACTAATCCGAAGGCAACTAGGCGATCAGCAACCTCGAACTTAATCCCTACTGAGGTAAGTCCCTCAGCTGCTTTTGTCTTGCGCTCATCAAAACCCACTTCCTTAACGACTACCTTACCGATGTCTAATTTCCATCCAAGCAACCTGGATGTTAAGCGGGCATTAATACCTTTCCTGCCGATAGCTACGGAAAGGTCGTCTTCTTTAACTTCGAAATACATGCGTCGTTTGTCCCTGTCTAAGTTGACATTCTGGGGAACCGCTGGTTTTAGCGCTTCGACTAATTGTTCAACCGGATCTTCAAACCAACGAACAATGTCTACTTTCTCCCCGTTCATTTCACGAACAATGCTTTTTACACGACCTCCCCGTGCACCTACACAGGCACCAACCGGATCGACTTTAGGATCGGTACTTTTGACACAAACTTTTGTACGGTACCCAGGTTCTCTTGCCATTGCAGCCAAAGTGACGGTGCCATCTGCAATTTCGGAAACTTCCATTTCAAAAAGCTTGCGAACAAAATTGAGACTAGAGCGACTAAGAATTAGTTCCGGACCTCGCCCTTGTTGTTCAAGTTTTATGAGAAGACAACGAATGCGCTCACCAGGAACCCAGTCTTCTCCTGGTGCCTGTTCACGCCAAGGTAGTAGAGCTTCAGCTTTGCCGACTTCCACAATCAGATCGCCTCGTTCTTTGCGCCGAACAGTACCGGTAACAAGATTGCTTACCTGATCTCGAAACTCATCGTAAATATGTTCTTTCTCAAATTGCCGAAGTCTTTGCTTGATTGCTTGTTCAGCAGTTTTTGCTGCAATTCGTCCAAGGTAGGCCGGATCCATTTCCCGTTCAACAATGTCCCCAACTTGGGGTTTGTCTGCGTAAAGCCTAGCTTTATCTAGGTGAATTTCGCGAGCTGTGTCGGACACCGATTCCACTACCTCAAGTAAAGTCCAAGCCTGAAGAGCTCCACTTTTCTGGTTAATCTCCACCTTGACTTCACTGGGTTCGGAATTGGCACCACCGCGTTCAGCGGCGGCTTTCACCGCGTTTTCGATCGTGGCAATCATGTCGGGACGACTGATGCCCTTCTCTTTCTCCATGTATTCAAGGACTGCGAGAATTTCGCTGCTCATGGGCTGGATATTGTTATTGGTTAAATGATATAAAAAAGGACGAGCAAAGTGCCCGCCCCTTGTGGACTAGACTGTAATGAAGGATTTCAACATATCAGGAAGCTTATTTTTGTCAACGCATACATACTCATCTGAAGACGCATATTTTTTCCTCTTTGCAGGAACCCTCAGATCGATTAGGACTAATCATTTTTTTTATGAATACCATACACTTCACTAATCTACCCGGAGACGGTATCGGGACCGAAGTCATGTCTGTTGCCCTTAAGGTTTTGGAAAAAACCGGCAAGGCACACAATTTTTCTTTTGAGACCACTTGCCACGATGTTGGTGGAATCGGCATAGATAATCATGGAACAGCCCTACCCGAATCTACTTTAAAAGCCTGCCAAGCAGTAGATGCCATCCTTTTCGGCTCTGTGGGTGGTCCCAAATGGGAAAGCCTTCCTCCTAAGGAACAACCGGAACGGGCAGCTCTCCTCCCTATACGCAAAGCCTTCGAATTATTTGCCAATTTACGCCCTGGTAATCTCTTCCCCGAATTGGCGGATTTATCACCTTTGCGACCTGATGTAGTCAGTACTGGGATTGATGTTCTTTGCGTTCGTGAACTCACCGGCGGTATCTATTTTGGACAACCTAAGAGTACTCGAATTCTTGAAGATGGTCAAAAAGAGGCAGTTGATACAATGGTATACCGATCTGGAGAGATTGAACGAATAACTGAGGTTGCAGTTCGGGCAGCCGCACTACGAGGCAAAAAAATATGCTCAGTTGATAAAGCAAATGTTTTAGAAACATCAGTGCTTTGGAGACAAACAGTTGTTGATTGTGTAAAAAACCTTGATCCGACTATTGAGCTTTCTCACATGTATGTTGATAACGCTGCGATGCAATTGGTCAAAAACCCCAATCAATTTGATGTTTTACTTACAGAAAATATGTTTGGGGATATACTTTCAGATGAATTGGCGGTTATTTGTGGGTCTTTGGGAATGCTTGCATCCGCAAGCCTGGGTACAGGTAAAAATTCGGTTGGACATCCTTACGGTTTGTACGAACCGGCAGGTGGTACTGCCCCAGATATAGCTGGTAAAGGACTAGCGAATCCTTGTGCCCAAATTCTAAGTGCTGCTCTAATGCTCCGTTACAGTTTCGGGATGGAAAATGCCGCCAAAGCAATTGAAAATGCCGTTAAGGAGACGATCCGTTCCGGGTTGCGAACGGGAGATATTGCCCAAGGAACACCATCAGTAGGCACCGAAGAAATGGGAGATGCCATTCTTTCAAGAATCGTTTAAAAAAACAGCTTTTTATTAAGGATGAAAGCCAACGACATACGGAAATCATTTCTAGATTTTTTTGCTTCAAAAAGTCACAAGGTTGTTTCCTCTGCATCACTCCTTCCAGAGTCGCCTAACTTATTGTTCACAAATGCGGGAATGAATCAATTTGTTCCCTATTTTTTAGGAGATCAGCAGGCACCAAGTTCAAGAATTTCAGATACCCAGAAATGTATCCGTGCAGGAGGAAAGCACAACGATTTGGAAGATGTTGGTTTAGACACTTATCATCATACCTTTTTTGAAATGTTAGGAAATTGGTCTTTTGGGGACTACTTCAAAAAAGAGGCCATAGAATGGGCATGGGAACTTCTGGTCAATATATGGAAATTTCCTCCCGATCGTCTTTATGCAACTGTTTACAAGCCCGGTGCGGGTGATCCGGCAGATTTTGACCAAGAAGCGCATGATTTATGGTCGGGAATTTTCAAAAAAGCAGGTCTTAACCCCTCCATTCATGTGGTTACGGGCGGGAAAAAAGACAATTTCTGGATGATGGGAGAGACCGGCCCGTGCGGTCCCTGTTCTGAACTCCATCTCGATTTAACTCCCAATGGAGACAGCGGAGGAAAACTAGTCAATGCGGACTCCCACTTGTGTATCGAAATCTGGAATCTTGTATTTATTCAATTTAATGCAGACAAAGCGGGAACTTTTTCTCCGCTCGCAGCCAAGCATGTGGATACAGGTATGGGTTTCGAACGGGTAGCCGCGGTTATTCAAGCAACAAAACAATTTACTGATTTCTCTAAGCCGGCGTCGAATTATGACACTGATATTTTCTCTCCACTTTTTCAAAAGCTGGAAGAAATGTCAGGAATGACCTACCAATCTACCCTTCCTAATAACGGCAAACCGACCAAAGGACAGGAAGAAACAGATGTCGCATTTCGGGTAATTGCTGATCATTTACGAGCCCTATCTTTTTCCATTGCTGACGGAATACTTCCCGGGAACAGCGATCGAAACTATGTTCTCCGCCGAATTCTTCGAAGAGCGATTCGCTACGGAAGAACCTTGGGGCTCACGGATCCATTTTTTTATAAATTAGTACCAGTATTAGTTGATCAAATGGGAGATTTCTTTCCGGAACTCAGTGAAAGAAAAGACCTAATCGAAAAGACTCTCCGATCGGAAGAAAAATCATTTAACAAAACCCTCGATCGGGGAATTGAACTGTTTTCCCGTGAAACCAAAGGAATGCAAGGAGGCCAATCCTTATCTGGGAAATTTGCGTTCAAGTTGTACGATACTTTCGGTTTCCCTATTGACCTAACGGAATTAATGGCCAGAGAGTGCGGCTTAACCATCGATCATCAAGAATTCGAGAACCAGATGGACGCTCAAAGACAGCGGGCTCGCAAAGCTCACAAATCAGTCGATATTCTCGTCTCTGAGAACTCAGATTGTGAAGATGCGACTATCTTTACTGGGTACGATCTTTCCTGCCTCAATGATTTTCCTGCAACCTGTATTGATTTGATCGAGCAAGAAGATAAAAAGTACCTGGTACTCGACCAATCCCCTTTTTACGCTGAGATGGGCGGACAAATATCAGACGCCGGAACGGCTCATTTTGAGGGTAATTCCCTCACGGTTGAACATGTGGCAAAAGACTCAAATGGTCGCTTCCTTCACCAAATTGATGTCAACTCAGCGGCCCGCGAGGTAATTGGACAGACTTTTTCTCTTACGGTCGACTTAGTAAAGAGACTTGCTATCCAAAGGCACCATACTGCCACCCATATTCTCCACTGGGCTCTGCGCAAAGTACTTGGTGAGCATGTTCGACAAGCCGGTTCTCTCGTACAGCAAGATCGTTTACGTTTTGATTTTTCTCACTTTGAAGCGGTTTCAGAGGAACAGTTACAAACAATTGAACGAATTTCCAATGAAAAGCTATTGCTCAATGAGCAAGTGAAGACCTATGAAATCCCCTTTTCAGAAAAACCCGACGGCGTAATTGCTTTTTTTGGAGATAAATATGGTGAATTAGTCCGGGTAGTTGATATCGGCGGATGGAGCCAGGAATTGTGCGGAGGTACTCATGTCCAAACCAGTGGAGAAATTGGATCGATCCGCGTGATTTCCGAATCTGCGATTTCTGCCGGTACCCGACGTTTAGAAGCAGTGGCAGGATTTTCAGCTTACCAATGGACAGATGAACGCGTAAACGGCTACAACCAATTACTTAAACGCCTGGGCTGTCAAACCCATGAGCTTGACGGCAGGATTGATCAAATGCAGAGCAAGGTAAAGAAATTGGAGAAACAACTACGGTCACTTGAGCAAAAAGAACAGTCAGGAATCGCCGATGAACTTATTAACTCTGCTAAGGAACGGGATGGAATAAAAATCATAACTGGAAAAGTTAACAACCTTGCCCCTAACGACCTCCGTGCCCTTACCGCACAAATTAATAAAAGATGTGCCCCTTCGGTAGTTCTTCTTGCTTCCGAAAAAGAAGGAAAATGCACGATGGTTTGTATCTGTTCTTCGCAAGCGGTTGAGTCCGGGCATAAAGCAGGAACTTACCTGGCAGAACTCTCCGATAAATTGGGTGGTAAAGGTGGGGGTAAGCCAGACTTTGCCATGGGTGGTGCTCCCGCAGACAAGGGCTTGGGCGAGGCCCTAGCATCGCACTCGCTAAATACCTGAATCCGGCCATCTTTTGAGGTTGCGAATACTGCTCCCCCCCACCCTTGCCGGGTGTGTTCAGCGAAACGCCATACCTGCCAAGATTGAACTGGAAAAGGAAACGGGCGATCGTTTACCTCCTGAAAAATGTGAGATGGAAGACTTGGCCGGATTGCCTGATGCCGAGCGCTCCGCCCTCTTTGCTCTTTCTCAATGGTGCGGAGGGAAACTTTCCTCTTTTTTTCAACTAGATTTGGGGCAAGCCCACGAACTGCTCAAACTGTTGGATCGGATCGAGTGCTTTTACCCGGCAAATTCTCCAGACTCCTCCATCCCTTGGATCGAATCTGGACTCGAAGGAGTAAGTGAATACCTTAACCCTCCTGAATCCAAGCAACCGCGAAAAGTTCGTGATCTCACCAGCGTGAATGATACCATTCCCGAAGAAAGCCCAGTAGCCGATTTGCCTGAATATAGGGGGCCTCCTATCGAGGTGGAAGGTTCGACCGAATATTTACGGATTATCCTGCCAAGTTCCGAACACCCTGGTCATTCAGAAGTTTTGAGATTGCTCAGGGAATGGAGTTTTATCCGTGATCGCTCGCACAGGCACTGGTGGTGGTTAAGAGATGCATCCAAGGTACTGGACTTTTTAGCATCGCACCAAGAAGAACTCGATCTTGATTACGACGCGGTCTTCACTGAGAATTTTCGAAAACTTACCTCCTCGATCAAACATGCTGTCCTGCGAATCAATGCCAAGGAAAGTGGTGAGCTTATTGAGGTTGAGTCCAGAATTGAAGCGGGAGATGCTCCAATTGAAGAAATTGAACATGCTTTGGCAACCGGGCGAAATCATTTCAAACATGGCAACCTCACCTTTTTGTTAACCAAAGAACTGCGTGAAAAAACCGCGCACATACAAAGGCAGGCATCCGGACAAACTGACAGCCCCTTGCTTGCCCAATCTTCTCACTGTGTTTCCCGCTTTCAATCAACAACTCTGGAAGCTTTTTTAGCGGAAGCTGACCCCCGCTTTCGCCCGCCTGTTCAATGGAAAAAACGCGGTCTAGCACTGCGGGACCTCTCTTCGCTAAACTCCCCTATTCCCAAAGACGGTTTGGAAAAAATTCTCAGGCCTTATCAAATCATTGGAACAGCCTGGATGCTTCATTTGTTTGACCACGGTCTTGGAGGTATCCTTGCCGATGAAATGGGCTTGGGTAAAACATTGCAAACCCTTGCCTTTTTATCATGCCTTAGAAAAAGAGGAGGTCCGGTTAAAACATCTCTCGTTATCTGCCCTGCATCTTTGGTAGAAAATTGGAAGCGAGAAGCCAATCGGTTTTGTCCGTCCTTCAAGGTATACTCTCACCACGGTTCTAGCCGAGCGACCACACCATCCTTTCTGGGAAAGTTTGACCTCGTTATTACCTCTTACGGCACGCTTTCTCGAGACCTTGAGATGTTCAGGGATTTTCCCTTTCTCTGTGTAATTGGCGACGAAGCACAACACCTTAAAAACAGGCGAACTCAAAACGCCAAGGCCACCGCCTCCCTTACTTCTGAGGGGCGTATGCTTTTAACAGGTACTCCAATCGAAAACAGTGTATCCGACCTTCTATCCCTTTTAGAATTTCTCCTTCCTGGGGCTAACCCCCGACTGCCTGAGGGCACCAGAGGAGACGAAAGAGTTTGGCACGAACAAAGAATTCTTAAACAGGCAGCCCCCTATCTTCTGCGCCGATCCAAACGGGAAGTTGCTCCAGAACTTCCAGAGAAAATCGAACAGGTGCTCTACCTTGATCTGACCCAGGATCAAAAAGATTGTTATGAACAAGTCAGGAGGTCAGCCGAAAACGAACTCGATAAGATGGCAGATTCCGGTGCAACTGAAGGGGCTATGCGCATGAAGACGCTGACTCAGCTTCTTCGCCTTCGCCAAACCTGCTGTGATCCCCGGTTGGTTAATCCGGATTTAGAAAGTTATCGATCATGCAAAATGAACGCCTTTCGAGAACTGCTGTACAACTGTCTTGAAGGAGGTCACCGCATGTTGGTCTTTTCTCAATTCGTTCAGGTTCTTAAATTACTCAAGGCTGAACTTCAATCCGCTGATCTGCCCTTTTGTTATCTTGATGGTTCAACTACCGATCGCATGGCTCAAGTCGATCGTTTTCAAGAAGACGAATCCATCCCGGTATTTCTGATTTCCCTCAAGGCTGGAGGCACTGGTTTAAACCTTACGGCCGCAGATGTGGTGGTTCATTTTGATCCATGGTGGAATCCGGCGGCTGAAGCACAAGCCACAGACAGGGCACATCGAATCGGCCAAGATAAACAAGTTAATGTCTACAAATTTATCACTTCAGGAACCGTGGAAGAAAAAGTACTAGAACTGCAAAAAGGAAAAAGAAAGTTACTCGAACAAGTATTTGATGAATCAGAAGCGGCTAATTTAAAACTTTCTGTACAAGATTTAAGGGA
>JAQXCL010000087.1 GCA_029251885.1 Opitutales bacterium | reverse complement strand
AATTCCAGTAGGCGTGTCACTTCCTTTTGGGATAAAACAACAGGCACCCTTATTCTCTTCTTTGCTCGGGTCGCCCCCCGGAAATCTACATTTGGTTGCTCTCTTACATAGCGGAAGAAAAACAACAGAGCATTAAAACACTGATTTTGCCCTGTTGGTGATATTCTTTTCTCTTCGGCCAAGTAGGTCAAAAAATTAACGACTTCCCCCGCTTCTGATTCCATTACTTCTTTGGGATGGAGAAACGCCTGAAAACGTCGTAACCAACCCATGTACGCTTTTTCTGTAGTGTAGGCAAGGTGGCGACGGCGGATAGCACTTTTCAATTTTGGTCCAGCAATATCACGAGCAGATATTTCCTGAAAAAACCATTTTAACGAATCGCCCCATTGCTTCTTTTGCCATTCGTTTGGTCTCGCTGGCAAAACTGCTTCTCGCCAAAAAACCTTTCCATTTTCCCGGTTGCTCGGTTCTCCCAGCCCCTTCTTAGCGCAAAAACCAAAATACCACTTAATTGTAATCCACCACGCCTGCCTCTCTTCTGCATTCGCATTTGAATATTCTTTAAGTTGAACTTTTACCCACTCATGCATATGTCAAATAAGTATTACATGATTTATCTGCATGTTTAACAAGAAAATTATTTGATATATTTTAATTGGTGCACAGCCAAAACAAGCTTTAAATTATTAAATTATTTAAGCCTTTATTAAGATTGCTTGACGATAAAATTTAAGATTCATATAAAAAATATACATGATAAAAGTAACGAATAATATAAGTTCGGTCTGAAAGGAGAGAAGAATGAAGAGACTCAAGGTGTTCTTGCCAGGCGCTCTTGCCGCGCTATTGGCGGTGTTGGTGTCGATCCTGTTTATGGAGGAGACAATCGTGATTCTGTCATGCTTGGCTGTCGCGCTGGTCGGACTGGGTCTGGCTTCTGCACGATGCATCTTCACCAAGCGCTCGCGGTGGCGAGCCTTTGGCTCAGTGATTGCCCCAACCATACTTTTCGTGGCAATCGCGGGATCACACATTCCGCTGCGCATCGCGTTTCGATTGCACCGCTCCCAGTTTGAACAAGTTGCTTCACAAATCGAGGCGGGCAATCCCCCAGCAACACCATTCCGAATTGGCCCCTTCAAGATCAAGATGGCTGGTCGCCGAAGCGGCTCTGGCACACCCTATCTTGCCTCAAACGAGGAGACTTATGAGATCGATGGCTTTGTCAAGCATCCAGACGGCCATGGCTTTAATCTGTGGTCATGCATCACTCTCGACGATACATGGTCATACATAGCAGAGGATTGAGAAGACCGAACCACAAATTGCACCATATCACCATTTGCCGCGCAAATGTTGAATGGTGAATTTCGCCGTTCGGCATGAAAGGTAACCGCTAAGATGACTATGATAGATCATACGCAGGAAAAGAACCCTCCGCCAGGATTTCCGACCCAGAGTGTTGCCGCTCCGCAGAAAATTTCGGACTCCATTCAGCTACTTCCATGCTCGAAGCCTGACACACACATCATATCCTACGGCCCGCAGGATATGAGCTCCCGAATATTTGGCGCTATTGCGATCTCCATCTTCGCAGGTGTTTTCAGCGGGGTGCCTTTGTATTTCGGAATACGTGGCTGGCCTATCCTTTTCGAACGTCCCTTCGAGCAGGCTGGATTCGTGGTGGCGGGGGCATTATTGATTGGGCTATTCCTCCTTGTCTACTTCGGATGCCTAATATTGTGGAGATTGTTCGGATCCACCTTCTTCACAGCCTCCAAGCAGGGGCTTGAGATCAAGAAGCGGTTTTTGTTCTTCTCTAGTAGTAGATTCATCAGGGCGGATGACATTCAGTGTTTACGGGTGCACATCAAGCGAACTAGCAGCTCGAGTGATAGTGGTGGCGGTTGGTCGAGTTGGTACACTCTTTGGGTGGTGGGTCGAAAGAAGTACATGTTGGACTCCAAGACCCCCAGCCGTGAATCTGTCGTCTGGTTAAGTGAGACTCTGTCAGAGTGGTTTGGCGTTCCGTGTGAATGGGATCGTTAAGTTCTCGGAATCGCCCTTTTGATGGCTGCCGAACAAGACGCGGCTGGACAACCCGCTACCTCGCCGTGAGTTGACATGCCCCTCTTTATTTGGACACTTAACCTTGTTGCGCCTTGGCGCTCCCGGCAGCGGATGCCAGCGCTCTGACGTTCGCTACAAGTAGCACAGCCAAAGGCGAATATAGAATAAAAAGACTCTAGCAAAGCAACCACTCCAGATGGAAGAGGAAGGAATGGCATTAGCGAAGAATACAGCCAAAGGGGAACAAAATAGGACGATAGACTCTAGCAAGAAATTGGCGAACAACAAAATCAAATACGAAGAAAATAGAATGAAATACTCTAACGAAACAACCAAAATAGATGGGAGGAGGAAAGTGGCTATTGGCGAACAAGACAGTGGTAGTGACCGCTACCCGCTTCGTTTTTTCTGTGCGAAAGATTCTTGCCGCAGGGGAAGGCTTCAGGTATGCTGAGTCCACTTTTCTCGGTGGCGCGAGCAGCGTCACCACACTTTCAAAGTTAGCCCAAAGAGAATGTCGACTCTCCTGCATTTAGGTCAGAAGGAATCCAGCCTTAAACGCGAACTCGCACCTAGCAATGATCTTAAGAAACATGAAAGCCACTATTACCGCTCTGACAATCCTACTTTTAGTCACATCCAATACGTACGCTGGTCCCCTTGAGGGAATCTGGATCAACAACGACCCTGACACCCGCTCAATTTCAAAGATTGAGATAACTAAAGAAGACAAGGTTTACGGACTTCAGTTGTGGTCAGTAATTGGTGGAAAGTCTGAACTTAGAGCCCCCATTGAGCTGGAAATGCTTGGTGATTCTGTAGATGACCCCAATCCAACAAAATATGGATACGCTCAACAGGAATTAAACTGGGCCACGAAACGGTATGTCCTCAAGCGTAATGGCGACAAACTTGAGCTTGAAATTTTGACGATCTTCGTGCCGCCATCCGAGCGCCCGGGACCTTTCATGGCGGATGATCGAGTAAATTTCCGCAATTCTGAAATATTTCAATTACAGGAGAAATAGAAAACCGAAAACAGGCTAACAAGGCGTCGACCTCAACACCTGACCCTTGGCGAGTCGAAAGCATCATGGCCATTCAACCATCAACCCCGAAGACGGAGCCTACCCTGGGTCAGGTGCGAGATGACTCGGACGTTGTGTAAAAGAAAGCCTAACATCAATGACTTCCAAAAACTTAATACTCTCCGCCCTGATATGCTTGGTTGGCACGTCAGCCGGAGCAGGTGACGTTGAAAAGGCGCAACAAACCGTTTGGGAGAGTGGCGCGGACGGCTATCACACATACCGTATACCTGCACTCGAGGTGACTCCCAAGGGCACCGTTCTTGCCTTCTGCGAGGGCCGGAAACAAGGTCGCGGCGATGCCGGTGACATTGACTTGCTCGTCAGGCGCTCCACGGACAACGGCAAGACATGGTCAGAACCGAAGGTCATCTGGGATGACAAGGGCAACACCTGCGGGAACCCATGTCCGGTAGTGGACATGGAAACCGGAACTGTATGGCTCCTGTCCACCTGGAACTTCGGCGGCGATCGTGAGCACCAGATCATCAATGGACAGGGCAAAGATAAGAGGCGTGTATTCGTCATGTCGTCCGAAGACGACGGGAGAACTTGGTCCGAACCGAGGGAGATTACGGGCGAGGTCAAAAAACCGGATTGGACGTGGTATGCGACCGGGCCGGGAAGCGGCATCCAGCTCAAGCATGGCAAGCATGCAGGGCGCCTCGTGCTCGCGTGCGATCACATCGAAGCCACGACAAAACACTATTACTCGCACATCATTAACAGCGACGATCACGGCAAGACATGGAACCTCGGAGGCCGGACACCGAGCCATCAGGTCAATGAGTGCGAAGTGGTCGAGTTGGCCGACGGCCGACTGATGCTGAACATGCGCAATTACGATCGCAGCAAGAAGCTACGACAGCGCGCCTTTAGTCGTGATGGAGGAATGACGTGGGAAGATCAGGGATTCGATGAAACCCTGATTGAGCCCATCTGCCAGGCAAGCATCCATCGGTATAGTTGGCCTACCGAGGGGAAGAGGGGCATCCTGCTCTTCTCAAATCCGGCCAGCAGCAAGCGGGAAAATATGACTGTCCGTGCCAGCTTTGATGAGGGCAAGACATGGCCCCGTAAGCTAAGATTGTATGGTGGGGCGAGCGCCTACTCGGACTTGGCGGTTCTTGCGGATGGAACCGCACTGTGTCTTTATGAACGCGGCAAAAATCATCCCTACGAACAGATTGTTTTGGCCCGATTCACCCTCGATGACTTTCAGGAAGATGACAAAACAGAACCAGAAAGCACACAACAAGAGGGTGGAGTCAACGCGCTACCGCGCGTGACTCACCCATGACGTTCGCAGATGCAAAGGACAGATAGAGAGTGAACAATTACTTTCTCATAGAAACCGCCTGGGTGATGTGTGCTTATGGCGTCTCGTACCTGGCCAGTGGAATGGCTATTGCATTAGTTGTGGTTATTGGGGCCTCCCGTTGCGTCAGGCTGCGATTCCGTTTACCACTCTTGTTTGTTGCGGCGCTGGCTCTATGGACCGCCATGTTTATCGCCGCCGACATGGGCTATCGCGCCTGGCAAAGCATCCCGGACCCTCCAGAAGAGGCGTATTCAGACACGGGGCCGATCTTTTTCCTAGTGGCCGGATGGCTTCCTGGCGCAGCAATCGCGTATCTGTTGCTGCTGATTTGCTGGTGGATCTTGCCACTGCGACCGATCCCGCCACATAAATCGCAATCCACAACCCGATCTCAGGACAAGAGCGAACAAAGCGTTGCACAGCGACGCGACAAACCGCGCGCGTGAACACTACCGTTCGGTGCAGAAGGAGGATGCATAACAATATGAGAAATCTTGGCATCGTGATTCTGCTCGCAGTCGCAGTAGGCTTTCTTGTCACACCTGCGGCGGCAGATGACCTTAATGTCCTGTCCAAAGGTGCGAACAGCCTTCTCTACAAGCATCTTCTGCAGCAGTCGAAGCAGTTGTACGCCAAGCGCGCTGCTGACGTTGAGGCGGCTCTACAGTCCCCGGAAGCTGTCCGCAAACGGGGTGAGCGATTGCTGCGGGACTACCGACGGATCATCGGCGAACTTCCGAAAGAAAAGACACCGCTCAACGTAAAGGTCACGGGCGTTATCGAATTCGACGGCTACCGGGTGGAGAAGGTCGTCTTCGAAAGCCGGCCCCATCACCATGTCACGGCCGCGCTCTACGTCCCCACCGTTGGCAAGGGGCCTTTCCCGGCGGTGGCCGTGCCCTGCGGGCACAGTGCAAACGGGAAGGGATACGACAAGTACCAGAGCGTCTGCGCGCTCATGGCACTCAACGGGTTTGTGGCGCTCAACTACGACCCTATCTGTCAGGGTGAACGACACCAGCTGTCACGGCACGGTACCACCGCACACTGCCTGCTGAATGCCGGCTCGCTGCTGGTGGGGCGGAGCATCGTCGGATACGAGGCCTGGGACGGCATCCGCTGCATCGATTACCTCCTGACCCGGGACGAGGTGGACAAATCGAAGCCGGTCGGCCTGACCGGCAGCTCGGGCGGCGGCACCCAGACCACCTTCCTGATGGCGCTGGATGAGCGGATCGGTCCGGCGGCACCGGCATGTTACATTATGCGCAAGCAGCGCAAGTACGAGACGCTCGGTCCCGCCGACGGCTGCCAGCACCTGCCCGACGAAGTCGCCTTGGGCATCGACCAGATCGACTACTTCTGGATGCGGGCGCCGAAGCCGACGCTGATCCTAGCGGCAGAGAAGGACTTCTTTGAATTCGCCTCAACCCGGGATGCCGCTGCGGAAGGGCGGCGTCTCTACGCCCTGCTGGGCAAGCCGAAGCAAACCGGGCTTGTCTCTTACGACGGCAAGCACGGGTTCGCCAGGCCGCTGCGCGAGGCCGCCGCAGGCTGGATGAAACGCTGGATCGTGAACGACGCCACCCCGGTCGTGGAACCCAAACTGAAGCTGCTGGATGACAAGGGCATCCGGGCAACCGCAACCGGGCAGGTCGTGAGTTCCTTCAAGCACGAGTCGACAGTGCAGGATATGAACCTGGTTCGTGCGAAAGAGCTGGCGGAGCAACGCCGCACGTTCTGGCAGGAGAACGACACCGAGGCCTGTTTAGCGGAAGTGAAATGCCTGATTCGGGTCAGCGGAAAGAGAAAAAAAGCAGCGCTCCGCAATGCGGGCACGATCACGCGCGACGGCTACCGTATCGAAAAGCTGGTCATCGAGCGAAAGGGCCAGATCCCCATGCCGGCGCTGCTCTTCGTGCCGGAGGGCAAGGCCAACGCGAAACGTCCGGCGACCCTATACGCCGACGGCCGAGGCAAGGCCCATGACGGGGCCGCCGGCGGCCCGGTCGAGAAACTGGTTCGCGCCGGGCACATCGTCCTGAGCGTCGATCTGCGCGGATTCGGCGAGACCGCGGACCGCGGCAGTGACAGGAAATATCACAACCGCGAGCACCGCGTATCCAACCTGTCCATGCACATCGGCCGGCCCCTTCTCGGGCAGCGGGTGGACGATCTCCTGACCGTGGCGGATGTACTCTCCGGGCGGGACGACGTCGAGGCCATCCATTTGGTGGGACTCCACGATGCCGGGCCGGTCGCCCTGCACGCCGCAGCGCTGGATGAGCGGTTTGCTTCTCTGACCCTGAAAGAGTCCATCTGCTCGTGGGTAGGCGACGTGGTGGCTGAGCCCCTCACACACCACGTACAGGGTCATCTAGTGCCCGGAGCTCTTCTCAAATACGATCTGCCTGACTTGGTGTCAGCTATTTCCCCACGGAAGGTCAAGGTTTTAAAATAGGAATTCGCTTGGCAGAAGAAGCGAGAGACAAGTCACCGAACAAGGAGCTGAAGGCGACGGAAAAGTCCGCGCCTTAGCCCAAGCGTTCGCCTTAGAGGAGACAGAATGAAACAAAAGCATCTTAACCTGCGTCTTTTTCATATGGTTGCCGCTGCGCTTAGTATCATGGCAATGCCGCCTCATAGTCTGATAGCAGCCGAACCCAAGACGCCTGCCAGACCCAATATTCTCTTCTGTTTAGCCGATGACTGGGGCTGGCCGCATGCTGGAGCATACGGCGACAAGGTCGTCAAAACACCAACGTTCGACTGTCTAGCAAAAGAGGGCGTTCTCTTTCAAAATGCATTTGTTTCCAGTCCTTCATGCACTCCCTGTCGCAATGCACTCCTGACGGGACAGCAGTTTTACCGCCTTAAGGACGGGGCCAATCTCTGGAGCACATTAAATGTACGCTATCCGAACTTCATGCTCCGTTTAAGAAAGGCTGGCTACGAGATAGGTCATTGGCGTAAGGCATGGGGACCGGGCAATTTCAAGAAAGGGGGATACGCCGAGCATCCTTGTGGCCCCGACAGCAACTTCACCTCGTTCATGAAAAGTCGTAACAAGACCAAACCGTTCTGCTTCTGGTTCGGCACCAGCGACCCTCATCGTGGCTATGCCAAAGGAAGCGGCGCTAAGAGCGGAATCGACGTCGACAAAGTACATGTGCCAAACTTCTACCCGAATACAAAAGAGGTGCGCAGTGATATTGCAGACTACTATTTCGAAGTGCAGCGCTGGGACAGCGATGTTGGCAAGGCTATTAAGCTTCTTGAGGAAGCAGGCGAACTGGATAACACGATCATTGTCATGACCGGTGATCACGGTATGCCGTTCCCCCGTTGCAAGGGCAATCTCTACGATTGGGGTGCTCGAGTGCCACTGGCCATCCGCTGGGGGAACCAATTGAAACCTGACCGCACTGTAACTGACTTCACTTCATTCACAGACTTGGCCCCAACATTCCTCGCGGCTGCAGGTGTCGAGACGCCAAAGGAGATGACTGGACATTCACTGCTGCCCATACTTGAGAGCAAGAACGAAGGGCGTGTAGACAGAAAACGCGATTTCATGGTCTTTGGTCGCGAACGTCATGTGCCTGCGCAAGAAAAGCCGTCCATCCTGGGCTATCCTGTGCGAGCTATACGTACGGATGAATGGCTTCTTATCGTTAACCTGGAGCCAGATCGATGGCCTGCAGGTGTACCTGCGGACGCTACCCACAGAATAGGTAGGTTCGCAGACTGTGATAACGGACCTACAAAATCAGTCATCATGAAGATGAATACTGACCCGGTAAACAAGAAGTTCTACGACCTCTGTTTTGCCAAGCGCGGAGCAGTCGAGCTGTATGATTGCGAAAAGGACCCCGACCAAACACATAATCTGGCAGATGATCCCAAACATAGTGAGAGCATCAAGCGGCTGCGCTCACAATTGGTCGATTATCTAAAGGCAACCGGGGACCCGCGCTTTACAGATAAGCCGGTGACATTTGAGGAGTATCCTTACCGGGGTAGGCTGTAAATCAAAGTATTCTCGGTACAGCTTACCGCCGCCCGTGATGCTAAACATTAGAATGGCGTCTTCGTTTAAATAGTCATGTCGGGCCTATAAAAAAACAAGCAAAGCAGCAAAAAAGTTGAGTATTACGCTGTAGACATACCCGACACTATCAGTATATAATTACATTTTATGAAATCATTAACCTTAAGTCATTCAGTGGATATTTTTCTTAATCAAAGATAACCATTTTAAAATTTAAGATAATAGATTTACATAATTATTTCCGCTGAATCGTTTCAGTACAGACTAAAAAATATAATAAAGACACAATGAGCACAGGTATAGTAAAATGGTTTAATACAGACAAAGGATATGGATTTATCCAGCAAGATGAGGGAGGCGACGATTTGTTCGTCCATCATTCTGAGACAGATGGATATGCGCTAAATGATGGCGACAAGGTAGAGTTCGAAGTTGGGCAAGGCCAGAAAGGTCCCTGTGCAACAAATGTAAAGAAACTCTAAGAAGTTAGTGGTAGCACGGCTAATGCCGTGGTCCAGACTCAATATCAGCTGCCGAAAAGATTAATACTAGGTTTTATCACTTAGTGTTAACCTTTTTCGGTTTAGCTAGCTCAAGCACTCCCTCCCCTTTTTGATGGGGAGAATTTACTGTTCATCATGCGTGGATAGGATCAGGAAATCTGAAACAGCCTACATTTTGAGTGTGTCAAGTGCTACAGCAAATAACGGCGTTCCATGTGCTCACAGACAGGCAGAGGAATTATATCTAGTGCCCACAAATCGGTCGTGAGCACTTTTTCAGCCACGCTCTAAATCCTCGCGAAGAGAAGGATTTGTTCGTGGTGGAGGGTAGCTTTGTCTACCCAAAAAGATGCAAATGCGTTCTTTGGTACACAAGGCTATGTTTGGGAAACGCAATCTCACATGGCACTGGCATTAATAGGATCTGTAACATCAATCTTTATACTTTCTTAAAATTATTACTCCGATCATGGCAGCCAACAGCATAAAACCTGAGACTTGATCGAAAATCATACTAACACTTGGGTTCTGCGAGATATCCCAGAAAGAAAAGTTCTTCGGGATTGGTTCAAGCTAATCCTGAAAGAGAAACGCCAATAACGTTTATGACACAGGATAGGTTTGCGCATTCCCTCTTTTTCTTAGAGATTGAAGATTCTGTTCTTTAAATAACCCAACCAAGTGCATCCATAGAAAGTCGGATTTATCCGGCAACCAACCGAACGTTTTGAGCGGTCACGGTGGTTCACAGGTCATTGACCTGGATGTGCGGTTTCAACAAAAACCGAAAACTGCGCTCTGTTCGAATATTTGGTTACTCGAACAAAGTGCGTATCAACCAAGCTACGCGCCATGAACCCATCGATTACTACCAATTCTGAAGAACTTGCTATCCGTGTGGACGAGTCCAACATTAATCATCATTTGTGGAATAACAACGGTACTTGGTGGTTGCATTATACAGTCTACCCTACCCCAGTTACATCTGATAGGAGGAGACGCTCACTAAAGACGCAAAATATTAAGCAAGCACGTCTGATAAGAGATGAAATCTTAAATGCTTTAGCTGCAGGTATATTACCCTTGGCAGCTTAAAAAAATTAAGGAATGAATCCTAGATTCGATATCAAACTTGTAACCTACAAGAAATCATGTAGTTTATTCTTTTCTCGGGCCCTTAGCTCAGTTGGTTAGAGCATCCGACTCATAATCGGCAGGTCGTCGGTTCAAGTCCGACAGGGCCCACCATTTAAAACTACCTAGATTTTCCTTTGGCGATTTGTTGGGCCAAAGCGAATCGTGTTGCAGCTTCAAGTTTTTGGATCGCGGCGAGATCTAAATTGCTTTTTTTACCTTCGGTCAGAGCTTCTTGTGCACGTTTGACTGCTTCCTCGATTTTGGAATCGTCTTGCTCATTAATTTTGAGAGCTTCATCGGTCAGTATAGAGACCTTTTCCGAATAGACTTCAACAAAGCCAGAACTGACAGCTAAATATTCAATAGTCCCGTTCTTTACAACCTTGAGATCACCGGCAATTAGTTTGCCGATAACAGGAACATGATGGGGTAAAACATCGATTTTTCCATTGGCGGTAGGCACAACTACATGATCGACTTCCTCGGAATAAACCGTGGCTTCAGGAGTAACGATTTCGAGGGTTAAGGGCATAACGATCTAAGCAGATTTGCGTTAGGAATTTTCTCCACCGATGACAGAGTCAATTCCACCCTTCATATAAAAGTCATTCTCAGCAACTTCATCCAATTCACCTTCCAAGATCATCTTAAATCCACGAATGGTATCTTTAACGGGTACATATTCACCAGAAACACCTGTGAAAACTTCGGCTACATGGAAGGGTTGGGAAAGAAATTTTTGTATCTTTCTTGCCCGGAAAACAGTTTGTTTTTGCTCAGGTGATAATTCATCTAACCCGAGGATAGCTATGATATCTTGAAGGTCCTTGTATGCTTGTAAAACTTCCTGTACCCCGCGAGCTACACCAAAGTGTTCTTCTCCGACAATTTCAGGGGAGAGTGCATTAGATACCGAGGCTAAGGGATCAACTGCTGGGTAAATACCGAGCTCAGCAATCGAACGCTCTAACACAATAGTGGAGTCTAGGTGAGCAAAGGTGTTTGCTGGTGCCGGGTCGGTTAAATCGTCAGCAGGCACATAAACGGCTTGGAAAGAGGTTATAGAACCTTTCTTTGTAGAAGTGATACGTTCTTGCAGGATCCCCATTTCTTCAGCGAGTGTGGGCTGGTATCCAACTGCAGATGGCGAGCGCCCTAAAAGAGCGGAGACTTCCGATCCTG
This sequence comes from Opitutales bacterium, assembly GCA_029251885.1. GTDB lineage: Bacteria > Verrucomicrobiota > Verrucomicrobiia > Opitutales > Seribacteraceae > Chordibacter. The sequence continues at coordinate 15,790 of JAQXCL010000087.1, read as the reverse complement.
CTTGCGAGAAACGGAAAATGTTATCAACGAAAAGTAAAACATCTTGTCCCATTTCGTCACGGAAATATTCGGCCATAGTCAAACCTGAAAGGGCGACTCTCATGCGGGCTCCAGGAGGTTCGTTCATTTGTCCGTATACCAAAGCTACTTTGGATTTAGAAATATCGTCTTGGTTGATTACACCCGCTTCGGACATTTCCTGATAAAGATCGTTACCTTCTCGGGAACGCTCCCCTACCCCGGCAAATACGGAATAACCCCCGTGGGCCTTGGCAATGTTATTGATCAATTCCATGATGACCACGGTTTTGCCCACACCAGCTCCTCCAAATGCACCTACTTTTCCTCCCTTGATAAAGGGACAAATCAAATCGATAACTTTAATTCCTGTCTCCAGAATATTAGCCTCTGTATCTTGATCTTCAAGGGTGGGGGCTAAACGGTGGATAGGACGAGTGTCAGTATTACCACACTCTCCTTTGTTATCGACGGTGTCCCCTGTGACGTTGAAAATTCTTCCGAGAACCTTTTCTCCAACTGGGACTGATATGGGATTGGCGGTGTTTAAGACATCCATTCCGCGAACTAATCCTTCAGTTGAGGACATGGCTACTGCCCGTACACGACTCTGTCCGAGATGCTGTTGTGTTTCCAAAATGAGCTTTGCTTCGCTAGAATCGTGTAATTTATAAGTAACCTCTAAGGCATCATAAATTTTCGGTATACTTCCTGCGGGGAATTCGGCGTCTATGACGGCTCCGATGACTTGAACGATTTTTCCGTGTGATGTATTCGGGGTTTCCTGTTCCATGATAAGAAAATAGGTTTTAGTTAGAAAGAGTGGCAGCAGAAATCTCTAGAATTTCTTGCGTGATGGCGGCTTGTCGTGCCCTGTTATATTGAAGAGTCAGATCATTGATGAGGTTACCTGCGTTGTCAGTGGCAGTTTTCATCGCGACCATGCGTGCACTGTGCTCAGAAGCTTGAGATTCCATGATCATCTGATGAATTTGTTGTTTGAGGTAGAGCGTGCCTAACTCAGCCAAAACTTCATCCCGATCTTCAATTTGAATCTCACGATTATCCTTGGGTACATCATGATCAATGACACCGAATCGTTCGTGAAGTTTTTGGCTCATTTCATCAAGATCATTCAAAGGAAACAAGCGAACGAGTTCAGATTCTTGACGCAGGGTGTTAATAAAGCCGGTGTGTAATACTTCAATAGTATCAATTTTATCATCACCATATGATCGAAGTAAAAATTCGATTATAGGCTTAATATCCGAGTAACTGGGCTTATCAGGAAGGCTAAAGTCCGCAAGTAAATCTCTTCTTGTTCTGGATAAATATTGAGTGGCACGCTTGCCAACAGAAACAAATTTTGCGGAAGAATCAACTCCTGAGAGCATTCTGAAAAGATTTGCGTTCAGGGCTCCGCAAAGCCCTTTGTCGGTACCGATGACTAAAATGCCGCGATGCCTAACTGGTCGGTCGTTGAAATATTTGTGCGTAATTTCTTCAAATTCATCTGCAACTGATACGATGATGTCGGCAAGTAGCATGGCATATGGGCGACCACCTTTGGCCGCATCTTGGGCCTTTTTCATCTTGGAGGTGGCTACCATTTGCATGGCACGAGTAATTTGACGGGTACTTTTTACCCCCTTAATCCGTAATCGAATGTCTCGGGTATTTGCCATAAATTAAATCTAAAATAAGGGAAAGTGATGAGGGTTTACTAATCAGGAAAATGTTCTTTTCCAGTCTTCGACAGCACTTCGAAGTTTCTGTTCTGTATTCTCCTCAAGTTTACCAGTTGAATAAATTAGATCACAGGCTTCTTTCCCCTGGGTTTCCAAATATTTGCGAAGACTTTGAGCTCCCCGGTTTACATCACCCACTGCTATGGAATCAAAAAAGTTGTTTTGCATAGCCCACATAAGTGAAGTTTGCACTTCAACGGAAATCGGATTGGCTGCGGTTTGTTTGAACAGCTCAACGATTCTCGCACCCTTGTCGAGACTTGCTTTTGTAGTAGCATCCAAATCAGATTCAAATTGTGAGAATGCGGCAAGCTCGCGGAATTGGGCAAGTTCAAGCTTAACTTTCCCAGCAACCTTTTTGTAAGCTTTGATTTGTGCAGCCGAACCTACCCGGGAAACCGACAATCCCACAGAAACTGCTGGTCTGATACCTTTATTAAAGAGGTCTCCTTCGAGGAAGATTTGACCATCAGTAATGGAGATTACATTGGTTGGTATGTATCCAGCAACATCCCCCATTTGAGTTTCGATGATGGGAAGAGCTGTTAATGACCCGTTTCCACAGTCTTCTTTCAACCTTGCAGATCTCTCAAGTAACCGTGAATGGAGATAAAATACATCACCAGGATATGCTTCTCGACCTGATGGGCGTTTAAGAATTAAGGAAATTTGACGATATGCAACAGCGTGTTTCGATAAATCATCGTAAACGATCAACGCATCCATTCCATTTTCCATATACCATTCTCCCATTGCACACCCAGCATAAGGAGCGAGGTATTGATTCGCAGGGTTGTCTGCAGCTGGAGCAGAAACAATGGTGACGTACTCCATAGCTCCACTTTCTTCAAGGGTTTTGATCGTACGAGCTACATTCGCATTCTTTTGCCCAATAGCGACATACACACAAAATACTGGGCGAAAGTTTGCATCGCCAGATGCTTCACCCTGTTTATTGATTTTGGCCTGATTGATGATTGTATCGATTGCAATAGTGGTCTTACCAGTAGAGCGATCGCCAATAATTAATTCACGTTGTCCCCTACCAATTGGCACCATTGAATCAACAGCCATGATGCCTGTTTGTAGTGGTTGATCCACGGACTTTCTCGGGATGATGCCTGGTGCTATTCTTTCAACAGGAAGAGATTGACTTGCATTGATTGCACCCTTCCCATCCATTGGCCGCCCAACTGCGTCAACCACTCTACCGAGCAGTTCTTTACCAACGGGAACAGAAAGTAGTTTGCCTGTTGTTCGGGCTTCATCTCCTTCTTTAAGTGAACTTACATCTCCTAATAAAACACACCCAACAGAGTCTTCTTCCAAATTAAGTGCTATTCCCAAAACATTATTGGGAAACTCAATCATCTCGTTGAACATTACTTTTGAAAGACCATCAACTTTAGCAACTCCATCTGCTAAAGTTATGATTGAACCTACGTTAGTCCGAGTGGCATCGGTCGAAAGATTTTCTATTTCTTTTCGAATTAAATCAGTTATGGAACTCATGGTGGGAGAATGTAGTAGTTACGAAGTAAAGGATTGAGAAAGTTTGGATAACCTAGATTGAACTGAGTCCTCAAAAACATCATCAACCAATTTTATTCGATATCCTGCAATGAGGCTTTTGTTGGTAGTAAATTTGAAATCAAGAGGACGACTAATTGTGGCGCTGATTTTATCTTTCAGTTTTGTCATGACCGATTTACTCGTTTCGGATCCGAACTCTACTTCAACTAATTGGAAACGAAGTGTTTTTGTGATTTCAGTCAAGAACTCCTTAAGGATTTCCTGATGCATGGGAGAATTAATTTCTTTTAAGCCAACAAGGACATTGTTAACTAAAGATTTATCTATGATCCCATGCTCATTGGTAGACTCTTTAACAAGTTTGGTAATGAGGGAGCTGAATTTCGAAGGCATAAGCTTACAATTCTAACCTTTTAAATTAAGTTCCTCAGTCGCACGAGAGCTAAAATGTTGCTTTTCATCTTCAGATAAATCCTTGGATAAAACCTTTGAAGTAGTTAGTACAACAAGAGACGCAATTTCTTCACGAGCTTCCTTTAAGATGAGATCTCTTTCTTGTTCCATTGCTAGCTTGGCTTTGAGTATAATCTCTTCAGCTTGTTTTCTTGCATCTTCCTTTTGTGCTTCTATGAGGGCTTTTGCCTGATCTTGGGCTGAAGAAATCGTTTTTTGGGCAGCGATAGAAGCCTCTTGAAGAGTCTCTTGTTGTTGCTTTTCAGTTTCCTCCAACTCAAGTTTAATCTTATCGGCATTGCTCAACGAGTCGGCAATCTGCTTTTCGCGTTCTTTTATAGTTGAAAGAATGTTCTTGAATGCAAACTTCCAAATGACAAAAGCGACAATCAAAAAGTTGATCGCTTGGGCGATTAGCATAGGCCAATCAATACCAAAGGTCTCAACGATACCTTGTGCTGTGTCAGTAAGGCTGGCTAAAATTATCATGGAGGGAGTTTGGGGTTAGCCCCACCTGATTAAAGAAACAATGAATAGAAAGCGACAGCTTCTGCGAGAGCCATACCAATAATAGATTGAACTAGGATTGCATTAGCTGCATCAGGATTTCGTCCAACGGCTTCAACTGCTTTCATGCCAACAATACCTACTCCAATTGCGGCGCCAAGGCACCCAAGGGCGGATTGAATGCTTCCTGTAATACCTGATGCTTGTTCAGATGCTTGTGCTAGTACTTCTATCATATTAATTTTATTGTTGGTGTTAATTATGGTTTGGTAAGCCTACAATTGAATATAGTCTCATACCGAAATTTTAATGATGTTCTCCCTTGTCGTGGTTACAAATCAGACCAATGTAAACGGAAATAAGTAACATGAATACAAGTGCTTGGACAAGTCCTATAAGAACTTCCATAAAGTAGAAAGGAACGGGCAATATGCATTTCAATTGTGGCACAAGATAAAACATACTGTGTAGAAGACTTTCTCCACCAAATACATTTCCAAACAAACGAAATGTTAATGACACTGGCCGAAATAAAATCGAAATCACCTCGATAAACCCAACGGCAAGAAAGATAATTCCCAATAATGCGAAGATAATAGAACTTACTCCAGACTTATCTGCTTTGTTACCAAACCAATCTTTGATAATTGCGTTTATTCCAGCGTATTTTATAATGAAATAAATCCAGAAAAAGTTGGCAACCAATGCAAGTGCAAGGGTCATGTTAAGGTCTGCGTTTCCGGGTCTTATAAGAGGTTTGTTAATACTAAAGTGGTTATCGAGGTAATGACCGTAGCCTATAGTGCCAACGCCAGGAAGAAGACCACTCCAATTTTGGATGAGGATGAAAAAGAAAAGGCCGCTGAGTAGCCAGAAAGATGGGAAAAAAACCTTTTTACCAACAATAGGTTCAATAATGCCGCGTAGACCGCCAATCACAGACTCAAGTACTAATTGACCTTTTGAAGGAATAAGTTGTGGTTTCCCAACAAGGAATTTAATCAAAAAGATTAGAAGCAAAGATACTATCCAACTAGTGACCATGGAGTTGGTAATGGGTAACTGTCCGATCTTGTATACAATTTCAGCTGTGACATTAACACCACCTCCAGCCGCATTTAGCTGGACGGCAGAGCATAGAAGAATTAATGGAGCTAATCGGATCATGAAAGGGATATTCTTATAAGTTTAACTTTCTCGATGGTCAATTCACAAGTGTTTGGAAAAGCAGAGCCACTAATTGAATTAATAAAAAATAGGAGCATTATAAGCATTACTTATGGTTTTTGGCGGAACAGATACGAGATGTTTTAAACAGATCGGAAAAAAAACTTGAGGCATCGTGAGGCCAATTATGATTTCCTGAAATCCAATGTGGAGAGTCTTTTAGAACCTGAGTTGTCCAATCAAAATACCCTTCGTGATCGGTTTTAAAAAATAGACTGGAGTTAGAGTATGATTTATCAGCTAATAATTTTAAAAAAGTGCTTTGAATGATCCGCTTTTTAAAATGTCTCTTTTTGGGCCATGGATCTGGATACATTATGAATGTTTTCAATATAGGTAAATCAGATGGTAGTGCTTGAAGAAATTCGCCCGCTTCAACCTTTAAAAAAAAAAGGTTATCAAGGTCAAATAATTCTCTTTTACGGTCTGCTTTCCTGACTCTTTTGCTTACAAGGTCAATGCCAACGAATATATTTTGAGAATCCGACTTTGCGTAAGATGTCAACCAATGACCATGACCACAACCAATCTCAAGGCATATTCCCTTTGCATTTGTCTCAACAAATGTAGGTAATATCTTTTGCTTTAAGTACTCCCCTACCCCACATATTCGCCTAGCCCTCTTTAATTCAAATTCAGCAAGACTTTTATTTGAGATTTCATTCCTAGTCACTGTCATCTTTCGAAAGTTTATTGAATCGTTCTAGGTAAATATGAAGGATGCTAATGTCTGCCGGATTAACTCCGGAGATTCTAGATGCTTGTCCTAAAGTACTTGGTTTTATTTGGTTTAGCTTTTCTATACATTCAGTTCGTAAACCGGGTAGTGTTGTATAAGGGAAAGATGATGGGATTACGAAGTTTTCAGCATTTTTAATTCGCTTGGCAGCAGTAATTTCTCTTTTAAGGTAACCTTCATAGGTTATTCGATAAATTACTTCCTCTTTAACTGATCGGGGCAAGTTGTAAAAAGATTCAGGGAAAGTTAACTCGGATGTAGAAACAGATTTGATTTGATGTGCATAGGTAATACCAGAAGAAGCTTTATTAGTTTCTAAAATATTGATCCATGTTTTGACGGATTTTAATTGGTTTCTTATATTTTCTCTCCTTGATGGAGAATGTAGGTTGTATGTTTCAAATTTTGATAAAAAACGGTACTCAGCACTACCGTGATTAAAGAGAAGGCGATGTTCAGCACGACTTGTAAGCATACGATACGGTTCGGTAACGCCTTTAGTAGTGAGATCATCAATGAGAACTCCGATATAACCTTCATTCCGTAAGATTTCAAAAGATTCTAGTTCTAACGCTTTTCGTGAAGCATTTATACCTGCGATAAGGCCCTGAGCACCAGCCTCTTCATAGCCTGAGGTGCCATTTATTTGACCGGCGAAAAATAAAGAATCAACCAGCAAGGATTCAAGACTCAATTTAAGTTGGGTCGGGGGAGCATAATCATATTCTACGGCATAAGCAGGTCGGATTATCATGGCATCCTCGAGTCCAGGTATGGATTGGATTACCTTTTGTTGAATATTAAATGGTAAACAGGTAGATAGACCATTAATGTACCATTCGTCTGTATTTACACCTTCAGGTTCCAAATGGATACGGTGAGAATCTTTATTGGAAAAGCGTACAACCTTATCTTCAATACTTGGACAATAACGAGGACCGGTTCCAATAATATCACCCTTGTAAAGGGGTGATAGATGAAGGTTGTCATTTATAAGCTTGTGAGTGGTGCTTGTTGTAGATGTTAGAAAACATTTAACTAAATTGGAACCTAGAACATGACTGCCTTTAATTGGCCACCTTCTATTTTGTTCCACGTGGAACATCTCGGTATCTGTTCTACTGTCGTAAAAAGCGAATTTAGTGGGATCTGAATCTCCGGATTGAACGGCTAAACCATTAAAATTAATAGAGTTCCCTAAGAGCCTTGGTGGAGTTCCAGTCTTAAAGCGATTAAGTTTTATGCCATGCTTTATAAAGTGTGAGGAAAGTCCTTTTGCTGTATGATCACCAAGTCTTCCACCCTCTGATTTCGACTGCCCTATGTGAGTTGATGCCTGTAAGAAGGTTCCTGTTGTTACAACTACAGTCTTCCCATAGAAACTAAAGCCCATTGATGTGGTAACTCCTTTGCAAGAAGAGTTTTCAACAATTAATCCATCCACCATTGCTTGAAATAGTGTTAGATTAGGCTGTTGTTCAAGAACATGCTTCATCCGTAACTGGTAGGCTTTTTTATCACACTGAGCCCTTGGTGCCTGGACTGCCTTCCCTTTAGAAGTATTTAAAAGCTTAAATTGAATGGCAGTAAAGTCAGCATTTAATGCCATTTCGCCTCCTAGGGCATCAATTTCACATACAATTTGCCCCTTGCCTTGCCCTCCAATGGCAGGGTTGCAACTCATTTGTGCAATAGTATCTAAATTACCTGTTAACAGCAGGACATCTGCCCCTTGTTTTGATGCAGCAATGGCTGCTTCACAGCCAGCATGCCCAGCACCGCAGACAATAACATCATAGGGCGTTTTAGGTGTGTTTACCCTTAGTGTCATTCTTATTTACCTATACAGAATTCTCCAAAGAGAATATCAAGCATGTCTTCATTTGTTTTTCTTCCAATCATTATGTCTAATTCTTTCCGTGCTTCAGTAAGATGTATGGATACAATTTCATCACCAACTCCATTTTTCGATTCTAACAAGAAACTGGTTAACTCGTTCAAGCAGTTTTTAATGAGTACTTCGTGTCTTACACCAACGAGATACTCATTTTCTGATCCTTCTCCTGTGATATTTTGGATTATTTCCAATAATAACGCTTCCAATTGCTTGAGACCACGCTTTCCAGTGGAACTAATGTTTGTTGCTTTGGGAGGGGGATTATAATCAGGTACCCAATTATATTCTCCCAAGTCCGATTTGTTACGAATGAGTAGAGTTGGCTTGGATCGTATTAATTTGGTATATTCTCCTGGAAGTTCGATAGGGTGGGGGACTGAGTTATCAATCACCCAAAGAAATAAATCAGCCTCTTTTGCTTGTTCAAGACTCATTTCAATACCAGCTAGCTCAATTTCTTCCGCCGCATCATGAATTCCAGCTGTATCAACAAGCGTTATCCAGTACTTACCAATTTTAATATCAAATTCTAAATAATCTCTTGTCGTTCCTGATTCAGAGTGAATAAGTGCTCGATTTTTACCTGCTAGAGCATTAAACAAGCTGCTTTTTCCAACATTTGGTAATCCTGTAAGAACCACTTTAATGTTTTTAGTTAATAGTTTAGTTCTTTTAGCCTGTAAAAGTAATGCTTCAAGCTCCTTGACTATTTTTTTTACATTTTGGTGAATCCCTTCTTGATCATTTTCGTCTAAATCATCTTCGGGAAAGTCAATATGTGCTTCAATTGAAGCTTGTAGGTTTAAGATATTCTGTTGAATGGATAAAAGTTTATCTGAAAGTTTCCCTTTTAAATTTCGTTGGGCTAAGGCTAGCGATTGTTCATTTTTTGCTGCAATAATTTGTGCCACAGATTCAGCTTGTGGGAGGTCAATTTTCCCGTTGAGGAATGCCTGTCTAGTAAATTCACCAGGCTGTGCTATCCTACACTCTCGATTAATTAGGTCTTTACAGATCATTTCGGTGATTAATGGATTACCATGACACGAAATTTCGAGCGAATCTTCTCCTGTATAGGAATTTCCATTATTAAAAAAAGTAATGACAACTTGGTCTAATATTTCCCCATCGGAAGTTCGATAATTTACAAGATATGCATTTCGTGGATTAGGATTTATACAATTGCACGCTTGCTTTGCAATTGTAAGGGAGATTTGACCACTTATACGAATTACAGCTAAAGCCGATTCTCCAACAGGAGTGGCTAGAGCAATGATTGTATCTGTCACTGCGGGGTAGGGCGGGGTGTTCCTTAGTCCCCGTCTTCTGTATTACCTTGGGCAAGAACAGATCCAACCGTAACCTGTACTTTTTCCATGATTCCGGCAGTTATTTTTGCCATCAACTCATGGTTTTCGGCCAGGGTTTGTTTGGCGGCTTCTCTTCCTTGTCCAACTAAGTTTCCTTCATACGAAATCCATGCACCTTTTTTTGTTAAAATGTTATGCTCTATACCTAGGTCGATTACTGATCCCGTTTTGGATATACCCTCGTTGTACATTATATCAAATTCGCAGGCGGTAAATGGAGGTGCTACTTTGTTTTTAACAACTTTGAGCCTGGTTCTTGATCCAGTAACTGTTCCATTGGCTTCTTTAATCTGTCCAATTCTTCGTATGTCCATTCTAACCGAGCAGAAAAATTTTAAAGCTCTACCTCCTGGTGTCGTCTCTGGGCTTCCGAACATGACGCCAATCTTCTCCCTTATTTGGTTGGTAAAGATGCAAACACAATTAGATTTTGAAATTGCTGCGGTTAATCTTCTCATCGCTTGGCTCATCATACGTGCCTGTAAACCAACTGTAGCATCTCCCATTTGACCATCAAGTTCCTGCCTTGAAACAAGTGCAGCAACTGAGTCCAATACAATCACATCTATTGCACCAGAGCGTATTAATGTTTCTGTAATATTTAGTGCGTCTTCTCCACTTTCTGGTTGTGATACCATGAGGTTGTCTAAGTCTACTCCGACAACTTTTGCGTATTTGGGGTCAAGTGCATGTTCCACATCCACAAATACGGCATTCCCACCTTTTCTTTGAGCTTCAGCAATGACACTAAGGCAGAAGGTGGTTTTTCCAGAAGATTCGGGGCCGTAAATCTCTAAAATTCTTCCCCGGGGCAATCCCCCAACTCCAAGAGCTAAATCAACTGCTAGAGAACCGGTTGAAATCACAGAGACATTCATTTTGGTAGCGTCTCCGAGTTTCATTAATGCACCTTCTCCAAACTTTTTGTTAATACCTTGAAGTGCAAGATCGAGGTCCGACGTTGATTTACTGGAAGATTTTTCAGATGCTTTAGCCATGATAATTTTTAAAGGGATTTGAATAATTTGAGAAGTGTGCCATTGATGGCAAGAAATTTAGATGAGTTGCATTAATGAAATGGTGTCATCAACGAACAGCATTAAAGTAGAACTCTGATCATGGTTCTTGGCGAGAATGTTCTTAATGTTTAAGTAACTTCTAAATAATTACTCATACCAAGCGTGTTTACTGAGCTGGTTATGAATGTTAATGGAGAGACTAACGATTTCATTTCGGCAAACTTTGGTTTTCTTTAAATAATTCTTCCCCAATATCCATATTTTCTAATGTGACCGTCATAGTTACTTTTAAACTACCACTAAGCAAAGTATTAACTGAAGCAAATTTGATTTACCTAGGGATAGAAATTAAGTACCTGTGGTTTTTTGATAACCCTAATCTAAAATAATGATAAAACACGTGGTTTGGGACTGGAACGGAACATTGGTAGATGACGTCAATTTGTGCGTTGATATCCTAAATCATGTACTTGTGGGTCACATGAAGCCACGGATTTCAGTTGATTCATACCGGAGAAAGTTTTTTTTCCCAGTTGCTAAATTTTATGAATCCTTAGAACTTCCAAGTTTTGGTATCGAGTATGAAAACTTGGCTCATGATTATATCAAGGAATATCGCAATCGGTTCAGTGAATGTATGTTGCATTCTCGAGCACTAGAAACTCTTGAAGTGTTGAATGAACTTTCTATTTCACAAACCATTCTAACTGCGGGCGAGCAAGAGGATGTCGAGTCATTTGCCTGCTTTTTTAATGTAAAGCAATGGGTACAGTGCATTGATGGAGCTAGTAACATTGAGGCACAGGGAAAGGGAGATCGAGCGGCAGCTCACATTTCAAAGCTTAAATTTGATCCGAAAGATGTACTTTTGATTGGAGATACTTTGCATGATCAAGAAATTGCCAATCTAGTGGGATGCAAAGCATTGCTTTACAGTCACGGGCATGTGGATGCAGAAAGGTTGAGGCAATTAAAAGACCCTGTTATTGAGTCTTTGTACGATGTAATTAAGTGGGTTCGCGATTGACCGGTTTTTTTCGCTCTGTAGTTTAGTAATCTTCCTAATGAGCAGGGTCTTTATTAAAACTTATGGGTGTCAAATGAACGAGCGCGACTCGGAGGCTGTTGCCTGCAAATTGCTCGAGTATGGCCATGAAATAACGGACGAGGAGGAAAAGGCTGATGTCATTCTTTTGAATACTTGCAGTGTTCGTGAAAAGGCAGAGCAAAAAGCAATAGGTAAGGCTTCACGCCTTCTGAATCGATCCTCAACTAAAAAAAAGCCAGTGGTTGGGGTTATCGGATGTATGGCTCAAAATCGTGGTATGACCTTACTTGACGAGTTGCCTGGTTTGGGCTTGGTCGTTGGTACCCAAAAATTTCATCGTGTGCCTGAGCTGCTTGAGAGGAAAAGCTCCTCGGGTCCGGTAGTCGAGCTCGGTGATGAAATCGGTTCTCAGAACGAAATTAAGCATCATTTACACAAGGGAGATAGTCCAACTGCTTTTGTATCGATCATGCAGGGCTGTAACATGAACTGTTCATTTTGCATTGTTCCTAAAACTCGAGGGATTGAGAGATACCGCTCTATTTCTGAGATTTTGCAAGAAATTGAGGAATTAACACTTGTTGGGGTCAAAGAAGTCACCCTGCTTGGGCAAATTGTAAATGCCTATGGTCGTGGTCAGTTTGAGCGAGTTGATGGGAAGTCGCCATTTGTACAACTTTTGGAAAAAATTCATGAGCTACCAAATATTCATCGCATTCGTTTTACCTCTCCGCATCCAATCGCTTTCGGGAACGACTTGATCGATGCGTTCGGTCGATTGCCTAAATTGGGGCAGCACGCTCATTTGCCTATGCAAAGTGGGTCGAATCGTATTCTAGAATCGATGAATCGACCTTATAAAATTGAGAAATTTCTTCATATTGCTGAAAGTCTTCGTGAAAAAGTTCCAGGCATGAGATTGAGTACTGATGTTATTGTGGGTTTTCCAGGAGAAACGCTTGAAGATTTTGAGCTAACTAAAAAAGCGTTTGTTCAGGCCGGATTTGAAATGGGTTTTATTTTCAAATACAGCGACCGTTCGGGTACGCCATCCGTCGAAATGGATGGAAAAGTCGAAGTAGATGAACTTGAAAGAAGAAATCACGAGCTGCTTGACCTTCTAGAAAAACAGTCTCTTAAGTCCAACAGGCGAATGCTCGATCACGCGGTTGAGGTTCTAGTCGAAGGGGAAGCTCGCAAGGGTAGGGGCCAGTTAATGGGAAGAACTAGATGTTTTAGGAAAGTAAATTTCGAGGGAGATCCATCTTTGATTGGTGAAATTCGTATGATCGAAGTCACCCGGGCCACCCCTTACAGTCTCTTTGGTACTTTAATTAACTGACAAAACTCATACAATGAATCTTTTCCAGGCAAGTCTGATTACTGGCATTTTACTTACACTGGTTGGAGGAATGCTCACACGTCCAAAATCAAATTTTCGATCGGCGATTCTTCGTTTTCCTAGATCCAAGCCTTTTAGTATTTGGTTCATAGGAATTGCGACGACATGGTTTTTATGGAGACATGTGCTGTTTCTAAGCGAAGCCGACTTTGGCAATTACAAGCTGCTGATTGGAGGGGTTGCCATCGGTGTGGCTTTACTTTCTTTTGTTTATGCCGCAGACTTTTTAGCAGTTCGCGGCTGGGCTATGCTGGTGCTTCTTTTTTCTCGAGAGGTCTTGAATGCAGCATTTTTACAAGATGCTCAAAGTCGGTTAGTTCTAGTTTCAATTGTGTATTTTTTCATTGTTGTTGCCTTGTATTTTGGAGCTTGGCCATACAGGATGCGTGATTTGATTGAATGGTTGAATCGGAAACCAGGCAGAATGGAAGCTCTTGGTTCTGTAATCTTAATTTCAGGATTATTGACTTCGGCCTTATCTTTTGTTTACTGAATCCTCCTTGCCAAAGTATGAGCTTAATTTTGGCAATTTCTGGTCCTGCAGCGGTAGGAAAAACCACCCTCTGTGAGAGGTTGATGAAGGATTTTGGCGTTTCACTCAACCGCTTGGTGACGGCTACCACACGATTACCTCGTAAAGGAGAACAAGACGGAGAAGATTATTTCTTTCTGACTCAGTCGGAATTTGACCGTAAACTCTTGGATGAGTGCTTTTTGGAACATGAAATCATTCACGGTAATAAATACGGAATCCTAAAGCATAGCTTATTAGATGCTCAAATACAGGGGGTTGATATCTTGTTAAATATCGATGTAAATGGATCGGCAAGTTTGCGCAGATTCTGCAATGAAACCAAGGCTCTTGATGGTTGCTTAAGGACGGTTTTTATTCGCCCCCAATGCATTGGTGAATTGAAATCGCGAATGAATGAACGGGCAAGCGAAAGCGATGAACAGATGCAAATTCGATTAGCCAACGCCCAGACGGAAATGCAAAGAGAGCATGAATTCGATTTTGTGTTGGAATCTGCTGATCGTGAGTCCGATTACCAGCGGGTAAAGGAAATATATCTTAGTTTGAAGTAAGAGCTTTTTTTACAAACCGATTCATACCTTCGATTCTGGTCTTTCCGGATGCAGCCAGTCCATGTGGAAAAAATTCCCCCGAGGTTCGTCCGTCCTCTCATAAGTATGGGCTCCAAAATAATCTCTTTGGGCTTGAAGCAGGTTTTGAGGAAGCCGGGCACTTCGATAGGAGTCGTAATAAGCGAGAGCGGATGAAAAGGTGGGGGTTGGCACACCTCTTAGGGCACCAGTAGCAATCACCTTTCTCCAGTGGGATTGATCACGCTTGATGCAATCAATAAAGTAATCGTCGAGAAGTAAATTTGCTAAGGAAGAATTCTTTTGATATGCCTCGGTAATTTTCTGTAGAAAAGCCGCCCTGATGATGCAACCACCCCTCCAAATTTCGGCAATCTCACCGAAATTTAAGGACCAATCGTATTCTTTGGCCGCTGCTTGCATAAGTTGGAAACCTTGTGCGTAGGAGCATATTTTGGAACAATAAAGAGCTCCTCGGATAGCTTCAAGAAAGCTGGAACGATCTAAGGATTGTAGTTCATCTTGTCCGTCTGGCCCGGTTAAGGATTTGCTGGCATATCCTCTTTCTTCCTTAATTGCACTCATGCAGCGGGCAAATACGGCTTCGGCAACGGTAGGGGCAGGAGTTCCCATATCTAAGGCATTTACGGAGGTCCATTTACCGGTGCCTTTTTGCCCTGCTGCATCCAAAACATAATCAACCAGATAACCACCAGTTCGTGGATCTTTTTGCTGCAGAGCGTCAGCAGAGATTTCCATTAAAAAAGAATCCAATTCACCTTCGTTCCAAATTGAAAAAGTATCCCCCACTTCTTTTGCTGTCATACCTAGTAAATCAGTCATTAAATGATACGCCTCACATATCATTTGCATATCACCATACTCGATACCGTTGTGGACCATTTTGACATAGTGACCAGCACCGTTTTCCCCGATGTATGCTGCACAGGAAACCCCTCCCGTAATGGGGTTGCCCTCCGAGGCACCCTCCAAAGGCTTGCCACTTGTAGCACTCACCTTTGCCGATATAGCTAGCCAGACATCTTTAATTTTCTCCCATGCATAAGTTGAGCCCCCTGCCATCAGAGACGGTCCAAAGCGAGCACCTTCTTCGCCTCCACTCACGCCAGATCCAACAAAGCATAATTTATGATTTCTGAGCTCAGCCTCCCGGCGAATGGTATCCGTCCATTTAGCGTTGCCACCATCGATGATGATATCTTGTTCGTCCAAAAGAGGAATCAGAGAATCTATCACTGAGTCTGTGGCCTTACCGGCTTGAACCATAATGACGATTCTTCGAGGTCTTTGAATCGAAATAACAAAGTCTTGAAGGTTTTCAAAGCCGAAGAGATTTTCGCAATAACTATTTTTATCTAAAAACTTCTTGGTTTTCGAAAAGGTACGGTTGAAAACTGAAGTTTTAAAGCCATGATCGGCAATATTAAGAGCTAAATTTTGCCCCATAACTGCTAAACCTATTAAACCAAAATCTGTCATATTTTTATTCATTGTGTACGAAAAATAGTCGAATATTATTACCTGTCCATAAAGAAAGGATGTTGGGGGCTTAAAATGCCCGAGTAATTCTTAAAGAGGAGAGGCGTTGTTGATAGCTTCCTTGGAATTATCATCAATGGGAGGATCATCGACTTGCACAACTACAGGTCGCTTGTACATTTTTGCCGGATTTGTGAACCGAGGATTGATTCCAAATTTTTTCAT
>JAQXCL010000084.1 GCA_029251885.1 Opitutales bacterium | reverse complement strand
TCTCCGCAGGTCGATGGCAGGGAGGCGAGAAAAGCGGTCGAGTTGATTGAGGCGGTCTACCAATCGGCCAAGGCGGACGGAGAAAAAATCGTCCTACCCAACTAATTTAAAAATACACCAAAAAATTATGTACCTAACAGGAATTGCTGACGAGGCTTCGCAGGATGGAAATATTCAAATCTCCACCACCCTGGCGATGGGATGGAATGCAATTGAGGCGAGATGCTTGAACGGGAAAAATATCCATGATGTTTCGGACTCTGAGTTTGATGAGTTTCGCCGGGCACTTGATCGTGCGGGAGTTTATGTAAATGCCTTTGGGTCCGCCATTGCCAACTGGGGAAAGGATGTGCGGGATGATTTCTCCATCACCCTGGAGGAGGTCGATCGGGCGATTCCTAGGATGCATGCCCTGCAGGCAAAGATGGTGCGGATCATGAGCTACAAGGTAGTGGAGGGTGAAGACCTCATGGTGGAGGAGCGTATACGCCGCCTGAGAATAATTGTGGATAAATTTGCTGAGCATGGCATTACTGCCCTGCATGAAAACTGTATGAATTATGGTGGGTTAAGCTGGCAGCATACTCACGAATTACTCGATGCAGTACCTGGTATGAAACTTGTCTTCGATACTGCTAATCCAGTTTTTAACCGCGATCGTTCCAAGCCTGGAAATCCATGGCAGGACCCGTGGGAATTTTATCAGAAGGTACGCGAACAGATTGCTTATGTGCACATCAAGGACTGCCTGGAACCGAGTGAGGATAATGGGGGTAAAGAAGTATATCTTTATCCCGGCAAAGGGCAGGGCAAAGTACGCGAAATTTTAACAGACTTACTGGAGATTGGCTATGACGGGGGTATCTCGATCGAGCCCCATCTGGCCGCTGTCTTTCACGACACGGATTCCCAAAACTCGGATGCGGGAGATCCGGTGGAAATCTATCAGGAGTATGGCCGGAAATTGGAACGGATACTGGACGAATTAAATTATACTCACAGTCCCTACCGGCTTTAGTTTTTACTTTTTCCCATTTATCCGTTCGTTCTAACAAAGGGTAAATAAGACCAATCAATTATTTGTCCCTTGAACCGGATTAGCAGAAATATGAATAGGCATAGATTATGCCATCGCCAATAGTTTGAAAAGGAGTAGGGTGGGCCGATGTCTTTTGAAACACTTGGGCTCGGCCCTAATTTATTACGGGCGATTAAAGAGTCCGGGTATGAAACCCCCACGCCCATTCAGGCATCTTCCATTCCTTTAATACTGGAAGGTCGGGATCTTACGGGAATTGCACAAACCGGTACTGGGAAGACCGCTGCGTTTACCTTGCCAATGCTTGAAAAGCTGGATGATCGAGCTAAGAAGTCGGGACGAACAGGTACCCGTGCTTTGGTGCTTTCTCCCACTCGTGAATTGGTGGTTCAAATAGGTGAGAATGTGTCCACCTATTCGAAATATGTACAACTACGAGTAGCTCAGGTCTATGGCGGTGTCGGCGAAGGCCCGCAAAAACAGGCCTTACGAAGAGGCGATGAATTGGTCATTGCAACTCCAGGTAGGTTAATGGATTTGATGGACCAGGGATGCGTTGATTTTTCAGGACTTGAATATTTGGTATTGGACGAGGCAGACCGAATGCTCGATATGGGTTTCCTTCCGAATATTCGAAAAATTGTACAGGCCATACCCAGGGAACGACAAACCCTTCTGTTTTCTGCAACATTATCTAAAGAAATTGAGAAACTAACCCATCAATTTCAAAAAAATCCAAAAGTTGTGGAGATTGGTAGACGGACAAACCCAGCCGACACAGTAAAGCAATACGTTTACAAGGTTGAAAAGCCCCAGAAAATGCACCTCATTCAGCATTTAATAAAAGATACTGAACTTAGTATGGTCTTAGTCTTTTCCCGAACCAAGCACGGGGCGGACCGTATTGCCCGTCAATTATCCCGTAAAGGAATAACTACCGGTGCTATTCATTCAAATCGTTCACAAGGTCAAAGGGCGCGTGCATTGGGTGATTTTAAGAGCGGTAAGATTCGTGTACTTGTGGCAACAGATATTGCGGCACGTGGTATTGATGTGGAAGGAATCTCCCATGTAATTAATTACGACTTCCCCCCGCAGGCTGAGGATTATGTTCACCGGATTGGAAGAACTGGGCGGGCACAATCGACTGGGGTGGCGATTAACTTTATAACCTCAGAAGACCGATCGGCACTGGCAGCGGTTGAGCGTTTATCCAAGAAGGAAATGGAGAGACTATCTACCGAGGGGGTTTCACTGCCTGATGTTCCGGTTCAAACGAATAACCCATCCAAGCAAAACTCAGGTGGTTTTAACCGAAGGAATGGCGGAGGTTTTCAGGGGAATTCAGGCCAGTCAAACCGGTCGCGCAGAAGCCATAACCCTGGGCACCGCTCGGGCGGGGCTAGGGGTCGGTAATTTAAATACCTAAGTCCAATCAGGCTTAGTTGCCTGTACCTCTTCCTTTAAAGGTGAGCTCGGCAACTCCAGATTTATCAAGTTCTCCCAGACCGGCTTCGACCATTTTTTCGTACTGTGAAAGAGTGGCCCTTGCCAACGGAACATTGATTCCAGCTGCTTCGGCCACGGAAATCGCAATTCCTGAATCCTTGGCGGCATGATCGGCGGAGAAGTAGCACTCATGGTCGCGGTCAATCATATCCTCTGAATCGGTCTCAAGTACACGCGAATTGGCTCCGGTTTGGGAAAATATTTCACAGATCATATTGAGGTCGAGTCCGAGAGCATCGGCAATACCCAGGCCTTCTGCGAGGGCCGCTGTGTTAATATTCATAACCATATTGACCAGGGCTTTGACCTGTGCTGCCTTACCGGCTTCGCCAACGAAGCGTAAATTGATGCTCAAATCGTCAAGCAAGTCCTTAACAGAATTGAAAACATCTTTCTGCCCACCGATCATTAAATACAGTGTGCCTTCGCGTGCCTGAGTAATACTCGAAGCCATACATCCCTCAAGGGTTTGAGCCCCTATTTCTGCCGCTGAGCTTTCCAGACGGATATGAAGATCAGGAGAAAGGGTGGCGCAATTGATAAACAATTTGCCTGAGGAATTTGAAAACAGGTTATCTTCATTATTAAAAAAGATCGACTCCATGGCGGCATCGTTCGTGACAACGGTGAGAATGATATCAGAATTAGCAGTTACCTCAGATAAGGAAGAGGCAGTTTGCGAACCGAGTTCATTGGCAAGGGAGGATGCCACATTTTCATTAATGTCATAGACTGTGCTAATTTGATAGCCTTTATCCTTTAAGTTGCGTGCCATATTGGCGCCCATCCGACCGAGGCCGACAAATCCGATTCTTTTTTCTTTGGTGCTCATATTTTTTGTTGAGTAAAATTTGCTAAATAATCTTTACCTTTGAATTGAAAGGCGCAGAAATTGTCGACCCAATTTGAATGAAATTTCAACCCTTTTGGGTAGAGGTATTATTTCTTATTCTAGATTGTAAACCTGTAAATATATAAAATATGTCAAAAATAGTTCCTCTGATTAGTTCCGGTACAGCCGGACCTTTAGGCGTTCTTCACCTTCCACGCCTTTGGCAAAAAGTTTCCCTGGAAGCTGCCGGAAAAATTGCCGATGGATACCCTGGGATTGGTGCTGGATATGATTCGATGGTGATTGATGCCTTGGGTTTGAATGCTGATTCCGTTCATTCCTACATCACTGACTCCAAACCGACCTACCCACAGTTCGAAGCATGGATTAAATCACAGTCCGGTGTGAAGCTTGATGGCGAGACTGTTTCTTCCCTCAATGCATCCATAACTGGATACATTCACGACGATGCGACCCGCCAAAGCATTCTTTCGGCAAATGGATTAACAGATGGAGACCCTAAGGATGCGATAAATTTAAACAACTTGGACGACTGGTTAGAGTTTCACGCTTCCGAAATTGCCTAATTTAAAAAGTTTAAGAATTTAAATGACAAGGGTCGGTTTCGCTTAGTGCGAGGCCGGCCTTTTTTTTTACTTTTGTTAGTTGGATGCTTGCCAGTATGGGCAAGGTTTAGTTATCCCAAGAGTCTATGGAAGCAACGATCAAGAATCAGCAGGGAGAAATCCTCGATTATACTTTTCACGCCGGGCAGGAAAATGCCCGCAATCTTTTGATCATAGGACATGGCGTCACAGGTAATAAGGATCGTCCTTTTGTTGTGGCACTTGCCGAGGCAGTAGCTACCGAGGGTTTGCCCGTGTTACGCTTTTCTTTTTCGGGTAATGGAGGTTCAGGGGGCGATTTCAGGCAATCGACTATTTCCAAGGAAGTGGATGATTTGAAAGCAGTTCTATCTGCGGTTGATGATTCAGGATATCGAGTCATATATGCCGGTCATAGCATGGGTGGTGCGGTAGGAGTATTAACTGCGGCTTCCGATGAACGTATCAAGTTCTTGATCTCCCTTGCAGGAATGGTAAACACGAAGGCATTTTATGAGCGTGAATTTGCAGAGGAGATACCAGACTCTGGATGTATGTGGGAGGAATCAAGTTGCCCGCTTTCATCCATATTTAAAAATGATCTTGAATCTATTAAAAGCACGGCATCCAAGGTTAAAGAAATAAAGGTTCCCCTATTATTTGTTCATGGAAGCACGGACGATGTGGTGCCAATTGAAGATACCCATGAAATTTTTGCCCTCACTAATGAGCCAAAAAAACTAGTGGAGATACCGGGTGCAAACCATGTATTTTCTGAAAATGGCGAAAAGCCAATGATTGATGCAGTGATTAATTGGATTGGAGAAAGCCTAAAGGGGTAATCTTTTTCAAAATGCAAAGTTTTATTACCTTTGTTCCTGCAGGCAGTCTTTAAACATACCTGCTCTTTTGGGTTGTCTAACTTTTCGCATATCCATTGTCTAACCGCACTATGGAATATATTACCAACCTACATAATTCTTTCATGATGAAGACTCTTGATTTTCTTGGACTGGGTGCTCAGGAAAGTACAGTTTATGTGATTAGCCTGGTCCTATCCGTATTGCTTGTTCTTGGAATTGCCTGGGTGGCGAACTTTTTGGTTAAAGGATTTATTCTCGGATTGGTTCGTTCGCTTGTTAAGAAGTCAAATACTCAGATCGGCCAGCATTTGCTTGATGAAAAATTCTTTCATCGAATATCCCATGTGGTTCCAGCTTTTGTAATAAGTGCATTATCCAAGGTTGTTTTAATTTCCTATGAATTGGTTCCAGGAATTGTGGAGATTGTGGTTAATCTTTATCTTGTGGTAATTGCGTTGTGGAGTGTGGATGCATTGCTAAATGCAATTTATAAGGCATGGGAAGAATCTAAGTTATCATCCAAGCTTCCATTGAAAGGGATTTGTCAGGCAATAAAACTCCTCTTTAACGCAACTGGGGTTATTTTCATTCTTTCCATCCTGCTAAATAAATCCCCCTTATATTTCTTTTCCGGTCTTGGTGCCCTTACTGCTGTTCTTTTGCTGGTATTTAAGGATGTTATTCTTGGATTGGTCGCGGGCATTCAATTGACCGCCAATAATATGGTCAGGAAAGGAGACTGGGTGGAGATGCCTAAGTATGGTGCGGATGGAGATGTGATTGATGTTTCCCTGACCACAGTAAAAGTGCAAAATTGGGACAAGACTATTACCACACTTCCGGCACACGCATTGGTCAGTGATGCTTTCAAAAATTGGCGGGGGATGAGTGAGTCTGGGGGCAGACGGATTAAAAGAAGTATATCACTGGACCTTTCAAGCGTGCGCTTTTTAAAAAAGTCAGAGGTCGAAGATTTAGAAAAAATTGATCTTATTGATGATTATTTAAAATCGAAGAAGAACGAAATTGGTGATTCTGGAATGAAGGTAGATGAACACGGGATGGCAGCTCCTTTACTCAATGGAAGAAATTTAACCAACATTGGAACCTTTCGTGCCTATTGTAAGGAATACTTACGATCCCACACCAGCATACATAAAGAAGGTATGACCTTTCTGGTGCGTCAGTTAGCCCCCAGCGAAAAGGGTGTTCCCATCGAGATCTATGTATTTGTGAACGATGTTCGATGGATTGAATACGAAGCTATACAGTCAGACATTTTTGATCATCTTTTGGCAACCCTGCCTATTTTTGGTCTGCGTGCATTTCAGTTGCCCAGCGATTCCAGCCTTGCTCAGCTAGGACAAAAGACTTCGTGAATCGACTTAATTCTTTTCTTTGGGCAGGCCTTTTATTTTCAGCATCCATCTCCTGCAAGGATTCACTTTCTGAGTTAACTGATTTTACCAGTGATGGGTGCAGTTTGTTCCTTGATGGCACCTTTGAAAATCCCGAGTTATGGAAAGAATGCTGCCATAAGCATGACTTGGCCTACTGGCGAGGTGGCACTGAGAAAGAACGGGAACAGGCAGATCTTGAGTTTAAAAATTGTGTGGAGAAAAAGACGGGCAATCCAAAACTCGCTCAATTAATGTATGAAGCCGTTCGTATAGGAGGAGCTCCGCATTTTCCAACCTGGTACCGTTGGGGCTACGGATGGCCTGTCGGGAGGGGATATAAGAAATTAAGCGAGGATGAACTTGCTATGGTGAAAGCAAAGGTCTCCAAGTACAAAGAATCAACTGATAGGTAGAACTAAAGAGCAAGCAATAGGGGATACTCTGCTTGCATTTATTTCCTCTAAGGTAGCTTGATTTCTACCTGGAGAGAAAAATAAACTTACACATTCTTACTGCTGTGATTGACCAAGTATAAACTTGGTTTCATCGATTATTTTTTTGAGTTCATTACTCGGTGAATGAGTGGGTGCAATATCCATGGCTTCAGAAAGGTATTTTGTGGCTTCCTTCTTGTTGCCATCAATTGCTTCGATCAATGCCCGTTGTAATCTGTATGTCCTTAAGTGTTTTCTATTTCTTAAATTAAATTGATCTTCCGGTTCGTCCAATCGGGAATACTTGGTTGCCTTGAGAATTAATTTCTTGTTTTCCGATCTTGCGGTAGAGATTTTACCTGCACGTAAGGCCGCTAAGGAATAAACATTCTGAGCCTCCCAGTTTTGTGGTTCCGCACCAATTTTGATGAAATGAAGAAAATCTTCAAATTTTGTGCCCCCTCCTGGTTTGGTTAACTTTGCAAAGAATGCCGCTTTCTTCTTATTAATGTTCTGGTTAACAAGGTGCGGGTAAATTTTTTGAGCGAGCAGTCCAAGTTGAGTTGTCCATGATTCGGTTAGGGAGTTTTTACAGTTATCTGGATGCTGTTGGTTGAGTTCCTTTTTAATCTCCTCAAATCTCTCATTATTAAAAGGAAGAGTGACAAAGGTATGAACCAAGAATGAGAGGTACTCGTCGTAAGTTTTTTTCTCATTTTGAAAAAGCTCTAGCCAGCCCGATTCACTTACTCTTTTCTGATGATTTCTTTGCCTTATGTTAAGAGGGAGGTCGGCGTCTTTCTTGGCCGATTCCTTCCTCGCCCTTTCATTTTCATTAAGAAAATTGCTAGCCTTAGTGTAATTAAACTTTAGGGAATCAAGTGTTTCGAAGATTTGCTCTAAGGTTTGATTTTTCTCGGCAAAGGAAGGTAGCGCTAGTTTAAATATGCAAAGGGATAAAACTATACATAAACGCATTTATCTAATAGGTATCTGTTTTTCCAAAAAATCAAGTCCTGATATTAAATTATCAAATCTTCCATCCAATTGAGCCTCGAAACACTTTTCTAAAATAGGACCGAAGTCAGCACCTGGCTTCATCCCTTTTTTAATTAAGTGCCGGCCGAGAATTATTGGTTTGGGTACAGAGTCTTTCACTTTTAATTCCTCTGCTCGTTGGAGTAACCAGGGGCCTTCGGGAAACTCATCATTTCGAGGTGGTCGACCAGCAATATCTGCAGCAGCCACTCTGACTAAGCGGTCGATTCTTTTCACCACACTGGCAAGACGGCGAATGGCACCATCACTTGCTTGGTCTTTGTAAAAAGTGCGCGGAGTTAAATGGCGTCGAACAAGGGGCACTACTTGTTCATGTAGTTCTACCTGATTGGTGAGCCTGGATAAAAAAGCACGGGTAGGCTGTTCTCCTCTTGGTTCGTGAAGGGGAGATCGTATGCGTCCATCCTCTCCAATTACTGTGGTCATCGGTTTTCCTAGGTCATGGCAAAGCACAGCAAATCCAACCACAAGGTCTTCCCAAGAATCTCCTGTTCTTTCGCGGGCAAATGCATCCATGCAATGAAGCGTGTGTACCCAGACATCGCCCTCAGGGTGCCACTCTGGTTCCTGCTTGCATTCAACCAAGGCATGAAGTTCAGGGAAATATTTTAGCCAATTACAATCCTTTAAAAAATTGAGTCCGGCGGAGAGATTATTGCCCTTGATGAGTAATTTCTTCCATTCTTCAAAAAGGCGCTCTGGTGGAAGGTTCTCCATGGAGATACTCTTGCACAGACTAAGGGTTTGGGGGTAAATTTTTAAGTTGAAGCGGGCAATGAATTGCATGGCCCGGAGGACGCGCAGGGGGTCCTCAGAGAAAGCTGGACCAATGTGGCGGAGTAAACGTCTCTCAATGTCTGAAATGCCACCAGTTGGATCGAGTAGTTCACTGGTTAGAGGATCTAAGCCTATTGCATTTATGGTAAAGTCCCGTCTCTGGACAGAGCGTTCAAAGGGGAGATGGGGGTCGATATCCACAGAAAATCCTTTGTGTCCCGTTCCAGTCTTTATCTCGGTGCGGGGAAGAGATAATTCGACGGGCAGGTTGCGTAATTTGAGCACACCAAAAGCTTTTCCCACCTCATGGCAGGTATAGTTTTTTGAAAGCGTGGATTTTAACTGATCGATCGATAAGCCTTGGACTTCACAATCGATTTCTGAGGGAGATGATCCTAAATAAAGATCACGAACAGAGCCACCCACCAATAATAAGCGTCCTCCGGAAATTTTTGTTACTTTTGCTAACTCTACTGCCAGCGAAGAGAGTTCGCAGGGTAGGGAGTCTAAGGGGTTCGGTAGGATTTCTGGCATCTATGCCGGGTCGGGAAATAAACGGTTTTCCACAACAGTGCAAAGAGCATGGTAAATGGGTAAGTGCAATTCCTGAATATCTGGGGTTTTGTGAGCAGGGGCCATAATCACGAGGTCGCAAAGGGGAGCGATTTTTCCACCAGAACTACCTGTAAGTGCAAGTGTTTTTACTCCAATTGCTTTGGCCGTGTTGACTGCATTGAGTAAGTTTCGTGAGTTACCGGAGGTACTTATGGCTAAGAGGAGATCTCCGCTTTTTCCAAAGGCGAGCACTTGCTGGGCAAAAGCATAGCTAGGATCGTCATCATTAGCAAATGCGGTATGAAATCCTACCATCGAAGGAAGAGAAAGAGCTGGCAGTCCGCCGTGCAGGTTCTGGGCAAGTTCTGGGCCCAATCGATCAGATAATTCGGGAGTGAGTACACGAGGGTTGTTAAAGCGTTTGATCAATTCGCCTGAGATATGTTCGCAGTCGGCAGCACTTCCACCATTACCACAAAGCAAAAGTTTATTCCCCGAACGAAATGTGTCTACGAGCAGTTGGGAAGATTCACGTATTGAATCTTCACAAGATTTTAAAGCCGGGTAGCGGTGGCAAAGTTGCTCGATTTCGTCCATGATTTTCAAAATAAGCAACTCGGATGATTGAGCCAATCCTATTTCCCTGAGTCATAATTGATGCCCACTCTTTACTCACTGGCAAAATTTTGCCATGATGGACCTTTGCACCATATGACAATTGAACAAATAGATTTGGGGGATGCCAATGAAACCCTTGGGGGGATGGATGCTTCTGAGCGGATCCATTGGGCATGGGAGAAATTTGGCACTGGGTTGCTAACTTCTACAAGTTTTGGTCTGCAAAGTGCCGTGATGATTCATTTGGTTAGGGAAGCAAGTAAGGAAATTCCCATCGTTTTTATAGATACTGGATATTTGTTTCCCGGAACTTATGAATACGCACTGAACTTACAGGAAAAATTAAATTTTAAGGCAATGGTTTATTCTGCCCGCCTATCTCCTGCTTTTCAGGAAGCTTCTTTTGGTAAATTATGGGAGCAGGGAAAGGATGGAATGTCCAAATACAATTGGATGAATAAAAAAGAACCAATGGACCGGGCATTGCAGGATTTAGATGCAACAGTGTGGATGGCAGGCTTGCGCAGAACTCAGGCCACGGATCGTAAGAACCTGAATTTTTTGGAACGGCAAAACGGCGTTCTTAAACTCTATCCTATCTTGGACTGGGAAGATCGGGAGACCTACCAATATTTACCCAAGAATCATCTTCCTTATCATCCATTGGAGGGTATGGATTATGATTCTGTTGGTGATTGGCACAGCACCCGAAAACTTAGTGAAGTCGAGAAAACTGAAGATGCGCGCCATGGTGGCCATGGTCGGGAATGTGGACTTCACTTAGATGTACCTGAGGGAACCGACTTTACCGTTTGATAAATTTTATATGATTACCCCGGAAGAAAAAGCTGAACTGCAAACCCTACTCAAAAGAACCAACCATTTATGGTCCTTTCTTGAATGCGATGCGAAAAAAATAAGCATCGTGGAAATGGAGGAGCAGATGTCCAGTCCAACCTTCTGGGACGATCAAAATGAAGCCAAGCGAGTAAGTTCTGAATGTAATCGCCTGAAGCAGATTGTAGAAAAGATTGAGAGTTTCAAAAATCAGGTCGGTGACATTGAAGCAATGTCTGAACTTTGTGATGAAGATGAGTCAGATACTGCATTGTCCGCTGAATTCTCAAAAGAATTAAAGGGCTTGGTCGAAAAAATTGAAGAGTTGGAAGTCGAAAGTTTTCTTAGTGAACCTATGGATGTTCGACCGGCTTTGCTGAGCATACATGCTGGGGCAGGAGGAACTGAGTCTTGCGACTGGGCGGACATGCTGATGCGTATGTATGTGCGCTGGGCGGAACGGCGTGGCTTTGATGTCGATATTCAAGATCTTCAACCTGGTGAGGAAGCGGGAATTAGTCGGTGCACCCTGCGCATTGATGGGATGAATGCCTACGGATATGCCAAGGCAGAACGGGGTGTTCATCGTCTCGTCCGTATTAGTCCATTCGACTCGAATAAGCGTCGCCACACTTCTTTTTGTTCGGTCGATGTGATCGCCGAAATGGAGGATGATGATGTTGATATGGATATTCCGGATGATGATTTACGTATTGATACCTATCGTTCGAGTGGCAAGGGTGGGCAGCATGTAAATAAGACCGATTCCGCAGTTCGGATTACTCACTTGCCCACTAATATTGTGGTACAATGCCAGAATGAACGCTCCCAGTTGAAAAATAAACAGACTGCTATGCGGGCTTTGAAGTCTAGAATCTATGAGAGACAACAGGATGAGAAGCGGGTAGAGATGGAAAAGTTTTATGGTGATAAGGGTGAAATGGGTTGGGGGAATCAAATTCGAAGCTATGTCTTTCAGCCCTATCAAATGGTCAAGGATTTGCGTACCGGTGTAGAAACATCTGGTGTACAAGGAGTAATGGATGGTGATCTCGATCGTTTTGTGAATGGTTGGTTGCGGGCGGGTTGTCCGCGGCAACGAAATAAGGATATTCAAATTGACGACTGATCCGGAACTTCCCCCAAGTAAACTAACTTGGGAGGAAATTAAAAAGTTTTCCGAAGACTCCCTTTTTGCGGGGAAATCATGGAAGTGGTCTAGCCAATCCTGGACATTACCAGATCATGTTGGTGAATTCATTAAGGAGCTTGGCGATGCTGGACTTTCTTTTTTTCAGGCACTTGAGAGATTGTATTTGAAATCAGCCGCGGGCGAAAAAATTCTTCGAAACGAGGAGCTTCGTGTCCCCTGGGTTTCTGAATACTTAGATGCAGGCAAGCCCGACTGGTTGGTCAACCATTCCCGTTCACTAAACGTCCGGGGGGTACTCCCTCCGGTACTTCGGCCTGACTTATTACCTTCGCGTGATGGGTTTGCACTGGCCGAATGGGATTCCGTACCTGGCGGAATCGGACTAACTGACCATCTTGGCCGTATATATTTGAAAGATCGTTCGCCCAAAATGGCTAAAGCTTTTGGTGACTCTCTCGTTAGCCAGGCTGGCAAGCTGGGAAAGTCTGCTCACTTTGCCATACTGGTCAGCGAAGAGTCAGCCACTTATCGCCCGGAAATGGATTGCTTGGGCGAAGAGTTAAGAAAGCAAGGATTGCAGGTTGAAGTCGCTCGACCGGATGAGGTTTCCTTTGTTGGGGATGAAACCTTATTGAATGGCCAAAAAATCAATGTGATTTACCGGTTTTGGGAATTGTTTGATCCGGATGTTCCTCAAATGAAAGATTTTGCAACGTCTGTTGAAGCAGGGAATTTGGTTGTTACTCCAGCAATGCGCCCGTTTCTTGAAGAAAAACTTTCTCTTGGATTACTTCATCACCCCAAGTTACAGAGCTACTGGGGAGAAAACTTGAGCAAATCAGAGAGGACTCTTCTACTTAAAACGGTTCCAGTCACTTGGATTATGGATCCTGCCCCAGTACCCCCGGGGGCATACCTAGATGGCCCATCTGTTGGAGACCGGCCGTTGAGTGACTGGAATGATCTGGGCAAAGCTTCCAAGAAAGAAAGGTCCTTGGTTTTAAAAGCCAGTGGGTTTCATGAAAGTTCATGGGGAGCAAGGAGCGTTGTGGTTGGAGATGATGTATCAATCGATGATTGGACCACCAGCGTCAAGCAAGCCTTGGATAATTACCCATCTCCCATTTGTATTATTCAGGAATTTAAGAAGCCTTCCATTATGGAGCATCCAGTTTTTGATGATGGGATTTTATCAAATATGAAAGGCAGGCTGAGGCTATCTCCGTATTATTTTGTAGAGAATGGAAAAGTAAAGTGGCAGGGAGCACTGGCCACCTTTTGTCCGGCCGACAAAAAAATAATACATGGTATGCGGGACGGAGCTCTCATACCCTGTGAAATGCCTGCATAGAAGAGCAGGCGATCGATCAAGTTTTACCCGTCGTGATAGTCCGAGGAAACAATTAAGCCACCGGACTGAACATTAATGAACCACGCGGTTGTCCCGTCGGGTAGGGGCCAGTCCGCAAGCCATGTATCTGCTTTCTTTTGTAACCTGATGGGGGTCCTCGTCCAAATTCTTTTTCCGGTGAATCCAAGGTCCGTTGTGTGAACGAGTTCCGCCTTTTCGAGGAATTCATCCGATTGAAAACGGGCATAAGCCTGGCCGTCCAAGAGAGCTGAGTCTAACCGTTGGCACCAAATTTTTCCGGATTTGATAACCCTTTTGGCAAATGCATAACTATCTGGCCGGCTCCATGCCGGGCCGTGCCCATGGCCCATTTGAGGTACGAGGCTGACCATATTTGGTCCTGCGGTTGCTTGATAGGACTTCCGGAGTATCTCCATAGGGAAATGTTTATCACCTGGCCACGAAAACCAAAGGACTGGCATCCTCGCACGGTTAAAACGGTGGCCTGCTTCCCAGGCATTGAGATAACCAGAATTATTGGCGAGTGCTGGTTTATAATGATTGCCTGCCTCATTCAGGAATCCACATCCGTATACGGGAATTACAAAGGCAAACCGTTGGTCAATACCCATGACAATGGAACTAATAATTCCTCCCCAAGAGGTGCCCATTAATCCTACCTTTGAATCATCAACCTGAGGAAGGGAACGAAGTAATGAATTGGCGAGTATCGTCTGGGAAACGGCATGATACATCCACTGGTCCTGCAAAGGCTTATGGGTGTCGGCAAATATTCCAATCCGGTGAGGGCCTGCCCATTGATGTTTTCCCCAAGCCATCTTGGCATTGCCATTACTCTTACTCTCCTCGTTTTTTACTTTTTTGTCGATTTGCCCTTCAACTGCGATACTGATGGCGGCAAATCCCCGGTCGTTCCATTCCTGTACCCAATTTTTAAATGCGGTTCCTCCTCCGCCATGCACCAGAACAACTCCAGGAACTTTTTGGTTTTTACTTACTTTGGGTAGGCCTAGCCAGGCATATGCCCTGGTTTCCTTACCCTCCCAGGGCAGGGATTCAATAAGGATTGCTCTGGGGTTTTCGTTTTTATTTGTTTGTGAGAATGGATGAAAAGATGGAGCAGTTGTTAATTCTCCGAGTTTTAGAATTTCCTCTCTTAATTCTGGAGTCCCCAAGATGGGTAGGTTAAGGAATAAAAAAACGGAAAACTTTTTGGGTAATGATTTAAATTTCATTTATTTACCCATGGTGGTAAGGGGGAAATCATCCGTCCGGAAGGGTGTTACGGGCAGGGTTACCCCACCGTCCCGGAGGTATAAGTTACACACAGGATTATCGGCCCATGCATAGCGAACCGCAATCGGTGCAGTTACCGAATCTGTCCATAACTCCACGCGATCTTTTCCTATTAGTTTTGCACTAGCCCAAACAAATTTTTGATCTTCTCCACAGATGGCAAAACCTGTTGGAGCTTTTGAATCAAAGCAATAAAGGCCGGCACCGGCGTGATTAAAATTAATAATAATTTTACTCCCCTTGATTTGCATGGATTTGTACTTTGGACTTTCATACGGTACTTTCTGTCCATAATCTTTTGCAAGTGCATGCCTGAGCAAACGATTGGCCACAATTTGTTTGTTTCGTGGGTGAATGTCTCTTCCTTCCCCGGCATCTATAATCACAGCCTCCCCTGAGTGATCAAGTTTTCTTAGGCAAATGGTTTGGGATTCCCTAAGTTCTGCCCAGCTTGAGTCACTTGGAATGATTGATTCAGGGCGAAAATCTGCCAGTTGAGTCCAGTAAAATGAGAAGTCGCCCTGTCCCCATGCCTGCCTCCATGATTGGACCATTAAGGGAAATATCTCCCGGTAAGCAAAAGCCCGACCAGCATTTGATTCTCCTTGGTACCAAATTGCACCCTTGATACCATATCCAATAATAGGATGCAGTACGCCATTGAACAGATTGCCCGGTCTGTGCTGCCCAGTCATCAAATTCCGTGGAGCTCGAGGAGGACGTGAGGTTGAACCATTTGCTTTTTCAGTCTTCCACTTGGCCAACTTCTCCAAATGGCTTTTTGTTAAGGCATTAAAATCATAGTTTCTTTCCTTTTCTCTCCACTCCATTATGTAAGGTTGAGCAATGGGATGAATCATTAGACGGTCCTTAGGAATCCATGCTTCACAAGCAGATCCTCCCCATGAATTGTCTATTAAACCGACTGGAACTTGGAGGATCTGATGAAGCCTGCGACCGAAGTAATAACCAACAGCAGAAAAGGATGCACAGGATTGTTTGTTTACCGCTTCCCACGATCCCTCAAAATCCTTCTGGGGTACTTGGGTTCCTACCTGGGGGACTGAAATTAGCCGAATGTTAGGATAGTTTGCAGAGAGTGTCTCCAAATCACTGTCGTCGGATGAACTTACTCCCCATTGCATATTGGATTGACCGGAGCATAACCAAACTTCACCAACTAAGATATTTTCGTAAATCAATGAACCAGGTTGATTTTTTAATTGAGTAGAGAAATTCTTACGAACCCGACTAAATCCGTTGCTGCGCCCCTCTGCAATAATCATGGTTTGTTGGTTGAATGATGCCTCAAGTGGATCAAGTTTGATCCTCCAATCTCCTTGTTGATTTGCCTTGGTTTGGTAGGTTTTACCAGCGAAAATTAGGTTTATATATGCATTGGGGGTAGACCATCCCCAAATTGGACAGGACTGTCCTCTTTGTAGAACCATATTTGAGCCAATAATGGATGGCGTGGATAATTTTGCACTCAGGAACGAGAATGTTCCCATGCATAACATAAGGAGAATGAAGGTTTTTTTCATAGGTTGTAATCAATAACAAATACATCATCAAGCAGTGGCTTGAGGATTTCAACAAAGGCTTGGTGGGCGGGGTGGGGTAAATATGTTGATCGTACGGTCTCGTTTTCAAAGGTAACTATAAAGCAGTGGGAGAATCCTTTATTTAATCCTTCTGGGCTATTATTTAATCCCCATTCAATGGAAATAATCCCAGGAATAGACAGTTGTAATGCAGGGAATTTTTTTTCGACCTCCAGTATACTCTCGGTAGTTATTTCGTGTTTAAATTTTAAGCAGACAATATGGCGAATGTGAGCGGAACTGCTCTGTTCTTGTTGGCCTTGGGATGCAGAAATCATTCATATTATGATGCAGAACTCGAGGTATACGGCGAGCGCAAGTTAAGAGAACATAAAAAACCGTATCAATGAATGATTGATTCCACAAGCTACCTAAAATAAAGAGTTTATTGAGGAAGGAAAAAAAGTTTGTTTGGACTTCGTCCTCCTTGACTTAGTCAGTGCAATCAACATCATTAAATGGATGAGTAGTGAATTCGACTGGTTTATGGTAACCATGCCCATTTTTGCCATTGTGGTATATTTGATCGTTATGCTTGGATCAATGGAAAAGCAGCCCAAGTTTCTTGAGGCGGAAGGGGTCAAGAAATTGACCAGCTTTATGTTCATTGGGCTGTTTGGAGGCGGAGTGCTTGTCTCCTTTTACTATATGATCGTTCGTTTTATTGAATTGTTGGGAAATTATTAATTCCCTCCTTTTTATTCATGCCGATCTACGAGTTTACATGCTTGGATTGTTCTGGAAATTCAGAAATCCTAGTGCGTTCCAGTAAACGAAAAAAGGATATAAGTTGTTCAGGTTGTGGTTCCCCAAAGCTTGACGTAAAACTATCTATCTTTTCATCTGCTGTTTAGGCGGGCGATTGTGCTGAACCTACTCCTTGTTCTGGTATGCCGAGCATCTACAGATGTTACTCGATGGATAATTAGGGTTAACTGCTTTAAGTTCCCTCTCTCATTCTGATGGAAGCCTGGCAATCTTTAGAGCATGTTATTATCCGTTGTGGACTAGCAGTTATTTTACTTTCTGTTTGGACCTGGCGGGCTAACAGACCTACTCGTTTTAGAGGGAAAAGGGCACGAAATATAGCTGAGGAGTTTAAAGTCTATGGATTGTCTAAGCGTACGATGTATGGAGTTGGGTGTATGAAAGTTATAATTTCTATGTGCTTTCTTTGCGGACACTGGGCACCTTTCCTCATTCGTCCGGCGGCAATCCTTCTTTCTTTACTTATGTGCTCGGCAGTCGTTTTTCATTTAAAAGTTGAGCGTGATAACCTGTTAAAAGCTGCTCCCGCATATATTGTTCTCTTTTTTGCCTGCTACTTGGCACTTAAGTAGATCCTGTAAGTTCTTTAAACTTACGTATCAAGTCTGTTTGCCGGGTTAGGGTTTTATCATTGCGTATTGCCATCGCATAAGCGGCTGGATCTCCAACAAAGATAACTTTCTTCTTCGCCCTTGTTAGCCCGGTATAAACAAGGTTTCTTTGAAGCATCATAAAGTGTTGCTTAAGGATAGGGAAAATAACCACAGGGTACTCACTTCCCTGACTTTTATGAACTGATATGGCATAGGCAGGTTGCAGATCGGTAACTTCCATGCGTTCGTATTTTATCAGGCGACCCTCAAAATTAATTTCAAGCACTCCATTGATTGAATCAACCTTTTGAATGATTCCAAGATCACCATTAAAAACATCCTTGTCATAATTATTACGGCTTTGAATCACCTTATCTCCCTCGCGGAAAAGCATGCTTCCCATTACATGGGTTGCCCCATTTGGATTAACTGAATTTCTAATTTGATCATTGAGGTTACCAATTCCTCCGACTCCACGATGTAAGGGAGCTAGCACTTGCAGGTCAGCTTGGGGATTAACAGAAAATGATTTTGGTAATATGCGAGCAAACAGATCGCATACTACCTGGACGCATTCTTCCGGAGATTCAGCTCGAATAAAATGTACATCCTGCTGCCGGGGTAGGGCAGAAGAGGGTTCGGCCGGGGGGGGCGGGCTTGTCTTTCCAGAAAGAATGGCATGAGCTAACCCCACAATCCCACTATCCTCAGCTTGCCGGAAAGTAACTTCCAACCTGGTTACCGGTAAGTCGTTAGAGTCAATCAAATCTTTGAGTACATTCCCTGAACCCACGGAGGGTAATTGATCCGCATCGCCAACTAATAAAAGGTGTGCATTTGCAGGTAGAGCACGAACTAGGGCAGCGGCTAGTCGGACATCGAGCATGCTGGACTCGTCCATAATCAGATAATCACAAATTAATGGATTTTGTTCATTCATGCAGAACCCGCCCTGCGAAGGATCAAACTTAAGTAACCGGTGTACAGTCTGTGCGAAATGGGAAGTACTTTCCGACATTCGCTTAGCTGCTCGCCCAGTTGGAGCAGCTAGAAAGATTTTAGTCTTCTTTGCCCGAAGAATCGATACGAGTGCATTTAAAATGGTAGTTTTACCGGTTCCTGGTCCGCCGGTGAGAATTGAAACCTTGGACGCAAGGGCCTGGCGGACGCCATCCTCCTGACCTTGGGCAAAGCCAAAGCCTGCTTTTGCTTGTGCCCACTCAATTGCTTTGTCGATGAGGATTGGTGGGAGACTGGACTTGCCCTGAAGTAATAAGTTGAGTGACTGTGCCAGAGTATATTCAGCTCTAGCCGTTA
The DNA here is from genome assembly GCA_029251885.1 of Opitutales bacterium. GTDB lineage: Bacteria > Verrucomicrobiota > Verrucomicrobiia > Opitutales > Seribacteraceae > Chordibacter. The sequence continues at coordinate 442 of JAQXCL010000084.1, read as the reverse complement.
TTGGTTGTTGAATCCAATCCTGACTGGAATGAACGATGTCTCCTTGAGTGATTAGGACGGTAATTCGATTCTCTACTTCCTGTGAGTTTGCCTCCAAAAGTTCGGTAGCAAGCAGAGCAATTTCACGCCGTTCAAAATGGGTATGACCTTGATCTTCGCATTCCTGCATTACATGAAGAATGCCTGCATCGATTCGGGGCGGCCCATTGCTAGCTAGTCCAAGGTTCAGTGCAATACGGTCTGCGGTTTTGAAACCAATCCCTTTGACCTCCCTGATAATCCGATAGGGGTCCGATTCTAGCAGGTTTTTAGCTTCGTTTCCGTATTTCCTTACCAGCCTAAGGCAGAGTGCATCAGTCACTCCGTAAGTTTGTAAAAACATCATTACTTCACGGACTGCTTTTTGCTCTTCCCAAGCCTGCTTGATGCTTTTTGCCCTCAT
>JAQXCL010000080.1 GCA_029251885.1 Opitutales bacterium | reverse complement strand
GGAGCGTCCAACTCGTCAAAGGCCAACTGGCTTAATTTGGATGCAATATCCTGCATCACAGATCCGCGCTCACAAGCATCGGATGAAAGCAATACCTTCCCGGTCTTGCGAACCGATTCAACGAGTGGTTCGTAATCCAATGGCGTGATCGAGCGGCAATCAAAAACATCCGCAGTTACTCCATATTTTTGTTCAAGAATATCCGCAGCTTCCAAAGCCCGGTACATGGTTGCACCCACAGTTATAATGGTCACATCATTTCCAACTCTGCGTTGAGCGGGAGGTCCAAATGGAACTTCATAATATCCCTCAGGCACTTCCTTTTCAAAAAGCTCGCCAATATCATAGAGGCGCTGACTTTCAAAGAAGACAACTGGATCACTGCCTGCCAATGCAGTATTAAGCATACCTTTGGCATCGTAAGGAGTGGAAGGGAAGACCACCTGTAAGCCAGGAATATGGTTACAAATCGCACACCAGTCCTGAGAATGTTGAGCACCATATTTTGATCCCACAGACACCCGTAAAACTACCGGCATTTCCAGCACGCATGCGGACATACTCTGCCACTTGGCTAACTGGTTAAAAATCTCATCTCCTGCACGGCCCATGAAATCACAATACATCAACTCAACCAAAGCACGTCCTCCCTGCAAGGCATACCCAACAGCCGATCCTACAATCGCAGCTTCAGATATAGGAGAATTGAATAAACGGTGATAAGGCAAAGACTCGGTTAATCCGCGGTAACATGCAAAAGCGCCTCCCCAGTCACGATTTTCTTCCCCATATGCAACCAAGGTTGAATCAGTTTGGAAACGATGAAAGGCGGCCTCAAAAATGGCGTCTCGATATTGATAAACTTTATTTTTTGAAACTGGTTTGCCATCGATGATTCCAGCTCTTGATTTTTTAGCCAATGCTTGTACACGTGGATTTTCTGCTGCAGGCAAAATAAGTTCAGGGGTACGGGAAGGATCGTAATTTTCGACCTTACGTTTGGAAAACATCAACCCGGCAATTTTTTCCGAAGGCAAACGGGGGGAAATCTCCAAGCTGGATGCAAGCCTACATGCTTGAGTCATCGCCTTGGTGGTTTCTGTCTTACGTTCTTCAATTTGTTCAGCGGTAATTAGTCCGCCATCGATAATTTCCTTGGCATAAGCCTCGATTGGATCAATTGCCTGCCAGGCTTCAATCTCTTCCTTGAGGCGGTAAGAAGAAGCATCAGAAGGCGAATGTCCGGAATATCGATAGGTAATTGTTTCCAAAAGCACAGGTCCGTCTCCCTGCTCAAGTAATGTCTTTTTCCGGCGGATGGCATCGGCCACTGCCAATGGATTATATCCATCCACACGCTCGGCATGCATAGAGTCGGGATTAACACCTGCTCCAACTCGGGCAAGAAAGTCAAAGGCCATGGTTTCACCAGCTGTCTGACCACCCATGCCGTAGAAATTATTCATGAAATTAAAAATGATGGGCAATCCGCCCTTCATTGAATCTTCCCACAATTCATGGAATTGACGCATTGATGCAAAATTCATTGCTTCCCAGGTCGGCCCACATCCCATTGATGCATCCCCAACATTGGAAATCACGATTCCTGGTTTGCGGTTACACTTTTTAAAGAGAGATGCACCCATCGCAATATCGGCAGATCCACCAACAATTGCATTATTGGGAAGGATTCCAAAGGGAGTAAAGAAGGCATGCATCGAACCACCCAGTCCACGATTGAAACCATTTGCCCGCCCGAAGACCTCGGCCAATGCACCATAGAGAAGGAAGTTGCGTGCGAGTGCCTTAACATTTTCAGCTCCCTCTTTTTCAACCACTCCAAAACAATCTCCATCAAGAAAGCCTTTCATGATTTCCATCAAACGATCATCATCTAGCTTACGAATGGATGACATTCCTTTGGCGAGAATCTCACCGTGAGACCGGTGAGAACCAAGAATATGATCATCCACTCCCAACAGAAAGGCTTGGCCAACCGCAGATGCTTCCTGCCCGATGGACAAGTGAGCGGGACCCTTGTGATCGTATTCGATTCCTTCGTATGATCCCTGGGTCTTAATACTTTGGAGCATGCTCTCGAATTCGCGAATGAGCAGCATATCCTCGTAGATTCCGATAAGGGCCTCGGCCCCGTGGGTCTCGACTTCCTTTTTTAAATCATCTTTGTATTGATTGAGGGGAATTTCCTTGAAGGGAATTGTTCCCGCTTTGCGTTCCTCTGCAGGTTCGACAATTTGTGACTTTGGCATGGAGAATGGGTGTTAGAGAGTTTTCTTGTTTGAGTGATCGACGAGGGGGCCTTAACGAACCGCCATAAATACGTCTTTGATGATTTCGGATGTGGTCGGATGAGGAAATACAATCTCTTCAATTTCCTCTTCGCGCAGTTCGGTTTCGAGCATGGCAGTTGCACCGAAGATCATTTCAGAGCAGGCACCACCGACCATATGTACACCGAGCAATCGATTGGTATCTTTTTCCAAAACGACTTTGCAAAGACCACTTTCATCTGGATTTTCCGCAATGTACCGGGCATTAATTGCCATAGGAATACGACCTGAACGCGTTTTGATTCCACGCTCCTCGGCTTCCTCTTTGGTCAACCCAACCACCGCGACTTCTGGACTCGTATAGACCACTGCGGGCATGGCATCGAAACGCATACGGTCGGCACGACCAGTAATATTGTTAACCACCACTTCGCCCATCCGGCTGGCTGCATGAGCAAGCCAAGCCTGGCCAGTGACATCACCAGCAACCCATACGCCTGGAAGATTGGTCGCTCCACGATCGTCAGATTTGATACCACGGGGGGAAAACTCCAAACCGATTTCTTCAAAGCCAAGTCCGGAAACATTGGGCCGGCGACCAGTAGCCACTAAGACAAGATCGCCTTCAATTTCCTGGCTATTGGAGCCATCGTTATAAGTTACAGTGGATTTACCAATCTCTTCGACTTTGGACTCCAGTTTAAATTCCACGCCTTTCTTTTCGAGTTCCTTGCGCAAGGTGGCAGAAATTTCCGAGTCAAGATTAGGACAGATTTCCGGCATAGCCTCGAGCACGGTAACTGATACATCAACGGATGCATACATGCAGGCAAACTCACAACCAATCACTCCTCCACCAACCACGATTAATCGCTTAGGCAAGGATTCGCGGTTAAGAATACCAGTGGAATCAACCACATGTTCCTGGTCGATTCCAGGGATTGGGGGAACTGCCGGAGAAGAACCGGTACAGATTAAAATATTGTCAGCTTCATGCTCCTCGCCATTAACCACAATTTTACGGTTAGGCTGAAGCACGGCCTCTCCCTCGACTACATCGACTTTGTACTTCTTCATTAACCCGGCAATACCGTCACGCATCTTGTCCATCACTCCATTCTTGTGGGAATGGGCCTTGGGGAAATCAAAGCTTAAACCTTCCACATTCACTCCAAAAACTGAACCGTGCTTGGCATGATGATAGGTTTTGGCAGCTTGGAGCAAAGTTTTTGAAGGAACACATCCTTCATTGAGGCATACACCTCCAAGCTTTTTCTTTTCCACAAGTAGGGTCTTGAGACCCGCACCGGCGGCTTTTTTGGCGGCTACGTACCCTGCAGGTCCGGCTCCAATTACAGCAAAATCGTATTTCATTTCTTCTTAAGGAATTTTTCTTATTTGGTTTGAGATAGAATGTATCGGTTTAGGCACCTGGAGTGTTTTCCAGGCGCTCAACTAAAGATTGAAGGAAACGGGCAGCAGGTGCACCGTCCACCGCCTGGTGGTCAATAGTCAGGCTCAATGGCAAAGTATCGACATGTTCGACCTCCCCGCTCTCCGTACGTTTAGGCTTAAGCACAATTCCGCCAACACCAAGGATGGCAACTTCAGGAGCGTTAAGCACAGGAGTAAAGGTTTCCACACCGAGCATTCCCAAATTGGTCAGGGTAAAGGAACCCCCACTTAAATTATCCGGAGAAATCGTTCCTTCGCGGCAAGCTCCAGCCAATTTCTTAACCTCGGCAGAGACCTGTTCAATGGAAAGATCAGATGCGTTACTAATTACAGGCACAAGTAATCCGCGGGGTGTATCCACTGCCACGCCGAGGTGAACTTTTTCAAAGGTGGCAATTCGGTCACCTAGAAAGTGCGCATTCATTTCAGGATGTTCAGCCAAGGTCTTAATAATTCCGTGAGCGATAACATCGTTCAAGGAAACCTTTGACTGTCCCGCGTCCAAACGTTCCTTGCGGTACGCCTGTGCCTTAGTCAGTTCGAAAGATGCCTGTAAAGTTAGTTGGGCAGTGCTCTGTAACGATTCAATCATCCGCTCGGCAATAACCTTGCGTATACCCTTGACCGGTGAGATTTCTGCACCTTCCACCGAGCCGGGAACCTTGAGGTCCTGAGATCGCACCATACCGGCAAGTCCAGTACCCCGCGCGGGACGCTCTAAGTCTTCAGAAAGAGAACGTGCACGAGCAGTGGCGGAAAGCCTTGGGCGCCCACTAATTACTGCCTCGATATCGCGTTCGATCACCCGTCCCTCGGGGCCACTTCCCGGCAAAGACTCTGGATCGATCCCATGTTTAAGGGCAAGGCGTCGAGCCCGTGGGCTAACCCCGGAACTGGCAACAAGAGATCCTCCAGTAGGTGCAGCAGCAGGAACAGTATTGGCAACGGGACTCGTTGATTGAGCTACCGAACCAGTAGCTACTGGAGTGGGTGATTCCACAACAGGAGCCGAGGCTCCACTCTGTCCTTCCGGACGAAATTCTTCAATATCTTCTCCCTCATTTCCAATGGCAGCAACATTGGCAAGTACAGGCACATCGTCGTCGGCTTCCCAAAAGAGAGCGAGCACCGATCCAGAGGCGGTCGACTCGAGGTCAAAGCTTGCTTTGTCTGTCTCAATAACAGCGAGCACATCGCCTTCGGCGACTTGGTCTCCTACATTCACTTTCCATTCGGTCAGGATGCAACTTTCCACCGATTGTCCTTGGCGGGGCATAATAACGGGTGTGGCCATGTCTTGTTTTCTTCTTCTCCTTTTAGGGGTTGTTTTAAATAAGGGGTGTAAAATTATACAGTTCGTACCTTCACTCCGATCTTGGGTAAAGATTTGGTATACTCAGCGGAAAGGTTTCGATCGGTGATTAAAAGATCGATCTTGTCGAAATCTGAAAAACGGGCAAAACAAACTTTTTCTGCCTTGTTCGAATCGGCAAGCAGAATGACCTGTCCGGCTTGTTCTGCGACAATCTCGTTGGAATAAGCTTCGTTTGGATCAGTGGTTGTCAGTCCGTTCTTCAGGCAAAAACCCATGGTGCCCATAAAAGCCTTATCCACATGGACCTGAGCAAGAACAGCCGAAGTCAATGGACCTACCATGGTCTGACTGATTCTACGAAGTTCTCCTCCAATTAAAATAACCCGGGGTCCGGAATCTGCCAATTCAATGGCTGCCTGTAGAGAATTGGTAACTACCGTCAAATCCGATCTTTCCCGGAGCAAACGGGCAAGAAACAGGGTGGTGCTTCCACCATTCAAATAAATCGCTTCATCCGACTCGATCAGTGAGTAGGCTTCCTCGGCAATCCGTTGTTTTTCCTTGGCTGCCAAATTAGTTTTGTTTTCAAAAACTGGTTCCTCTAAGCGGCTCTCCATCGATACGGCACCACCGTGAACCCGGCGGACTTTTCCATCCTCCTCAAGAATTTCCAAATCCCGACGGATAGTTGCTACCGATACATCAAGTTTACGGCGCAAATCTTCCACCCGGGCAACTCCACCTTCCCGCAACATCTGTCGCAAATGTTCACGCCGCTGGGGGGCAAGGGCTGGAGAGTTTTCCTGAATCATAGGGCTAAATGATAGAATTTGATCGTTTTTGAACGAAAAGCAATCATTGAATGGCATAAATCACTCAATTTCGCTCAACCGATCAAACGACCGGTTAATAGAAGAAAAAAGCCAACTCAAGCAAGGAGCAAAGAGAGAACCCGTTGGGTTTCTTCTTTAGAAGCCTCAGTAGACCAGATCTTAGCCAAAACTTTCTCGGGAGATGTACCGGTCTCCTGAGATGCCCGGTTTAAAGCAATCTTAGCACCCTCACTTAGGAGAAGTGGTTCAACACCGGCATCTATAGCCAATCGCATCGCTCCGATCAATCGGTCTTCCCATCCTAATTTCCTTATGGGATCACGGGTCACTCGCTCGATCGGATCATTGAGGAAAGGATTTACCATCCTTTGCAATGCATCCTTGGCATATTCCAAAATCCCCTGGGGACTAAAGAGTGGATCTCCTCCGTGGGCATGAGCATGGACCAACCCGGGTCCGACTTCCCGTTGAAAAACCTCCAATGCCCGTCGCATGAGATCGTCCCGTTTACCCACCTCACTCATCAAGACCAAGCCTTCGCTTTCTGCCAGGTAGCCCAACCAAGCGTGAACCGCATTGTGTCCGAGAAATTTTGTCTGGGCGAAAGGATCTAATTGGCGCTTGGTCACAAAAGTGGAAAACCCACGCTTGAAACCAACTGGTACATGATCCTCAATTAATATACGGTCGTATGCTTCAACTAACAATGCACGGTTGGCACCAGGGAACATTGGAATCAGACCATCCGCATCGATACGGGCAGGATTCTGAACCACAGTGCACATTTTGGGAATAACCGTTTCGGAAAAAATTGTTTTATCCCCGAATCCGGCGGGTGCATGATCCCAGCAAAGAGCCTCCAATCGCGTAGCCGCACGGGAATCATTCTCTGCTGCATAAACCACAGCAGGTGGAAGCTCGGGCCGTTTACTCTTGCGGGTTAAGCCTTCGGCCAGCAGTCGGGCAACCGCAGCGGGTGGAGAATCATAAAGGTGAAAACTTGGCAGTGCTGTGCCCAACTCGCTCGCCTCGGCAATTGCCCCGACTAACTCCTCACGATCATCCGAATCGGTGGGATTGAGGGTTTGCACGCCAGAAACAGTGACAACTTCAACCCGGTCGGCATGGGCGACATTACAGCTGTACGATCCATCATTCGCACGCACACCCCGAACGATGTCTGGCTCAATCTCAGCCACCACCAAACGGTCAAAGTTCTTAGATGCCTGAGCTGCAGGAAGAAACAGTCCTCCCTGAATTGCTCCAAATCCAAATCCGACGTAGGAGCCCGCCATCTAAGAAAATCAGGAGGTAACCATTGCCTCACCGGCAAGGGCAATTACTTGCTCGGGAAGCATCTCCCCATTCAAACGATCAAGCAGTACCTGTTCACCCCTTGGAGAAAATACTTTTCCAAATTCGGCGAAGAAATCATTCTTTTTATGAACATCGGAGAAATTCCCCTTTGCCCAATCGCTCAAATACCCAAGACCAGCCGCTTTTTGCAAAGTGGAATGTGCATGCAGGATACGACCACCACGAAGAAAAGATTCACGGTGCGGATTAAGCTCAGCAGAATCAAAATCATCCACAAACTTTTGTCCGGGACTATTCATCTCTGTACCACCGATCAAAGGGAGACCCAAATCCTCGGTCAATTGAATGACCTGTTTAAGGTTGGTAAGTTTTTGATCGGGGGAACCTGGAGTATAGTTTCGGTCGGGTATGATATTAAAAGCAACTGCACCCGTGGACCGGGAAACTTCGACAAGTTCTTCAATAGCCGATTCTCCGTCGGAAGTACCGTCCAGCCAAGTAATGGTAGGTAGGGCTTCACAAAGAAGGACGAATTTGTTCATATCTGCCATTTGAGGAAAGGAACCAGAGTCCGGCTGTACATAACCTACCCCACCCTTCTTCATGGTTTTAGCCCGAATCAAATCGGTAACCGCACGACCATCTGGCAACTCCTTTAAATCTTCAGGAGCAACACCTAGCTTTTCTCCCCAAAAGTTGCGCAAGGCAGACTCCTCGGGGTATTGGGCTGCTGCCTTCAGGGCATATGCCAGGCAAAGATGACGTTCGGTCGCGTTACCCTTGGGGGCTAAGGGTGCAACATCCTTTTCATAGTCAAGGACCAGTGGATCAAGGTAAGCATTTACCCGGTCTGCCATCGCCCGGTTACGGGTCTCCGAGGTATGGCGCATACTGTCCAAAAATTTCTGGGCTTCCTCAGGTATGGCAGTGGTGGTAAATCCAATGCCCATATGATAACTAATACCCGGCTCGCCCGGCGAATTAATCACCCGCTCAGAAAACTCGGGAACAAAGACACGGGATTCCAAACCTATACAACCCTTAAGGTCGAGCCGGCGACTGGCCGTCCAAAATTCCTCAAGACCGTCAAGCACATCAAAGTCCACAATCCCCCCAATTTCCAAGCCCGCCCGTTTGGCCTCCAGGGCAAAAGTGGTCGGTGAATATCCTTTGTAATTAAAAGAATAAAAGGTGTGGGCATGTGCGTTAAGAATAGGCTTGGCCGCAGGAAAGGTTTCGTTGGCCGCGGCCTCGTTTAAAATCTTTTCCCGAATGGAGGGATTAAAATCATTACTGTTTTCAGACATATTGTAGAGGATTGGTTAGGGCTGGAAAAAGGGGGCGGAAGAATTTCCGAAAAAATGAAAGTTTTACAAAGAGGCTTTAATTTTCGTCCTCTCCAAATCCGAACTGATCGGCCAGAGCATGACAATTCTCCAGGGAGCGCAAACCATCCGTACAGGTGGGATCGGACATACAGGCAGTGGCAGCACAAGTTCCCGTCATCAGGCATTTCTCAAGAGACCAGCCCTCGTGCACTCCAAAGAGCACACCGGAACAAAAAGCATCCCCTGCCCCTGCAGCTCCCTTGATATATCCCTTAGGCAAGGCCAAAGAACCCTGTAAAAGTTTTTCACCATCAGCCCGCAGGGCATAAGAACCCTCGGGGAAATGAATGGCCACAAGTTCGGACACACCAAGTTCGAACAATTTTTCACAGGCCTGGGCAATTCCATCCTCAAGAAGTTTTCCATCCTTGCGAACCTGAACACCGGTTACCTTGCTTGCTTCCACCTCGTTGAGGATGCAGTAATCAACCTGTTTGAGTGCAGGAGCGATAATTTTATAAAACCGGTCACTATCTTCGCTGACCACATCAATACTTGTTTTCATCCCCGATGCTCTTGCTTTGGCAAGCAAAGCGGCGGCTTTTGTTCCATACTCCGGGTCTTCCTTATCGAGTTCATCAAGTAAAAGAAGGTATCCCAAATGAAAGATTTTGGCCGAACTGGCACTGAAATCGATCTCCGATCCGTCCCAAGTGGCATTGGCCCCACGGTTATGAAAGAAGGTACGACGGCCACCATCCCGCTCGGTCATCACATCCGTGTAGGATGTACTGGTCCCGGGCGATACACTGAGCATATCGGTCGCGATCCCATGATTCTTACAATCATCCACAATGTATTGCCCAAGGCTGTCCTGCCCAACAAGACCAGCTCCTTCGAGCGGAAACTTTGCCCCCATCTTGGCAAGGTCGAGTAAAACATTGTAAGGAGAACCTCCTGTTCCCTGGGACTGGCTGTAAATATTGGCCAGTTGTTCATGCTTGGGATAGACATCGATGATTTTCACCTGGTCGATGATCCAATTTCCTCCGGATAGCAATCCGGAGCGTTCTGCGGGCTGGGTAGTATCGCTCATTTACTTCTTTGAATACGGGGGGTCAAATGATGGAAGGAATGGGGTTTTGCCCTACATGGCAAGGAAAACCAATTGGTTGGCGTAGTTAACAATCTGTACAAAACACAACTCAAACCGGTTGATAAAGTCTCTTCGATTTTGTTGGTAATGCCTTACAGCCTCAAACTTAAATCGGAGGACGAATGATTAACAGCAACTACTTAATTACTCTTACGCGCCAGGGGTTTGGGAATGTGCATTCTGTGGAAAATCAAAGGTCAGAACGAGTGGTTCCGAACCCGTATTCTCAATTTCCACACCACCGTTATTCAGGGCAGCCTGAGTAACAAATCCAATCTCTGGGTAGAGCTGGCCGAGAACCATGTTGTGATGATAATTCACGGCAAGCTTCCCTACCCGGCCACTTCCTCCATTGGTGTGAAAAAGTGTAGGGCACTCTGGGCTAAAATTGGTCTTGGCACCAGGTGCCAGGGTGAGGCGAAGTATGGATACCTTTTGATCACCAAGGAAATTACCGTATACAATCCACTTGGCATCCACTCCATCTCCAGCAAATTTTTCCGCCGTGATCGACGGGCGAGAATTCTTCTGGACGAAATTTGGATCCTGATTGGCTTCGAAATCAAACTTTTCTACGAGGTATTCCCAGTTCTCATGCTTGTCCTTCGGATAGTCCTCTTCCCGGCATGCATAAAAAGCATCCGCAGCTCCGATTTGGCCATCAAGGGTAAGGTCTTCAGCAAGGAAGTGTTCATCCATGGTAACATGTACCTCATGGGTACAAAGGTCGGTGGGCGAATGCAATACACCGTTGGGCATAACAAAACCATTATCCAATTGCATCATTACATGCGGGGATAAGTGCCTTACTCCATTATACTCGTCCTGCCCAAAACGCTTCATGCAGGCAAGAAAATCATCCTTCGACACAAACGGGTAAAGTCCCATGGCGGTGGTATGATAATGCGATGGGCAAACGCCTGGATTATCGAAAGAATTAATATCATAGACTTCCCACTTGGACCAGTGGAGGTGGTGAGGAATCGGATTTAAATTATCGAATTTCTTGGACACAATCGGCCAGGTTGGATCCCCGTACAACGCTTTCGAAAAGGCGGTGGTCTTCTCTCCCATGACCGTCTCGGGATTGGCGAGGATTAAATCCTGCAAAGAAATGACCTGTCCACCAGGGGTAAGAACATGGGACTCTCCTTCACGATACGGAGCTTTGCCAGTACGTGTATCGATCACACCGGTAACGATGGGAACCGTACAACCCATCCAGATCTCATCCAGACCTGTGCCTCCCATGTAATCAGGGTGGTACGATTCTTCATCCAGGCGCAATCTTTTACCTGGGCTACAAAAAGTTCTGCCCGCATAACGGTGCATAAGTTGCAACACTCCATCGTTCTGGTTAAGGCAGTCATCAAGAATCGAAGCAGATGATCCGGCAGAACCGTCGATCACATCTTGTTGAGGATATTCGTGAAGTTTTTCGGGTAAAATGGATGTCGCAGAGGCCATGGGTAATAAATCTTGGGTTAAATTATGAAGCGTGTGAGTTTAAATTAGTTTTAATTCGAATATTTAATTTTATTAAATTCCAACAACCAGATTGGCAAGATTGATGTCAGGACAGGTGCCACCTTTGCCAAGGAAGCAGTAATTCACGCAGTAAATAATTACTCGGAAAAGTGTTGCTCAATCGCCTCGATCACGGTGTCCAAGGCACGGATACGTGCGAACCGTTTGCAATTTCCCTCGATAATGCTCCAAGGGGCATGGGAGGTGTGGGTACGCATGAACATATCGTTAGTCGCTTCTTCGTAAGGTTTCCACTTTTCACGGTTTCTCCAATCCTCATCACCAAGCTTCCATTGTTTACTCGGATTAAGCTCCCTAGCTTTGAAGCGTTTGAGTTGTTCCTTCTGATCGATGTGCATCCAAAATTTAACCAGAATAGTCCCGGCATTAACGAAATTTTCTTCCATCTCATTGATTTCACGGTAGGCCTGTTTCCATTCCCACTCCTTACAAAATCCCTCCACCCGTTCGACCAGTACCCGACCATACCAGGAACGATCATAGATCGCGAGGTGACCAGCCTTGGGAAATTCCGACCAGAAACGCCAAAGGTAATGGTGAGACTTTTCAATATCATTGGGAGCGGATACAGGAATGACTTCATAACCGCGTGGATCCATCCGGGCGGTTAAGCGGCGGATATTCCCCCCCTTCCCTGCAGCATCCCAGCCTTCATAAACGATGACCATGGGAACGCGCCGGCGGTACATTTCGTAATGCAGGTCATGTATCTTTGCCTGCTTCTCTTCAATCAGTTTAAGGTATTCTTTCTTGGAAAGACTGGAGGAAAGATCAACATCCCCGAGCTTGGGAGCATTGGAAAAATTAGGCAAAGAAACAGGCTTATTTGGCTTTGGGGTGGAAAACCCATCCTTCTTGGCAAGTTTTACTCTTTTTCCCAGCACCTCGATCATTACCCTCTGGGCATTGGCAGTTGCCTGATAACTGTCCTTTGCCTGGAGCTTTATCCAAGGAATTGGTGCATCTGTATCCGATTCCCGGTACATCCGGGTGACGGCATCGTTGTATTCCTTATAGCGGTCCAACCGTTGGAGCACTGCATCGTCCACCCGCCAGGAGGTTGCTGGGTTTGCCTGCAAGGCGGCTAAACGGGTGGTTTGTTCCTCCTTGGAAATTTCGAGGAAGAATTTCAGGATGATTGTCCCACCGTCCCGCAACTGCCGCTCAAAAGCACGAACATCCTCATAGGCACGGACGAGACCCGCTTCGCTCATCCGATTATCAATATCGGCATCAAGCAGGTTTCGATACCAACTCCGATCAAAGATAGCAATCCGACCAGTGCTTGGAGTACGGCTCCAAAAGCGCCAGAGAAAAGGGCGTAATTGTTCGTCCCGACTGGGTGAGGCTATGCAGGATACCTTAAAACCACGTGGATCAAGCGGTTGGATAATTCGATTGATCAGGGTTCCCTTCCCTGCCGCGCTCAGTCCTTCGACAAGAATGAGGATGGGTATACCATGCTCCTTACATTTTCGTTGGAGGTAAGCAAGTTCCTCACCCTGTTCCTCGATTTGTTTGAGCAATGCCTTGCTGGGTTTAGGTGCGTTCTTCATTGGCCTAAGAAAGAAATCTTTTCCTGGGTGAAAGTGTGTGTGCTTAGTCTACCATCCATTGATTTTAAAAGCGTAAAGTATTTATCCAATGCCCCAGATATATGAGGGAGGCAAGCCCGCAAAATAAAAAAGCCCCGTTAGTAGTTAACCAACGGGGCTTTTGTTATAAATTAAGAAATTATCTTAGTAGGTGATGAGACCTTCAACAAGAAACTCGTCATAGTCACCTTGTGTAGTGCTGTCGACTGAAGTTGTGCTGTATTCAACATTTACACCGAAGTTCTCAGTGAGACTGAAGAGAGTCGCAAATGTAAAACGATCGGAGTCGTGATCAACATTTCCGACTTCAACATCTTCGTGAGTGTATCTGATTGTTGCAGCAAACCAGTCAGTAAATTGGTAATTTGCAAGCAACATCCAACTCCAATATTCTGTGTCAGTCCCAGTACCAAGATCGATATCGTAGTTGTCGAATTCAGTGGCTAGAGTAAGGGCACCCGGATTGTACGCAAGCCAAGCATTGAACTGACCAATGTCACCATCGTTAGCACCGGGGGGGGTAGAATCTTCATCGAGAGATTCATGGGCATATCCTAAGCGAGCTTCGAGACCAGGAAAAAACATTACGGATGCTGCCAAATCAATCGCGAGGTCATCACCGTCAAAATGGTCTTGTGACCAATACCCATCGTGAAGACCAAAAGTGAGCCCAAACATGCCATTGTTGTAATTCAATCTAACTCCATCGACATAATTACGACGAGTTTGAGCTGCTGTTATGACAGAGACATCAGAATCGCCACTACCTAAAACGTGAGCTGAGGTAACGGCATACAGGCCAGGTGCTTCATCTGCTTCAAAACCTAAAACGGTCAATTGACGACCAAAAGTTATGTGGAAGTCTTGATTAACAGAATAGCGACCAAACGCTTGTTCTATACCAATTTCGTCTGGATCAGCAGTTAAGTGGACTTCCGCAGTAATCGGAGAAAAATCAAATAAAAAGTCCAAGTCTGTTGATGTGTTAAAAGACTCATTTTGGTCTCTGCCGTCTTCGTCGTCATATTTGAATACAAAATCCAAATAACCACGCAACTTAACCGCATTACCAAGAGCGATCCCATCTGCAGTGAGGGTTTCGTTGGCCCCAAGGGTGGTGCCATCGGATTGGCTGGAACTGTATCCAGACATTTGCGCGAATGTAGAGCCTGCAAATGCTAGGCTGAGGAAGAAACTAACGAATTTTATCATAATCAGTTTGTGATAGGGGCAATTAGAACTCCACATGATTTATAATGGACGGATTTCGTCAAGAATGAAAAATATCCTAGAGGCACTGAAAATACCCTCCTCAATCCACCCAAAAAACTCAGGTAGCAGTCTCGAATAAGAACGAATCAGGAAGGTAAGCAGATAGGAAACCCAGCTTTGGACTGATCAATCGCGGGGAATCTGTCCCGACATTTGCATGGCTTGTAAACGTTCCCTGACCCTTGGGGGAAGCTTTTCCCTATCCTCATCCGAAGAAATTGAACCCTCGAACAATACCTGCCCTGCCAAATCGGTAGCCCGTAAAAAACGCAAATCATCTTTTTCCGTCCATTGCATACTACCTTCTTCATCACTCCGAGTAATTTGTTGAGTGGTAGAGGAGTAGGAATAGCTCTGGGTACTGGAATGATCCCCGTGCAATGGATCATCCTGAGTTTTTTGAATGGTGGAAGGGGGGACAGAGTATCCCTGCTGGCGTGGATCAGAAAACAGGTGTTGCTCCTGAAAATTAAAAATGTCAGGAAAATCAAAAGAATGCCGATGAAAGAAGTCCCTCATACGATCACCGGGTCCAAATAAAGAATTGGTATGGAAAGGATCGGGATGATTCATGCTTTCACGCTCGTAAGAATCCCGATGGTTTTCGGGTACCTCTAATAATTCAACCGACAGGCTGAGTGGTTTTGCCTGGCGCAAAATGGACAGGGATATCCGTTCGCCTGGGTTGCGCAGCCGTACCAGAGTTTTTAATTGTTCGGGATTAATCAATAATTGATCGTCCAGTTTGAGCAGAACATCATAGAGCTTAACCCCCGCCCCTTCGGCGGGACTGCCCGGGGCAACTTTTTCAATTTGTAGATGTACCCCTGTGGGTAATCCCAACTGATAGCTAGACCCGCGATCCAAACGGGAGGTATGAACCCCGAGGTAGGCATGGTCTATATCTGCCTGTGCCCAAAGCAGGGAACAGATAGAAAAACAGCTTAGTTGGAAAATCCGTTTCATGGGATTAATAAGTTTCCAGCTCAATAAAAATTACTTCTTCCCGGGGTGTGGTCGAGAGGATGCGCAAATCGGATGCGGGGTGGCTCCAAAGGGTCTCGTCCATAAAATAATGGCGTACCCGACGGGCGGGCAATCCGCCTGGTCGGTCAAATACGCCCTCGTCCACTCTTCTTAAAAAACGTTCATTGATTTGCGGATCAATCCATCCACTCACGGGCATGACCGATACATCCTGTAATTCCTTGAGGGAGATACCATGCAGAGGACTGTCTGGATCTTCCCGCAACCCTGCACCCGGCGCTTCAGGGACAGGGCCAGACTCTGCAATCAAAAGGTTTGCGGAATCATTCTGTTCGGAAGAACCATTGGGCACCAACGAGGAAGATAGGTAGAAGATTGCGGCCCATACTGCGGCTAATCCAAGGCTTCCCAATCCGGCAAAGATGAGCAAGCGGGAGGAAAAACCTTTTTTTTCAGTGCTTTTAATAAAGTCGTCAGGAGAGGCATCATCCTCTTGGTCAGGCAAGCAACGCATAGCCACATTTCCGGCATCTCCCAATGCTTCTTCCAAACGGGCAGTAAAAGCATCACATGGTGGAAGGGGGCGAAGCTCTTTTAATTCCGCTTCTAATTTTTCAAATTCGTTCATGAAGCAGTAGGAGATGAATCTTCGGGCTTTCCTTGCATTTCTTCCGGCACCCAATCCTTCAATTTTTGCAGGGCGTAGCGGTAACGGGAAGCCACCGTGTTTAAGGATTCATCAAGAGTGCGGGCAATTTCGTCAAAGGTAAGTTCTGCCCAAATTTTGAGGGTGAGCACTTCTCTTTGTTCAGCGGGTAAGCGTTCGACCGCTCGAAGGAGTGCCTGTTTGCGCTCGTCCTGTTCCAGGGTACGATCAAAGGAAAAAGAAAGGGGGGAGTCCAGAGCCACTTTATCTTCCCTCACTTTTCTACGATCTATACTTCGTGCCCAGTCAATAGCGATTCGGCGAATCGCCCGGTAAACCAATCCGGGAGCAACTTCTCCGGTGTGTCCATAAAGCCTCCATATACGAACAAAGGCTTCCTGCAGAAGATCCTCGGCTTCATCTGGTCGGCGGGATTGCTGACGGGCGAATAGAAGCAACTTAGCCCCGTGTCGGGCAAACCAGGATTTCCAAATGGGTTCGTTGTTCATGTTGTCGATATTCATGTGATTGAAGCGATGAACAATTCCTATTTTGTTTAGGTCTGATCAAAAATCAACCACCTCTTTAAATTTTGGTTCGTGGGTGATCATTTTCGATCTTTTATCGAGCGATTTGAAAATTGGCACAGCATATGCAAACTTAGTTTTCCATAGGGCAAATCCTAGTTTACTAGGTAAAACACAAGTAGCGGGCGACCTGGGCTGGGTCGCCCGCTTTTTTTTAAAGCTGGCAAGATTCCTTGTCTTCATCCCCTTGGTCATTTAAATCCTTTCTATTTAGATGATAGAGGAAACTACCCCATAATGAAATTATCCAAGGGCCAGCACCTTGCCTATTGTACCAATGTTCACCGGGGCAATAATTGGGAAGAGACCTTTTTTTCCCTCGAACAATATGTCCTGCAGGTAAGAAAAAAGATATGCCCGGACACCCCCTATGCCATCGGCCTAAGATTGGGAGCAGATGCAGCCCGGGAACTTTCCAATCCAGAAGAATTAAATCGTTTCCGAGAATGGTTGGACCAACAAAACGCCTACGTCTTTACCATCAATGGATTTCCCTACGGCAATTTTCATGGCCAACGGGTAAAAGAAGAGGTCTACCTACCCGACTGGACTGACCCCAAACGTTTGACCTATACCCTTTCCCTCTTCCACATCCTCACTACCCTCCTTCCCGTGGGCATGGAAGGCAGTGTGAGTACCCTGCCCGCTTCGTTCAAGGAATTTCACCCAGCAGACAAACTGCCAGATAGTGCATATGAAAACTTACTCACCTGTGCTGAAGAGATTGAGCGCTTATCTGTAGAAAATGACCTCGACCTTCACCTCGGTATGGAACCTGAACCACTTGGCTGGTTTGAAACGACCCCGGAAACCCTCGGCTTTTTGAAAGAATTATTCGACCGGGCAAAAGACCCCGAAATGGTCAGGCGAAGGATCGGGGTAAACTACGACTGTTGTCACCTGGCAATCGAACGGGAAGATGCCCGGGAGGGATTGGATGCAATCAAACAAGCGGGTGTTCGACTAAGCAAGTTACACCTTAGCTCTGCTCTGCAAGTCATCCCAACACCCCAAAACCTTGAGAAATTAAATACTTTTGTAGAACCGGTCTACCTGCACCAAGTGATCACCAGCCAAAAAGGTCGGATACTTGAACGGATCAAAGACCTCGATCGTGCCCTCCAATCCTCAAATGAAGGATCATTGATTCCGGGTGCGGACGAATGGCGGGTACACTTTCATGTTCCCTTGCATGCATCCCCTGGAAATGGACTGGGGGATACCCGGCAACATGTGCTCGATACCCTTGATTGGTTAGAGGAAAATCCAGACACATGCCGGCATTTGGAAATGGAAACTTACACCTGGGAGGTTTTGCCCCCAGAATTACGTTCTTCCGAAGTGGTTGATCAAGTGGCCAAGGAGTATGAATGGACTCTCAACGAATTGAATAAGCGGGGCTTAAAATGAAAAAGTTTCAATTTTCTGACTGGATGAGCATGGCCCGGGGAGCCAACCTTCCGACTGTCTGGACAAATGTGCTCGCTGCCTGGGCTATCAATGCCGGTGCTGGGCCTTCTCTTCGGTGGATGCCCGAGTGGACGGATATGAATTTTTTTAACGCAACCACCCTTGGCTGGTTACTTCTCGGTGCCAGCCTAATCTATGCCGGTGGTTGTTTTTTGAACGATGCCTGTGATCATAAATTCGACCAAAAAAATCGCCCAGAACGACCTATCCCCAATGGTTTCCTCACTCTTACTCAGGCATGGGCCCTCGGGGTTTTACAAA
Source organism: Opitutales bacterium (assembly GCA_029251885.1). Classification (GTDB taxonomy): domain Bacteria; phylum Verrucomicrobiota; class Verrucomicrobiia; order Opitutales; family Seribacteraceae; genus Chordibacter. The sequence goes on along the minus strand of JAQXCL010000080.1, from coordinate 17,384 downwards.
TATTAACAGGTGCATGGGCCCTGATTGAGGGTGCTGATTGTTCCTGGCAATGGACAGTCGCTTTGCTCGCCTGTATTCTTGCCTATGACTGGATTCATAAAAAAACGGCCTGGGGCATTCTTTTAATGGGTGGCTGCCGTACTTTGCTTTGGATTACCGCAGGGACCGCAGCGTCGGGAATGTCCCCTGCCCCCTTACTTTATATCTGGGCATTTACTGCCGGGGCATATGTGGTGGGTATTAGTTGGTTTGCCCGGACAGAATCCCTAAGCAGAGAGGACAATAACCAGGATCATTGGACAGGCCGAATTCCCATCTTATTACTTTTTGGACCGCCCCTGCTCGCCCTTGCTTATTTAATCCTTTGGAATAACCTCGATCCAGTCCGGGTATTTTTAATAAATCTCGCTGGTTTGCTGGTGGGAGGGGTTGTTTTTTTTGCTATTTTACAAATGCGCTCGGATGAAGAAGGAGCCATTGGAAAAGGGGTTTCGCGACTACTCGCAGGTATCTGCGCAGTTGATGCAACCCTCCTTGCCTTTCATGCTCCTTTACTTGTGGGACCCTGCATCCTCCTCGGAGCATTTGCTCATATTTTACAAAAGAGGTTTGCGGCAACTTAGCCCTCATCTAGATTAAGGTTGTAGATTATGCCTAATACTTATTCTTCCATACGCCGAAATGTCCGGCTCGACTTTGCCCACGAAGTTTTTTTTACCCGGGATTCATTTGTTCCGGAAAATACCACTCTGTCCGATTTGCTCAAAAACAAACAGGCGGACAAGCGGACAAAAGTATTGGTTTATTTAGACGAGGGTCTTCTCGATGGAAATCCAAACCTTCAGGATTTAGTATCCGCCTATTTTAAAGCCCATTCCAAAAACCTAAATTTGGTTTGCCCACCCGCCTTTGTGCGAGGAGGAGAAGAAGCGAAAAATGAATGGAGCCTCGTTGAATCGATTTGGACTGATTTAAACCAATACGGAATGTGCCGACATTCTTACATCCTAGTTGTGGGTGGCGGAGCTGCCCTCGATCTTGTAGGCTTTGCCGCATCCACCGCTCATCGGGGAGTAAGACTTGTGCGCTTGCCCACTACCACCCTGAGCCAGGGAGACGGTGGAGTTGGAGTGAAGAATGGAATTAATTTTTTCGGCAAAAAAAATTGGGTGGGTTCATTCACTGTTCCCGAGGCGGTGGTCAATGACTTTTCATTTTTACGCACCCTACCGGACAAACAAAAACGGGCGGGTTTTGTGGAAGCGGTAAAAGTCGCTTTAATTCGGGACCGGGCCTTTTTTGAATGGATTGAGGAGCGGGCAGATGAACTTGCCCGTTTTGCACCACAAGCAATGGAACAATTAATCCGTCGAAGCGCCGCACTACATCTCGACCATATTGCCGGCTCGGGCGATCCCTTTGAGCGAGGATCGGCACGGCCGCTAGACTTTGGACACTGGATCGCACACAAACTCGAACCAATGTCAGAATTCCGGGTCGGTCATGGGGACGCAGTCGCTGTGGGTTTGGCTGCCGATGTTCTTTACTGTGCACGGGTTGGCTTACTTAAAAAGCAAGCAGCAGAACGTGTAATTGCCCTGCTTCAGGCATTAGGTTTTGAAATTTACCACCCTTTACTCCACGCCCAAAACAAGAATGGCAAATCTACCATTTTAGAAGGGCTAGAGGAATTCCGGGAACATCTCGGGGGCCAGCTTACCATCACTTTGATTCAAGCACTTGGACAGGGCGTTGAAGTTCACCAAATGGACGGCAAAGAAGTTTTGCAATCAATTGATGATTTGCGCACCCGTGCCCTCGCCTATTCTCAGACCTAAGCATTGACGATGACAGGTTTGGGCGCGGATAACGGTTCCCGGTTGGCAGTTCTCAACCTTGTGGGTTTGTGCACTCGTTTACTTGGGAAAAACACCCCAAACATTAAACGATTTCTTAAACATCACGGGGGCAAAGCTCAAGTGGTTGACCCTGTGGTCCCCGCAGTTACCTGTTCCGCACAGGCCACTTACCTAACAGGAAAAACTCCCAGCGAGCATGGCATTGTGGGAAACGGCTGGTATGATCGTACTCTTAACGAACATCATTTTTGGAAACAATCCAATCGACTGGTGGGAGGACAAAAAATTTGGGAGACCTTGCGAAAAGAACGTCCAAACTTTCGATGTGCCAATCTATTTTGGTGGTTCAATATGTATAGCAGTGCAGATTTTTCCATCACTCCCCGCCCCCTGTATCGTTCCGATGGGCTCAAGACTTTTGATGTTCATGCTCACCCGCTGGGCATTCGTGAACAAATTAAAGAGACGATCGGTCCTTTTCCCTTTCCATCATTCTGGGGTCCACGGGCAGGACTGCCTTCCAGTCAATGGATTGCCCACTCGGCGAAATGGATAGAGGAAAGAGAAAAACCTGAGCTCTCCCTGGTTTATTTACCCCATCTTGATTACGACCTCCAACGATACGGACCATCCTCTCCCCAAGCCAGTCAAGCGGTTCAGGAACTTGATGCTTTGGTAGGAGAGTTACTTCATTTTTATGAGTCTCAAAAAGTACGGGTGATCATCCTTTCCGAATATGGACTGACCCCGGCCAAACAGGTGATCTATCCAAACCGAGCTTTACGCCAGAAAGGATGGTTATCGATCAAAAATGAATTGGGCTTGGAATATTTGGATTGTGGAGGATCACCAGCGTTTTGCTTAACCGATCATCAAATCGCCCATGTTTATTTAAATCGTCAGGAAGATGCATTCGTTTCAAAAGTCCGCAAAGAAATGGAAAGCCTCGAAGGAGTAGCTAGAGTTTTTTCTGGCAAAGAACGGGCTTCTATCGGGCTCGATCACGATCGGGCTGGCGATCTTGTATTGCTCGCCAGGGAGGATGCATGGTTTGCCTATTACCATTGGCTGGACGATTCCCTCGCCCCCGACTTTGCCCGTTGTGTAGATGTTCATCGTAAATACGGCTACGATCCAGCCGAGCTCTTTGTCGATCCCAGCATTCCCTTTCCCACTCTCAAGGCAGCGGGGAAGTTGTTGGCGAAAAAATTGGGCTTCCGCATCTTCATGGATCTGATCCCCCTGGATGCATCCCTAGTCAAGGGAACCCACGGTGTCCGCCCCAAAGATTCACTCGACTGGCCGGTTATCCTGGGACACGGGATCGAACCATCCGATACCCCAATACTGGCAACAAAGGTGCAAGACTGTCTACTCCGTGGACTTGACTATTACCCAAATTAAAAAATCTTAGCGCCTTCGCTTGCTCGGATGTACCCGACGAGTGGAAAGATCACCAATCAATCCGGACCATCCTAATTTATTTAATTGTTGGCGCATATCCCGAAAGCCGCGCCCATAAACCCGATCGTCACTCATTTCTAAATTCTTGCGTAAGATCTCGGCAAGTTTGCTGGTCTCTTTTTGCAAGGCATGCATCGATAAAAGATTACAAAATCCCTCTACGGATGGAGGGGATGCCTCGATGAAATTTTCGTTCATCCAAACATGTCCAAATTCATGAGCAAGTATCGACACACATTCAACCACAGGCAAACCTGCAAGTACCCAAACCTCGTGGGTATAAGTGGTCCCCGTATTTGTTCCGCCGGTGATGGTACGAAAGGTGGTCATGGTTAATCCGCGCAAACTTCCACGACCATGAGCCCGCTCGACCTCCTGGTTTATCCGCTTTTGGCTGACCAAACGCATAGTCAAGGGACCAGTAGGCTTGGGTAATCCGAGTTCGGACATCCCCAGTCTTACCCGCTTTGCCACTGCATCAAGTGTCCCCACATCCATAACCGCATCCCGTAAACAGGGAAGGCACGATAATCGACCATCGGAAAAAAATTGTTCGGGCTTGGCTGTTTTTTTGGAGAACATACGACCACACGACCCACATCTAGGAACCTGGCGAAAATGTTCTGCATGGACCAAACCTCCCCATTCGTCGCGACTGATGGATTGCTGGTCAAGGAAAGGACGTTCGCAAACCAAACAGGTAAAACAAGCGGGATGATAAAATTGTACGCCCGCTTGCATCTTATCAGCTCCCACAGTTTTTCGACAAATCCCACATCTTTTTTCGGCTTTCCACTTCATCAAATAGATACGATCTGGTGCCGAGAAGCGGGAAACCGGGAAAGTATACTCCCTGCCATCAATCAACAAGGTTACCTGATTTTCCTCAAAACCAACGAGTTCGCCCTGGGAACGCCTGCCTTCAAGCGTTGTCCAAGTCCTACCCCAGGCAACATTGCACAAGACAAACAGCCCGATAAGAAAGACACCCGGTAGCCGGGAGCCCAAAGCGTTCAAGACTTAAGAATTCCTTCCCAAAATTCAATACGGGCAGAAACTTGTGTGGGACCGGGCATACCTGGCTTTTCCCTCCTGGCAAAGGCTCGTGACAAATCAAATACATCTCGCCAATCATCTCCTATTTCAGGAAAGATTTTTTGCACATCTTCATCGCTTAATTCGGGTAGCGATATGTTAAGTTCTTCCGCCCGAGCAACCAAGGATCCAACGAGGTGGTGAGACTGACGAAAAGCGACTCCATGTTCGACTAAGTAATCAGCTAAATCAGTAGCCAAAAGCAAAGGATCAGAAGCGGCAGAAAGACAGCGTGCCTCATCGATCTCGGCTCCATCCAATGCTCCTGCGGTTACCGCCAGGCACATACCTAACTGTTCGAAACTGTCAAACACCGGGGGTTTATCTTCCTGAAGATCCCGGTTGTAGGTAAGGGGCAACCCCTTGATCGTGACCAATAAATTGGAAAGATTACCAATGACCCGACCGGTCTTTCCCCGGATCAATTCAAAACAATCCGGGTTTTTCTTTTGTGGCATAAGGGAGGAGCCAGTGGTGAATGAATCGGAAAGTCGTAAATATCCAAACTCCGAAGAATTCCAAAGAATGAGATCTTCTGCGAGGCGCGAAAGATGGAGGGAACAGAGGGAACATGCAGAAGCAAACTCGACAAACAGATCGCGATCTGCCACTGCATCCATTCCATTAGGCGTCAAACATGCCTCCCCCGCTTCATTGACAAATCCAAGTGCCTTAGCGACATGCACTCGGTCGAGGGGAAGCGTAGATCCGGCAATCGCACCCGATCCTAACGGGCAAACATTTGCATGATTGGAAACAGTGGAAAAGCGTTCGTGATCCCGCCCGAGCATCTCAACATAAGCAAGCAGGTGGTGACCCACGGTAACAGGTTGAGCCCTTTGTAAATGGGTGTATCCGGGAATGGGCGTGGTTGCATACTTCTTTGCCATCGCAAGAAGGGAGTGCATCGTATGTTCGATTCCATCTCGGAGCTGACTGCATGCATCCTTAAAGAACAAACGCATATCAGTTGCAACCTGGTCATTGCGACTCCGACCAGTGTGAAGCTTATCAGCAGCATCGGTCTTAGCACGCAGTGCTTGTTCCAAATTCATATGGACATCTTCCCATTCAACCTTCCATTCGAAATCGCCTGTCTTTACCTCTTCAGCCAATTCCTTCAATCCTTTTTCAATCGAGTTAAATTCCTCCTGATTGAGAAGACCCACAGATAAAAGCATGGACGCATGACCTAAACTGCCTTGCAAATCATAAGGAGCAAGCCGTTGGTCAAAGGAAACAGATTCACCAAATGCAAGCATGAGACCGTCAGGACCATCCTTAAACCGTCCGCCCCAAGTCGCTTGTTTTCCGTTGTCTGCCATGTGGGGACATCTTCCCAAACCAGAGTTGCGATCGCAACCCTATTTGCGTGAGGTGCGGAGAGTGAGTGGACGATTAATAGGTCTTAAGAAAAGACCTTTTTAATTTTCGCCTTGGCGTAATCCCGGTTTAACTTGGCGATATAATCCAAAGAAATATCCTTGGGACAAGCAGCTGAGCATTCGCCATAATTACGACAATTCCCAAACCCTGCCTCGTCCATTGCGGCAACCATATTTAAAACCCTGGAATCCTTTTCAGCTTGTCCTTGGGGGAGCATATTTAAGTGCCCTGCTTTGGCCGAAGTAAAGAGCATTGCAGATGCATTCTTGCAGGATGCCACACAGGCTCCGCAACCAATACACTGGGCTGCATCCATTGCCAAATCAGCATTCTCCTTGGGCACGGGCATGGCGTTGCCGTCTGGCGCACTTCCAGTACGCACCGTAATAAATCCTCCCGCTTGTATAATTTTGTCAAAAGCCGATCGGTTGACAACTAAGTCTTTAACAACTGGAAAAGCTTTAGCTCGGAAAGGTTCAACGGTTATGGAATCCCCGTCCTCAAATTTGCGCATGTGCAGTTGGCAAGTGGTGGTGGAATTTTCCAGCCCATGGGCATAACCGTTAATATTGAGGGAACAAGTCCCACAAATTCCTTCACGACAGTCGTGATCAAAAGCAATCGGTTCTTTACCCTCACCCAACAGCTGTTCGTTTAATTGATCAAGCATTTCGAGGAAGGATGAATCCTCGGACACTCCATCGAGTACATGTGATTCAAAATGGCCCTCATCTTCAGGTCCTTCTTGTTTCCAAACTTTAAGAAATAATTTCATGGGGAACTGTCCTTATTTGTAACTGCGTACTGCAAGTTTGACATTTTCGAATTCTAAATCTTCTTTATGGCGGGTTGGAGTTTCTCCATCGCCCTTGTATTCCCAAACCGCTGCGTGTGAAAAGTCTTCGTCGTTCCTCGTGGCTTCTCCATCTGCAGTTTGATATTCTTCACGGAAATGACCACCACAGGATTCATTGCGGGTAAGCGCATCCCGACAAAGCAATTCTCCGAAATCCAAAAAGTCACGAACGCGACCGGATCTTTCCAATTCCATATTTAATTCTTCGCCGTGTCCGGTAACGAGGAGGTTTTTATTAAAGTCATCCCGTAAATCCTGAATTTCTCCAATTGCTTTGTTCAAGCCCTTTTCGCTTCTAGCCATACCAGCATATTCCCACATGATATTTCCAAGTTCTTTGTGATAAGAGCGGGAAGAACGTTTGCCCTTGGCGGAAACCATTTGGCCAACTCTTTCCTTTACGGATTCAAGCGTTTCACGTGCCGCTGCACCTTCTGGGTCGATCCCGCCAGGACTGATCGTGGTCAGATAATTTCCAATGGTATAAGGTAGAACAAAATATCCATCGCTCAATCCCTGCATCAAAGCACTGGCACCCAATCGATTTGCTCCATGGTCAGAAAAATTTGCCTCCCCTAAAACAAAGCATCCAGGAATCGTACTCATCAGATTGTAATCCACCCACAAACCTCCCATGGTGTAGTGTATGGCTGGGTAAATACGCATTGGGCGCTGGTAAGCATTTTCACCGGTAATACGCTCGTACATTTCAAAAAGATTTCCGTAGCGTTCACTAATTACATTTTCACCCAAGCGATTGATTGAATCTTCAAAGTCAAGATAGACACCACGACCACCCGGGCCTACTCCACGACCTTCATCACAAGCTTCTTTAGCCGAGCGGCTGGAGATATCACGTGGAGCAAGGTTTCCAAAACTTGGGTATTTACGCTCCAAATAATAATCCCGGGCATCTTCTGGGATTTCTGAAGGGGCTTTACCTGCATCCTCCGCGTTTTTAGGCACCCATACTCGACCGTCATTACGTAAGGATTCAGACATCAAAGTAAGCTTGGATTGATGATCTCCTGCTACGGGTATGCAAGTTGGGTGAATCTGAGTAAAGCAGGGATTGGCAAAACCAGCACCCCTACGATAAGCACGAAAATTAGCGGTGACATTACAACCGATCGCATTGGTCGAAAGGTAATAAACATTACCGTATCCTCCGGTGCAGAGAAGTACGGCATCTGCCGTCCAAACCTTCATTTCACCGGTCGCAAGATTGCGGGTAATAATTCCTTTGGCGTGACCATCGACCACGATTAAATCTAGCATCTCCTGACGAACATGCATTTTTACCTGACCGGTTGCAATCTGCCGGCTCAATGCACTGTATGCACCGAGGAGCAGTTGCTGACCAGTCTGCCCACGGGCATAAAAAGTTCGACTAACTTGGGCTCCGCCAAATGAGCGGTTAGCAAGTAAACCTCCGTATTCACGGGCAAAAGGAACTCCCTGGGCAACACACTGATCGATAATGTTTACACTGTTTTGAGCAAGCCGATGCACATTAGATTCACGGGAACGGAAATCTCCACCTTTAATCGTATCGTAAAAAAGACGATGAATACTGTCTCCGTCGTTTTGATAATTTTTAGCACCATTAATCCCGCCCTGAGCGGCTATTGAGTGTGCTCGGCGTGGGGTATCCTGGTAACAAAAACAATCCACATTGTAACCAAGTTCTCCCAGGGTGGCTGCCGCAGAACCGCCTGCCAAACCAGAACCGACAACGATAATCTTAAACTTTCGTTTGTTTGCCGGATTGACCAGCTTGGAAGAGAAACGATGATTTTCCCACTTATCAGCAAGTGGACCTTCAGGAATTTTTGAATCGAGGATCATGGGGCAGAAATTCTACAGGTTCACGGAACAGGATGAGCCACAAGTCTCGAGGCAATTAACTAAGCCATACTTTTGGGCGATAACAAGAACAGGGATGATGGAAAAACCAGCAAATATAATCCAGCCGTAAGCAGAAGCGGCAAGGTCGAGTTTTCCGCGCCAACGCTCGGAGCGGAAGCCCAAGGTCTGAAACATACTCGATACTCCGTGAGCCAGATGCCTGCATAGTAAAAACATGCAAATTACATAAAAGATGGAAATTGCATCCACTTGAAAACCCGCAAGGATCATTGAGTAGACATCATGAATTTCCGAACCGTCCGGCGATCCAACGGTAGTTTTCATGTCGTTGTATTCAGGAAAAATTGCCCGGATGGTAAAGTGTAAAAGATGAAAAACAATGAAGGCTAACATCAAAGAACCAGTAAGTCCCATTCGCAATGAAGCCCACCCTGCACGCTTGGTAACTTCGATTTCATTAGCTCTGGGCCGAGCCATTCGGTTTTCCTTAATAAGTTGGTAGGCCGTGACTGCATGAACCAAAACACATACAAGAAGGAAAAGGCGGGAGCCCCAAAGGATGGGAGCAGGTAAGTTTTGTAGAGCGTAAGCGTAAGCATTGATTGCTTCCCGGCCAATCAATACCTGAAGGTTACCAGCCATGTGAACTAAAACAAAACCTACGAGAACAATCCCTGTAAGGGCCATTAGGTATTTTTTAAGTAAGGAAGATTGATTCATGTCTATAAGGATTTATAGATATATCTTCTTACCGCACAAATTCATGACGAGTGAAAAGGAAGCGCGAAGATAGGTATTAGCTGAAAGAATTATGCAAATTAATATTTGTGCAAACACAAATATTTTATCCACGGAATGACTTGGAGTTACCAAGGTGAATAAATCTTGGTTGCCACCCCCTTCTTTTCTACGTCATGGGTGAAGGGTACAAACAAGAAGAAAATGAAGTATATTTTTATTACTGGCGGAGTAGTTTCGTCTCTAGGGAAAGGGCTAACTTCAGGAGCACTCGGAGCTTTACTTGAGCAAAGAGGTCTAACCACCCGCATCCAAAAATTCGACCCCTATTTAAATGTCGACCCCGGAACAATGAGTCCGTTTCAACATGGAGAAGTTTATGTACTCGATGACGGAGCAGAAACGGATCTCGACCTTGGCCACTACGAGCGTTTCACGTCGGGCAAGCTCACCAGGTTCAACAACCTGACCAGTGGTCAAATTTACGAATCAGTAATTCGTAAGGAAAGGCGGGGGGATTACCTTGGTAAAACCGTGCAGGTTATTCCCCATGTAACCAACGAAATTAAAGATCGAATTTATGCGGCTGGGGAAGGCGTAAATGTGCTCATTACCGAAATAGGGGGAACCATTGGTGATATTGAAGGCTTACCCTTTACTGAAGCGATGAGACAATTCGCAAGCGAGGTAGGTAAGGCAAATGTCCTTTTTGTACACATGACTTTGCTACCCAGCTTGCGTGCAGCTGGTGAACTCAAGACCAAGCCGACTCAACAAAGCGTGGCCAAGCTGAGAGAAATTGGCATCCAGCCAGACATATTGGTTTGTCGGACGGAACAGCCAATTACCGAAGAAATTCGTGATAAACTTAGCCTTTTCTGTAGCGTACCTAAGGAAGCGGTAATTGAAGAAATGGATGTCACCCATTCAATCTACGAACTTCCCCATATGTTAAAACAGGAGGGGTTAGATACTCTGGTCACACGCTTCCTCGGGCTTGACGCACCTGCACCTAAGTTGGACGAATGGGAAGAAGTGGTCCACCGCTTGATTCATCCAAAGCACCGAGTGAAGATTGGAATGATCGGAAAGTATATTGATCTGCAAGATTCGTATCTTTCGGTTAACGAATCTCTGGTACATGGTGGAATCCGTAATGACACCGGGGTCGAAGTGATTCATTTGGATGCCGAAGCTATCGAGCGGGACGGCGCTGAAGCACACCTCAAAGGATTGGACGGCATTTTGGTACCTGGTGGTTTTGGAGACCGTGGAACCGAGGGTAAAATATTAGCATCAAAATTTGCCAGAGAAGAAAAGATTCCCTTTTTCGGACTTTGCCTAGGAATGCAAATTGCAGTAATCGATTTTGCCCGCAATGTTTTAGGTAAAGAAAAAGCAAACAGTACGGAATTTGATCCGGATACTCCAGATCCAGTTATTCATATTATGGACGATCAAAAATCTGTTACCGAAAAAGGAGCCACCATGAGGTTAGGCGCCTGCCCCTGCCGACTAAAGCCAGGGAGTTTTTCTAGAATTGCTTATGACAAGGAAGAGGTATCAGAACGACATCGGCATCGGTTTGAATTTAATAATTCCTATCGTGAACAAATGGAGTCTGCCGGATTAATTGTAGCCGGTACCAATCCTGATAGGGACTTGGTGGAAATTGTAGAGGTGCAAAATCATCCGTGGTTTGTAGCAGTACAATTCCATCCGGAGTTTCAATCCAAGCCAACCAAGGCACATCCCTTGTTTGCCGCTTTTATTGAAGCCACACTTACCCGTAAACTAGCTGCCACAGAAAAGGCCGAAAAAACCTAAGCCTTTTTTCTTTTGGGCTTTACCCAAAGCCCTACATTCAACGGAATAGAAAGTTGGCATGATCATTGACGCTCATACTCATCGCTATCCCGTAGAGGTAATGAAAGACCCTGCCCGCTTTGCCCAACGAACAGGGGAGAAAATGTGGTTGGATATGGTATCTCCCAAAGATCGACCGAGTTTGCAAGGATGGGCAAATCGTCAGGAAATGCTCGCATCTATGGATGCTGCTGGAGTTCACCAATCCGTATTACTCGGTTGGTATTGGGAAAATCAAAAAACCTGCCTGGAGGCAAACCAATGGCACCAACAATGGATTAAGCAGGATAAAGAAAGGTTTATCGGTTTTCTTTCCTTACACCCCGAGATTCCCAACTTATTGGACTATTTAAAAAGGGCACGGGAAGACGGTTTTCAGGGAATTGGAGAATCCCATCCCTGGGCTCAGGGATTTTCTATGCAAAACAGGGAATGGATCAAAGCGATGGAATTTGCCTGCGAGTCTGGCTGGCCAGTAAACTTTCATGTTACCGACCCAGAAGGGAAAGATTATCCAGGTAAGACACTCACCCCAATGGAAGATTTTTTATGGCTGGCCAGTGAGTTGCCCGACCTCAAAATAATCCTGGCTCATGCCGGAGCTTTGTACCCTTTAAAAAATCCAATTCCCTCAAACTTCTACATTGATTTGGCCGCCTGTCCATTGCTCTACCCGGCCAGTATTTTTAAGGAATTAATCGAACATGTGGGGAGCGAAAAAATTCTCTGGGGGACTGACTATCCTTTACGCATCTATCCTGCCACTCAAAAAAATCCGGACTTTAAAACTTTTCTGACAACCTTTACCGATTCCATCGAAGTAACTGGATATGAGTTACGAGCCATGCTAGGGGAAAACTTCCAAAAACTTTTAGGATGAAACTTACTTTCAACAAAGTTGTTCCGGAACCCGTTCCCCAATCGCTGATTGCTTCGTCGAAAATATGGGAAGAAGAAATCACATGGGCATCTAACGATCGTATCCTCGTGCAGGCTCAATCGGGGAAAGGAAAGTCCACCCTACTACACCTAATTTATGGCCTGCGCAAAGACTACTCGGGTTCATGGGAAATAGATGGTGTTCAAGAAAAAGATTTGTCGGCAGAAGACTGGCTGATCTTACGGGCGAAAAAAATTTCACTTTTATTTCAGGATCTGCGGCTTTTCAAAAAGTTAAGCGCACGGGAGAACCTCGAACTCTTGCCCGAAATAAATCCGCAAGCTCCGACCGTGAAAGAAATGTGCGAAGCATTGGGAATGCTTAACCTATTGGATAAACCCGTTGAAACTCTTTCACTTGGACAACGACAACGATTCGCCCTCGTCCGGTGCTTACGGAAACCTTTTTGCTGGCTCTTATTGGATGAACCGTTCAGTCACCTTGACGAAGATAACGCCAAGGCAGCGGCTGGTTTGATTGAACAAGTCCTCAACCAAAACAAAGCCGGATTGGTAATCACTTCTCTTGCAGGATCGAGCCCATTGTCCTGTAACCGGTCCATCAATTTATGAGCCGGCCAATTACATCTTTACTCAATCGTTGCCTCGGTTCTAAATCCCCGAGCAAAGAATTGTTAGCTGCCTCTCTTGGGTGTGTTATCGGATCGATTTTAATTTTGCTCTCCCTACAAATCTTTACCGATTCAAAACTCTTGGTTGAGAGCCGAGAAGTTGGACAGAACTTTGTAACCCTTAATAAATCCGTTCAGGGAGGAATCTTACTCAACCTTGGAAAACAGGAGAAATCTTTCAGGGAAGAAGAAATTGACCGGATTAAAAAACTTCCAGGAGTCAAAAAAATAGGTGGTTTTACCCGTAACCAATTCCCGGTAACAGTACACATCTGGCCAGCAGGAAAGATTGGGTTGGGGGCTGCCGCCCGAACAGATTTGTTTTTTGAATCAGTGCCTGATGAATTCCTCGATCAAAAACCTGCCGCATGGAAGTGGGAGGAAAATCAATCTTATGTACCAATCATGGTGCCCAAGTTTTATTTGGATCTGTGGAATTTCGGACTCGCCCCTTCACGCAGTGAATATCCAGCCCTCTCCCGCGAAGCAGCCTCTTCTATGCCAATAGAAATCCTCATTGGGGAGGAAGAATCTATTCGAATGCTTGGCAGGTTTGTGGCCTTTAGTAAGCGGATCAACAGTGTACTCGTACCAGCAAACTTTCTCCAATGGGCAAACCAGACCCACGGCAATGATCGTTCAGAAAAATATTTCTTTGTTTGGGAAAATGAAGAAATTATAGGGACTCCTGTTTCTAAGTCTAATCTTGCCAAAAATGAGGTATTGAGGAGCAAGAGCATTCAGGTTTCTCCAATTGAACATCCTGAGGATCGAATGATTTTGTCTGATGCTCTAAATATGACTCCTTCAGATGGTGGCCCATCGCGCCTTATTCTAGCTATGGACAAATCGCCAACAGATGATTTTTTGCAAAGCTTGGATGAATTGGGTTATGAAACAAACCGGGAATTCCCCCAGGATGAATGGTTAGACCAACTGGCCAATGGATTAATTTGGGGCATGGCCGGTGTCGGTTCCTTACTCTCACTCCTTTCGATTGCCACCTTTGCAAGCAGCTTTCGCTTGGTAGTTACTCAATCGGCTGAAACCACTCGCGATCTGATTCATCTTGGTTTTTCTCCCCTTAAAATCTGCCGGGTATTTATGCTCCGATTTGCCAAGATATTTACTTTCATCTGGGCCCTGTCACTAATGATATGTTATGTGCTCAAAATTTATACCACACAGCAGGTAAAAATCTATGGGATTGAATTATCCAACGGACTAAGCTGGCAAACTTTGGTCGGTGCAATTCTATATGCCGTAGTCTTTTTATGGATCAATCAACTTGTAATTGTGAGGTCAGTCCGTTCCTGCTCTTAAGGAAGATACAAGTCACCGGGTTACCTTCATCACCAACTGATCATCCTTGACTGAAAAGGATACTTCACTCCCCTCCTCAACCTCACCCGAAACTAAGGCACGGGCAAGTTGAGTCTCCACTTGCTTTTGTAAAAAACGTTTAAGTGGACGAGCACCATAAGTGGGATCATATCCCTTTTCCCCAATCCATTTCTTGGCAGCATCGGTAAACCCAACGATAATTTTTCGGTCAAGTAATCGCTTATTTAAACCGGCAAGAAGGAGATCAACAATAGAAGTAATTTCATCGAGGGATAAGGGTTTAAAAAGTACAACATCGTCAATACGGTTTAAAAATTCTGGGCGGAAATGATCCCGCAATTCAGACATAACCGACGCACGGGCAGATTCTGTAATTTCATTATCAAGAAAATTTTCCTGCAAATAACGGCTACCTACATTTGAAGTCATAATGACCACAACATTTTTAAAGTCGACCGTCCGGCCCTGAGAATCAGTTAGTCGGCCGTCATCCATCAATTGAAGAAGCACATTAAAAACATCTGGGTGTGCTTTTTCAATCTCATCAAAAAGAATCACCGAGTAAGGTTTTCGACGTACAGCTTCGGTTAATTGACCACCCTCTTCATAACCAACATAACCAGGGGGAGCTCCTAAGAGTCGGGCAACGGAGTGTTTCTCCATGTATTCTGACATATCGATGCGGACCACATTGCTTTCGTTATCAAAAAGACTCTCGGCTAAAGTCTTAGCCAGTTCGGTCTTTCCTACCCCTGTGGGACCAAGAAAAAGAAACGACCCAATGGGCCTTTGTGGATCTTTGATCCCGGCACGGGCTCGCAAAATAGCATCAGAAACGGCATCAACAGCCTCATTTTGTCCAATTACCCGCTGATGAAGAATACTTTGGAGCCGTAAAAGTTTTTCGCGCTCTCCCTCAATTAATTTGGTCACAGGTACGCCGGTCCAACGGGCTACAATCTCGGCAATCTCCTCAGATGTTACCTCTTCTTTTAAAATGGAATCCTCCTGCTTTTCCATTTGCTCAAGGCTTTCTAATTCCTCTTCCAACTTTGGCAGTTTACCGTGCTTAAGTTCGGCAACTAAGTTTAAATCATAGGCCCGCTCAGCTCGTTCCATTTCTGCTCGACTGGACTCGATCTGCTCGCGTAGGACTCGGACATTATCAATTCCCTGGCGCTCGTTCTCCCATTGCCGCTTGATCGTTTCCATCTTGTCTCGAGCGTTCCCAAGTTCTATGCGCAAAGATTCCAGTCTATCCTTGCTGGACTTATCCTTTTCCTGTTTCAGAGCAGTTTCTTCGATTTCCAACTGTAATACACGACGACTGACCTCGTCTAGCTCCGCCGGCATACTATCAAGTTCGGTACGAATCATGGCACATGCCTCGTCCACTAAATCAATTGCTTTGTCCGGTAAGAAACGATCAGAGATATAACGGTTAGAAAGAACCGCAGCCTGGACCACTGCCTCGTCGCGAATGTTTACTCCGTGATGGATTTCAAAACGTTCACGCAGACCACGTAGAATGGATATCGTATCCTCAACATTGGGCTGATCGACGAGTACTGTCTGAAAACGCCGTTCAAGGGCTGCATCTTTTTCGACATGTTTACGATATTCATTTAAGGTGGTAGCACCAATACATCGTAGCTCACCACGGGCAAGCATTGGTTTAAGCATATTGCCCGCATCAATCGCACCCTCCGCTTTACCTGCACCCACAATCGTGTGCATTTCATCAATAAAGAGAACAATTCGTCCTTCTGACTTACTCACCTCGTTAAGGACGGCTTTTAAACGCTCTTCAAATTCACCACGAAATTTTGCACCGGCTAGCAAGGAGCCCATTTCCAAAGTAAAAATCGTTTTATCCTTTAACCCTTCGGGCACATCTCCGCGGACAATCCGTTGAGCAAGTCCTTCCACAATCGCCGTTTTACCCACTCCAGGCTCGCCGATGAGTACTGGGTTATTCTTGGTCTTTCGGGAAAGAATTCTAATTACTCGTCGGATTTCAGAATCCCGGCCAATAACAGGATCGAGCTTTCCCGATTTTGCCTGTTCCACTAAGTCGATACCGTATTTTTGAAGTGCGCGAAAGGAATTCTCCGGTGTTTTAGAAGTTACTTTTTGTCCGCCCCTAACCTTAATAATAGCCTCACGGATTTTTTTCTCAGTTAGTGCAAAGTTCTTAAAAAAGTTTTGAAAGCTTACAGGCTTACCCACCGAAGATAAGCCGAGTAGTAAATGTTCTGTACTTACATAATCATCCTGCATTTCTTTAGAAATGACCTGTCCTTTTTCCACTGCCTCAGTAAGTGATGAAGATGCGTAGGATCTGGCCGTATTAACATTCCCTGCAATCTTAGGTAATTTTTGGAGTTCCCGTTGTAAGGAAAGTTGTACCGGTGCGGCACCCACTCCCATTTCATCCATCAGGGCGGGGACAATGCCATTCTCTTGATCCATTAAGACAGAAAGAAGATGCCAAACATCCACCTCCTGCTGTCCATTCCGCTTAGCCACTTTTGCCATTTCTTGAATAGCAGAAATTCCAAGTTCAGTAAATTTTTCGGGGTCCACATTCATAACGATTCTTCTCTTGCAGAATACATACCAATTATATTCGCCTGAAAACCTTCATAAACACAAGCCTATGGGCGAGGTATTCGTAATTAAGCGAAGAATTTATGTGACGGATAACGATAAGGCCCGCCCAACTTGGGTCAATTTGTCCCAATTTTAATCCTTTTAAATTAATCCGTGACAAAGAGGTTGCACTTCCTTCAGGATCGTTTCTTAACTCCAGAACTAACAAGAACCAAAAAATGAAAATCTCCAGCATACTGTATAATGATCCAAAGTCGGGTATGCCGGTGAGTTATCCCCACAATGCTTTACCGAATCGAGAAGAATATACTGACGGCATGAACCTGCTCAGTCCTAAGGAAATTGATTTCAGACCTAGACATTTGCAGGGTTACATTTCCAGAGAGCTTGGCTTGACAAAATCCCAAGAAGGTTCCGTTCATAAATCAAAGGTAATTTCTGATAATTACAGGGAAGGCTCTGAGGCAGAAAAGGGATTAATAGATGACGCATCTGTCATCCCTCAACCCTTCTTTCCCTTTAACCTATCTCGTGAACCCATGGAATCAGCCTTAACTTTTAAAAGGGTGGTTATTAAAAACACTGGATCAAATCGGGTAGATTCGGAATCGAAAAATTACAAAATTATGGAAGGCGGTTCACCTTGTTGAACAAATCAATGAACCTTGGTGAAAGAATTCAATTCATCGATCGTAAGCTAGATGAATTGTATCCCAACCCGCC
>JAQXCL010000064.1 GCA_029251885.1 Opitutales bacterium | reverse complement strand
AATTGGCTTGGGCGTTTGGACTCATCCTTTTTTCCACCCATCCATCCACCCCCGTGAATATCTAAAAGCACGCCAGCAGGGCTTTCAAAATCACACTTCCAAAAGTTTATCTTTTCCTTTTCGTGATCCCCATAGGCGATGTCTTTAACCGTTGGGATTTCGCCTGCGTTTTGCTTACCGGAAACAAAAAAGCATGAGCAAATTAAACTTACTAATAAAAAGAAAGATTTCATCAATGGTGATTGGAGAGCTGATTGAAGCTTGGAGAATATTTGAGCTTACAGAGGGGGAGCGACTGTAACAGTATGGAGCACAATGTATGCGGGGATATTGAGAATAAGTAAAACGATGGCCACCTTGCCCAGCACAGTCTTTCGGCTAAGAACGGAAGTGACAGTAGATACAGCAAGTAGTGGGATCCAGGCAAAGACTCCAAAGGGAATGGCACCGATTACACAACCCCAGCTAAGCACCGCAGTGGCCAGGGCAATGATTCCAAGTTTCTTACTTTTTTGATCTTCTTTTTCTTCTGTCATATCTGTTTAGGTTGGGGTCTATAGTAACAGCCACTTTAATCCAGTGTCTGATTGTCGAGTGCACATTCTAAAAATTTTGTGTGCTAGAATGTTCTAGAGAGCAGGTGCCAAGGACGCATAATTAATATAAATATAGCCGGGGGCTAAAAAAACTAATGACAAGCCGGCTATCTTGCCCAGTACAGTTTTAAGGCTGAGTGCCGTAGTGATAGCAGATACGGGGAGTAGATAGATTAATTCAAAGGGAGTGGTGCCTAGTACGCTAAACCAGCATAGTCCTGCAGTGGCCAGGGCAATGATTCCAAGTTTCTTGCTTTTAAGGGCGAGGATTTCAAGTCTCTCGGTTTTTTTACCCTTTTTTTCTTCGTTCATATTGAGTTGAGTTGGGCGTTGAAGTAAAACCCTATGTGATTCAATATTAGATTGTCGACTCTGGATTTCACCCACATGAGAGTGCGCAAATCCTTTTATTGATTCCAGTTTGCAGCGATTATCTTCTGAATATGAGGGTACTTCTCATCGGTCTCATTTAGTGCCTCGCGCACCTGGAGCAATTCCGCCTTTAGAGATTCAATAGTTCTTAGATACTTTGGATTTTTGTATTCATTGACCATCTCTTGCGGGTCTTTGAGAATGTCGTAAAATTCCCATGCCACGGGGCTATGGTTCCTGCCGTCCGGAGTGCAACCGTAGAAGAAGATAAGTTTGTAGCGTTCAGTACGGATGCCGAAATGGGCAGGGGTTTTCAGGCTGTGTGCCATATGCATCCAGTAGCGGTAGTAAGTGGATGTACGCCAGTTTACAGGTTTAGACTGGGCTTGGAAGGCACCCGCAAAGCTACGGCCCTGCATGTATTCGGGTGCCTTTTTAATTCCTGCCAATTCGAGAATGGTCGGAGCAAAGTCGGTGTTATTGATCAGCCAGTCGTTGAAAGAGGCAGGTTGGATCAGTTTTGGGGCATGAACAATAAATGGCATGCGGAAAGACTCCTCATAGATCCAGCGTTTATCCATCAGATCATGTTCCCCAAGGAAGAAGCCTTGATCACCGGTGTAGATAATTACTGTATTTTCCAATTCTCCAGCTTCTTTTAAATAATCAATCAATCTTTTTACATTGTCATCAATCCCCTTTACACAACGGAGGTAGCGTTTGAGGTATTTTTGATAACAGGATTTCACGTAGGTCCGCTCGTCCAATTGACTAGAAATACCAAGTCTTGCCCCCAGCCTCCAAGGGGCATGGTGACGCAATCCCAGGCCGGACCCAAGCCCTCTTGATGCCACCGAGCCATTGGGCGGCGAGAAAAGATTATCCGGTTCGGGGATATGCACATCTTCGAGGAACCGATCGTAGCGTCGGGCATTTTCGAACATGTCGTGCGGAGCTTTAAAGTGATGCATCAGCAAGAAGGGCTTTGATTTATTCCTTTTGCTTTGGAGCCACTCCAAACTAATATCGGTTATTGCATCGCTGGAGTGCATCCCTTTTTTAGTGATCACATTTTTGGGCCAATTAAGTTCTCCCTGTATGCGAAAGACCGGATTATGGTAATTTCCTTGGCCAGGCAGCACGCAGTAGTAGTCAAAAGAGGCAGGTTCCTGTTTGAGGTGCCATTTCCCAATCATGGCGGTCTGGTATCCAGCCTTTTTTATTTCAATGGGGAGGAATTGTCTTTGTGGTGGAATATTTCCATCGAGGTCCAGTACTCCATTGGTTTGAGGATACTGGCCGGTAATGATGCTAGCCCTGCTAGGGGTACAGATGGAATTATTGCAGAATACACGATTGAACCGCATTCCATTTTTAGCGAGCGAATCAATGGTGGGAGTCGGGTTTAATTTTGCCAAGCGGCCACCATAGGCACCTATTGCCTGAGTTGTATGATCATCCGACATAATGAACAAAATATTAGGCTTTTGATTGCCGGCTAAAAAAGAACTTTCACTCTTGGCAGTAAGCCATGAGCTGGATCCAAGAATTAGGAAAATTGGTAATATTTGCCTGATCATTTCAAAAGTGGAGGAGTTACCTTAAATGGGCTTGGGAGACCAAAGAGGTAGTTCACCCTGTTGGATTCGTGCTTGGTATCTTTTCTGTAGAGGGAAACTTCCCTTTTTAATTTGTTCTTTGCCATCGTTTACCTGATAGGGGCCGAGGGTATCCCACCAGGCATCATACTGTTTTTTCAATTTCTCCAATACTTCAGGTTTGGAAGCCGCCAGGTTATTGGTTTGCCCGGGGTCGTTCTCGATATCGTATAAATATTTATTGTCGATCCAACGCCACTTAGGAGAGCGGGCAGCACCATTTAGGTAGCGGTGTTTTTCCATTGCTGCAAAGTCCCAGATTTTATCATTCCATCTGCCCCGGTGAAAGAAGAGGGTACGGTCTTTCCACTTGGCTTTTGGGTTTTGCAGTAAAGGAAGGAGAGAGCGACCCGCCGGAGGTAACTTACTCTTGGGAATCTTGGCCCCGGCAAGTTGACATATCGTGCGATAAAAATCCACATGGGCGGTCAGGGCATCAATATCGACCCCTTCCTTGAGCTTACCTTTCCAGTGCCAAAAGCTGGGCACCCGCGTGCCTCCTTCATGAACGGTGGCCTTGGCACCTTTCATGCCGCAGTTAAAGGAGTTGAACTTTTGCCCATCTTGAACACCAACTGATCCCGCCATCCCATTGTCAGTCATGAAAATAACCAGGGTATTTTCCAACTGGTTCCACTCCTTAAGCTTGGCCATGGTCAGGCCAATATTGTCATCAATATTTTCAATCATGCCAAAGCGCCCAGCTGAGTTTTCACTGTATCCATCGTCCAGAAATCTTCTTTTGTATTTTTCCGGTGCAATCATCGGGCCGTGGGGAGCATTGAGGGAAATGTAGGCAAAGTAGGGATCTTTTGCGTCTATTCTGTCCTTCATCCAAGCCAGCCCCGCATGAAAGAATAGATCAGTGCAGAATCCTTTGGTTTTTACAATCTGATCGTTGTACAGAAGGACATTATCAAAGTAGCATTCTTCTTCGTTTACTGGAAAATCTCCCCACCCGGTTTGTCCGATCCCTCCAGCACCATGGATCAACATTTCATCAAATCCACGGGCGTTGGGCAGGTACTCCCTTGCATCTCCAAGATGCCACTTTCCAAAGATCCCTGTTTTGTAGCCTGCTTTTTGTAATGCCTGTGGAAAAGTAACCACATCGAGAGCCAAATGGTCCCGGTGTCGGATGGTATGAGAAATGCCCACCTCAAAGGGAGAATGTCCGCTCATCAGGGCACCGCGGGTGGGTGAGCAAGTTGGGCTCACATGAAAGTCATCAAACCGTGTGCTCTTTGCCCAGAGGGCATCCAAGTGGGGGGTGCGAATTCTGTCATTGCCCATGCAGGAGAGATCTCCTTTACCCTGATCATCGGTAAGAATGAATAGAATATTGGGCCGACTGCCCGCAAGTTGATCACCATAAAGGCAGGCATTTATGAAAAAATAAAAGAGGGCTATGCTTAATCTGGGCTTCATTGCATTTATTTGAACTAAAGCCAGCTGATCAGGCAAAACAAAGTTTTGAGAGTGCTGAAGATTATTTAGCGAGCTCTGTCCATGAATGCGAGCTTAGCCAAACCTTGATTTTATGGTTTGCATCCTCAAAGATCTTTATGAGAAATTTTGAAGTAAACGAGGAGATACGAAAAAGAGTGATTACAGGTATTGCTTTGATCAACCTGTCTATTTTTATGCTATCTTCTTTTTGCTTAACATCACCTGGCTCTTTTTTCTGGGAGGGCAGGATTACGGAACTAGAGAAGAGCATTCTTCGCCTGTTGGCCCGCGAGGGTTACGAGCTTTCCTTTTTTATCCTTCTTTGCACCAGCTTGTGCTCTTGGGG
>JAQXCL010000059.1 GCA_029251885.1 Opitutales bacterium | reverse complement strand
CCAATACCGTAACGATTACTAAAGGAAAGTTGGAAATTGCAAACGGCGTCACTTTGAACAGTGGATATACAATTAATACTGGAGATGCTGAGAAAACGATGATCGGTGGTAGAGGTACTTTAAACAAAGCCGTTACCATAGGCTCTGCTAATTCGTCAAATTTTGTGGATGTCATTTCTCCCGGAGATGGAATTTCTTCTTCGATCTCTAGCAGTTCAACTCAGCAACAAGTTTCATTGGGGGAGCGAACAAATGCTATTGGGACTTTTACCGTTTCCGATAATCTAACCTTGGCAGGAGGCGGAGTTTATGATTGGGAGATAAGTGATTTTACTAATGCAGGCAACGATACAAAAGCAGGAGTTGATTGGGATTTGTTGAAATTTGATACTCTTACATACGATCCAAACGACACATTTACTATCAATGTTATGGGATTGGCTGCTAATGGAACTGCTGGGGCTATGTCTGGAGGAAGTGTTTGGGGTTCTTTTCAGGAGGCAGGCGGAGTTGGCAACGGTTTTAAGTTTATGGAATTTACTGGTACAAAAAGTTGGTCAGGTGACCCCGGTGCAGGTACTCTCTCCAATTTCTCAATTCAAGATGACGGGTGGCAATACTACAATTCTCACCACCTTAACGAATGGAGTGTGTATTGGGATGGAACAAGTGCATTTTACCTGCAGTATTCAGCAGTCCCAGAACCCTCGACTTATATGATGGTAACCGGTCTATTGATGGTGCCTGGAATGTCTTATGTTCGAAGATTGCGCCGTAAAAAGAACGGTTACTTGGAAACGGAGAAATAGGGGTATTCTTTAATTCCCCTCCACTTGGACACGGGGTGTAGGAGGTAGGAATGTACAATTCCACCTTGGTTAGTTCTATTCTGAAAATTTAGAGGTAAGCACCTTTTCTCTCTAATCTTTCAACTCAATTAATTCTTCAAGTGATGAGAAATGTTCTGCCAGTCCACTGGGCTTCTCTAATTCTCCAATGACTTGTCGAAAGGTTTCTTTCTTTTGCAATTGTAATTGGCGAACACGCTCTTCGATCGTTCCCTGAGCAACCATTCGATAAATAAAGGTGGGTTTAACTCTGCCTATGCGATGGGCTCGGTCGATTGCCTGTTCTTCGATAGCAGGGTTCCACCATGGATCCATTAAAAATACATAATCTGCAGATTTGAGAGTGACTCCAAGCCCAGCTGCCTTTAGCGATGCAAGCATTACCGCAGGCTCCTTAGAAGATTCGAACCGATCCACGGGTTTAGAGCGATCCCGGGTGGAGCCGGTAAGTTCAAGAATTTCCAAATGAGGAATTTCCAGTTTTATCCGTTTCTTTATGAGGGATAAAAAAGTGGTGAACTGACTAAATACCAAGACTTTGGACCCAGAGCTAGAAAGGTCATGTAATTTTTCGATTAACAAATCAGTCTTAGTTCCACAAGCGGGCAAATGTTCCCTGCCTGGAAGTAAGCCAAGATCACAACAGGCTTGGCGCAGACGGGTGAGCAGGGAGAAAACATGCATGGATGATTGTCGAATGGCTTCGCGTAAATCGTTTCCATGTGCTTGCAACCCGCCCTCAGCAAGTGCTTTGTATGCTTTGCGCTGCTCGTCGTTCAAGGGGCAGGGGAGTTCGGTTTCGAGTTTCGGTGGAAGTTCAGAAGCCACTTCATTCTTCATCCTGCGTAAGACAAAGGGAGTAACTTGACGGCGTAAAAGTTGCAGGGTCTTGGCCGAATCCTCAATCAGGCAATTTTCCAACTCTTTGCGGGCACCCAACAAGCCAGGCATAAGAAAGCGAAAAATAGTCCATAAATCGAGAGCAGAATTTTCAATAGGAGTACCCGAAAGGGCGAGTCGGTTACGGGCTTCAATCGATAAGCAAGCCTGAGTAACTTTGGCTTTTGGATTCTTGATTAATTGAGCTTCATCGAGCACCGCATAGCGGAATTCCACTTTGTCGAGGAGGTGGCGATGGCGTCGTAATTGAGTATAACTGGCAACCCACAAACAGGGTTCATCTGTTTGATCAAATGTTTCTTCCTTTCTTAAAATACGAACCTTTAATTTTGGAAAATGTTTAGCCGCCTCTTTTACCCAAACAGGAACCACCGATGCTGGACAAGTAACCAAGTCTGGCAAATCTTGGGTGGTTTGCGAACTAAGCAGGGCAAGGGTCTGCATGGTTTTCCCCAGACCCATTTCATCGGCAAGTAAAGGGTGGCAGCCCAAGCTGTGTAAGGCATGTAAATGAGCGACTCCTTGCTTTTGGTAGGGCCGAAGAAAGGTAAATTTTTTGCCCACCCCATTAGTATCAAGGGCTTTGATCGATTCTCGCCAATGATCAAGCTGTCCATCGGCCCGCGTTCTTAAATACTTTCGGGCAAATAGGGAAAAAAGCATATACCTTGGCCACTGGGCACGCTTGGCATCTCCCCGGTTCCGCTGCCACCATTCGAAGTCTTCAACTTGTGCTTGATCTAACCTGACCAGACCGTGACCCCGTATGAAGGTGGCACCCTGTCTTGCTTTGGTCACCCTGCGAATATGTTGAGTTCCCAGCCTACGGTTTCCAATATGAAAGTTTTCTCTCAGAATCATACTTTCATCGTCCCGACTACGAGCTTCAATTTCCCAGCTCAGGGTACGCTGTCCTTGTTTGAGTAAATGTGCATCCCCCCCGTATTCCAACTCAAATGAATCTTCCCATCCGCAGAGAGATTCCTCGGCCAATTTTGCCACCTTTTTCCAATCGGTAAGTAGGAATTCACCCACTCCCTTTTGGAATACAAAACCGTATTTCCCAGCTTCAGCAACAAAGCGCATAAGGGCGGGGCGGTCACAATCCTCTACTTCAGCTGCCTCCTTAGCGTAAACGGAAATTCGCGAGTTATCCAAATTTCTCCATTCTGGAATAGCCCGCAGTCCTTTTTGGGCAGAAACTTCAATACGGATAAGAAGTCCAGCTCCTGTATTTTCTTTTCCGGTCACATCTTCAGGTTCCGAGTTTGTATGCTCGTTTTCTTTCTTTGGTTGCTTTCTTTCCTCCTCCATCCAACCCACTCCAAGCAGAGGATCGTCTTCCTGAAGTTCAGATATTAACTCTTCAATCTCATATAATCCGGCGGTTGCAAGAGCGATTCCAACTTCCTCATCATCCAGAGAAGTTCGAATTTCTGGACCTTTTCCAATCCATTCTACCACCGAGTAGGTTTCTTCTCGGTTGATTTTTTTGGTAACGATGGCTTGGTCTTCCTGAATATCAATAGTGCTAAGGTAGCCTTCGCGGTAGAATTTTTGTGCAGATTTTAATTGTCCGTCAGTAAATTTCTTTTCCCACTCAGTGGTGCAAAGCCGTCTGAACCAAGCCTCGACGGCTTCTTGGGTAAAGGTTCTGGAGGGTCCATTTGAAATCATTGGCTGGTGGCTAAAACTTTCAACTTCTACGTTAGCGTTCCCCAAATATTCAGTGCAAGGGGAAAGATTGAAATGGGTACTAAAGTTATGCACATCCAACCTATGTAGGTGTGGACTACTTGCTAAATTTTAGAAAAAAGGGATAAACTAGTCTGCCTTTAAAGCCCAATCGTAAGTCTGCAAATACTGCTTGGCTGCATCTTCCCAACCGCATGTTTGAAGAAGGGTATTTTTTCTGAGTTGGGCGAACTTTCGGGGAGTGCTGTATACTTTAATAGCATCCCGTATGGAGTTCCACAGCTCCTGCCCGCTTGCTTGGGAAAACAGAAAGCCGTTGGGAGAGCTTTCCCCTTGAGCTATCGGTCGAACGGTATCTGCGAGTCCACCCGTTTTACGGGCAATAGGCAAAGAACCATAACGCATTGCATATTGCTGGGCTAATCCACAGGGCTCAAATCGACTGGGCATAATAAAAAAGTCAGACCCTGCAAAAATTCTTCTAGCCAGACCATCATCAAAGCCAATGAATGCACCAATTCGATGGGGGAAGGAGGCAGATAATTTCTCTATCGCTTGCTCCTCCGAATGTTCACCACTTCCCAAAATGGCAAAGGTAGCATCTGTTTGCTCCATTAATTTTGGTAGAATTTCTACGAGCAAGTCTAAGCCTTTTTGATCGAACAACCTAGAAACCACTCCGAAGAGGGGAGATTCTAAGCTCTCTTGCATTTTGAATTCTTTTAACAAGGCCCGCTTACAAGCTTTTTTGCCAACTTTGGGAGATGTGGGAATAATTGGATGGGGAAGGGCGGTATCCTTTTGGGGATCCCAACCTTCCTCGTCTATACCGTTCAATATCCCAATCAAATCAGCACCGCGGTATTGTAAGCTCGATTCCAACCCGCACCCATATTCAGGAGTGCGTATTTCAAGGGCATAAGTTGGGCTGACCGTAGTGATTTTATCGGCATGTTGAATGCCACCTTTAAGAAGATTCAGTGCTCCATTGTGCTCAAAGCCATCCATACCCCAATAGGCTGTGGGCAAGCCAGATGATTGAAAATCTTTGTGGGAAAAGACTCCCTGATGCTGCAAGTTGTGAATCGTTAGTACGGAACGCGTTCTGGGACTTGAAGATTTTTGGGATTGGTCTGCGTTGAGATAAGCAGAAACAGCGGAGGCCATCCAATCGTGAGCGTGAATAATATCTGCCTTCCAACCAGTAACCTTTCCAACCTGCAGGGCTGCTTGGCAAAGTGCGAATGCTCGCTGGGGATTGTCGGGGAAATCTCCATTATCGTCGGAATAAACTCCGGGTCGGTCATATAATTCAGGTAAGTCTATTAAATACACCGGAACTTCACTCGCACCAAGGCGGGATTCCATAATGGATCCTTCAAGAGAATTTTTTCCCCATTTGCAAAAAAGAGGTTTTTTATGTTTTTGAGAATCGACCTGTTTACATACCCGGTGTTTAGGGCATATCACCCGAACATCCACACCCAATGCATGGAGGGCTAAGGGAAGACTTCCTACGACATCACCCAAACCACCTGTGCGAACGATGGGATTAACCTCTGGACTAACAAACAAAACTTTCATCAAAATTGTAAATTAAAAGATTGTTGATGTAGGATTGTTCTATTTTGGCAATGGGAAAGAAGGATTATGTCATTGGATTCCATGCTTGCGAACACCCTGTAATAAACGATATTTTAGGAATTTGACTTATTTTTTAATGATCTTCTTCAAAGAACACTCGTGTTTATCTTCATCATAGTGAAGGTAAATTTCCTCTGAGCCCAATCTCACCTTAATCCATTGGTATAGTCATGCCTGATCGATCGATCGAATTTGAATCTGAGCGTCAATTTCACAAACTCTATGGGGAGAACCCAGAGAACTTGCTCGCAGTTGAAAAATCTCTCGCTGTCAAAGTAGTTGCCCGTGGGAACCTATTGCAGTTAGAGGGCGAGAAGGTTGGGCTTGATCGTTGTGAAGAGTTTTTTGCCCTACTGGAATCTGCAAAGGCACAAGGGTTCGCAAACGGAAAGTATGATTTTCTCCGTTTTTTGGAAAAAGTGGAATCCGGAAAGAGTCAAGAACTCAAGGATTTGTTGAGCCGTCCTCTTCGATTACAAATAAGAAAGAAATCTGTCGTTCCGAGGAATCTTGGTCAGCGAAAGTTTTTAGACCTTATTCTTAAAAATGATCTGGTTTTTGGAATTGGACCAGCGGGCACAGGTAAGACTTTCCTGGCAATGATTGCTGCATTGCACGCCTTGCTTGAGGGCGAGATCGAAAGGATTGTTCTTGCCCGACCTGCGGTTGAGGCAGGAGAGGCCCTTGGGTTTTTACCGGGCGATTTGGAGGAAAAACTCCTGCCTTATCTTCGCCCTCTTTATGATGCAATGGATGAGGTGCTGGGACCGGTTGAGGCTAGAAAACTTGTGGAGACCGGAGTGGTTGAGATTGCCCCCCTTGCTTACATGAGGGGTAGAACCTTAAGTAAATGTTTTGCCTTGCTTGATGAAGCTCAAAATACCACTCGTTCGCAAATGATGATGTTTCTTACCCGTCTTGGTGAAGGCAGTAAGATGGTAGTAACAGGCGACCTTACCCAAGTGGACTTGCCGGTAAAGCAGGAATCCGGCTTAGTTGAGGCCAAGCGAATACTAGGCAAGGTAGGTGGTCTGCATTTTCATGAATTTGATCATGGAGATGTTGTAAGACATCCATTAGTGGGCCGGATTATTGCCGCCTACGGTGCAAAAGATAGTTAAGAATCGTCGTTCATATGGCTAAGGGGGAAAAAAACGAAATTAATCGCAAGAGCGGTCGGTCGGGTGGACGTCGTAGGCGGGTTTTAATAGACGAAGAAAAAGCCTCGATTCCCACGGAAGGCATTGCTGCCTTTTGGAATAGTTGGGGCAAAAACCTTACTCAAACCTTGGTCTTCGGGCTAACCATCATTTTAATTTGTTTTGTTGGGCAAGAACCTCCCGGGTTACGTACTTTAGGAGAAGTTGCTCCTGAAAATATTTACAGCGACCGAACCTTTAACTATCTGAGCGATGTGAGAAGGCAGGAAGCTGAGGAGTGGATTAGGAGTAGTACGCCCAGAGAATTTACCCGCGATTTTGTTGGAGAAGAAAATTTTGCCAAAGCCATGGTTCGGTTGCGTGAGGGTATTGTTTCTGTATTGGAAATGCCTGAGGTTTCTAGAGATATCGCCTTACAATCCCTTGCTGAGGAATTAAAGGTTAAATTTCAAGTTGTGCTTTCCGGGGGTGAAAGCCGTGCGATTCTTCTCTCATCAACTATGCAGGGCTATCCATTTTTTGATTTAGGCAACAAGTTACTTTCCCAATTGCATCTTACTGGGGTAGTAAAGTTTCCATCAATGGATCAAAAGTTTTTGGCTGAGTCCAATGCAACCTCTCGGATTAATACTCAAATGATCAGCTTCACTAATGAATTGGTTATCTACGATCGTTCAAAAGTAAATGCATCGGATTACTTAGCGTCAGCGTTGTCCATTCAATATCCGATTTTATCAACCTTTATTCAGACCCTCGACTCCAATTATTCAGAAACGACTTCATTTAAGGATGTAGGAATTTTAAAACTTGGGGAAATGGTCGAACTTGCAGATGATAATGTATCTTTTGCCGCTCAGGAATTGCGTGATAGCTTGGCATCAAATTTAGGAACTTTTTTGATCAAAGGTTTGAGGTTACGATCAATTGATCGTTCCGCTACGACGGCCGCTCAGAAAAGAGCAATTTCAGAGATGGAACCCACTGTAATTTCCGTTCGCGAAGGGGAAAATATACTGCGTAAGGGAGTCAAAGTAACTTCAGCAGACTTAGAAAAGTACCAGGAGTACCTCGATCTCGCCCTGAAGGATAGCGTGCTTTTACCCAAGCGTATCTTTGTGACATTTGTAACGCTTTTATTTGGAGTGGTTTATGTTCGCCTTGTATTACCAAGTTTTTGGACGGATGGTCCTCGGTCGAGTATTGTAGCCTTGAGTATTGTATCAAACTTGGCTGTTTCCCGATTTATTATGGAACTGGGAGAGACCGAGCTGTTTGGTGCCAGTCCAATCCTTATTGGATTGTTGCCTTACTTACTCCCCATCGCATTTGCTCCGATGGTCGTGATGATCACGGTTGGTCCTCGTATGGCGACACTCACTGCCATGATGACCTGTGTCTTTCATGCAGCCATGCAGGAAATTGGCATTGAAATGTTAGTAGGTTCCTTATGCACCGCCTTGGTTGGTGTCTATTTCTGTCGGGAGGTGCGCCTTCGTGGGAGTGTCTTAAAGGCTGGTACAATGGCTGGTCTGACGGGAGCTATTGTTGCTCTGGGAATTGGATTTGCTTCGGGTAGTGGATGGATGAGCCCGGTTAACCACGCTATTGCTTCTTT
Organism: Opitutales bacterium; assembly: GCA_029251885.1. GTDB lineage: Bacteria > Verrucomicrobiota > Verrucomicrobiia > Opitutales > Seribacteraceae > Chordibacter. Next base: position 21,606 of record JAQXCL010000059.1, on the reverse strand, counting down.
TGCAGTTTCGGTCTTTACAGGAGCTCTTGTTCTCGGTGCAATGCCGTTGATTGAAAATGCATTCAAGGTGGCCACCGATGCTACTCTCTTTGAATTAACAGATTATAATCATCCTTTGCTCCGTCGTATGCAAGTTGAGGCACCAGGAACTTACCACCATAGCCTAATGGTTGCGAATCTGGCCGAAGATGCTGCCCTGGAAGTTAAGGCTAACCCAACGCTTTGCCGTGCATGTGCCTTGTTTCATGACATTGGGAAAATGGTGCAACCAAACTATTTTAATGAAAACCAAGGCGATTTTGGTAACCCTCACAACCGTCAGAACCCGGCAATGAGTGCCTTAATTATAAAGAGTCATGTCAAGGAGGGCTTGGAAATAGCGCGCGAACATCGTTTGCCCAAAGTTATTCGCGATGTTATCCGGCAACATCATGGCACCACTTTGGTCAAATACTTCTATTTTCAAGCAAAACAAAAACTAAAGCAGGAAAATTTGCCTTATGGGGAATCTGAATTGATCGAACCGGATGAATCGACTTACCGGTACGACGGTCCACGACCCAGGTTCAAGGAGAGCGCCATTATCTTTTTTGCAGACTCGGTGGAAGCAGCGGCGCGTTCGCTGACAAAAGTTACCCATCATAGTGTCGAAGAATTACTCGATTCTATTTTTCAAGACCGTTTAGAAGATGGGCAACTCGATGAGTGTCCGCTTACCTTGCAAGAGGTTGCCACAATCAAGAAAAGCTTTCTTAAGACTACTCTGAATATGTTGCATTCTCGAATTGAATACCCTGATGAGGAAAAAGATTCCCGCAACCCCTTCTCCAAAGATGCCCGTTAAACCACTCAAACGATTGTATCCACAACTCGAAGTGGCCAATCAATACCCGGCTCTTCATTTTGACTTGTCTAAATTAGAGCTTTTTTTTGAGGTCATTTTTTCCTTTCATCGGCATGATGTGTCGGGTGAATTATCAATCGCCTTTATGGACGGTTCCGCCCATTCTGAACTGCACGGCAAATACTTGCAGGATTATCGCCCTACAGATGTTATAACCTTTCCTTCAGATAGGGAGAACGGATTGGCTGGAGAGATTTGTGTATCTGTAGACCAAGCCAAGGAGGAAGCAAAAACTCGCAAGCTTTCCTTTGAGTATGAACTTGGTTTGTATTTAATACACGGTTGGTTACATCTTGTGGGTTTTGATGATTTGGATACGGTTGATCGTGAGATCATGAGAATGGAAGAGCAAAGAGTGATTGATCATGTGAGAAAACTTAATGCATGGCCGGATTTTCGACTCGCTTCAGAGTCCGCTGAAGGCTAACAGAAGTACCATCGTGTCTGTACCTGTACCCAGTTTATCCCGGCGTTTTCGCAATGCTTTTCTTACCGGACTTCTGGTATTTCTTCCTCTGGGTACAACTATTTTTGTAATCAATTTTTTACTAGATTTATTCAAGGAACCGGCATTGAGACTGGCTTATCAGTTAGGGTTGAGCGAAGAAAATTCCTTTTTTGGTCTAGAAACCCTCCTTGCGGTAGCTGGATTGATCATTGGAGTAATTTTACTAACTGCTCTTGGTTATTTTTCTAAATATCTATTGGGTCGTGTATTCATTAATCTGACTGAGCGTACCTTGGACAAAGTGCCTTTCATTAATACGGTTTATCGTTCAGTCAAACAAATCGTGGAAACCTTTGGGCAAGATAATCGGGCGGTTTTTAAAGAGGTTTGCTTGGTGGAATATCCCCGGAAGGGTTGCTTTGTGCTGGGTTTTATAACCGCAGAATCTTCCACCCATGTCTCAGACAAAATTGGGACTGGTTTTACTTATGTATTTGTGCCAACCACGCCAAATCCAACAAGTGGATTTTTACTTCTTGTAGGCGAGGAGGAAATCCATCGAATTGATGTGTCTGTTGGTGATGGTATGAAGATGTTGATTTCAGGAGGGGCGGTCGTACCGTCTTCTTCTTGAATGTGCCAAGGTGTCGGGCGGTCCAACTGAATTGTCTGGCGTTGCATTGTCCAGTGACCCGGCGGGAGATCGGTTTGTTCGCATACGAATATTTGATCAAGCCTTGGGCTTGAGCGCCGCTCTGTTTCGCTTACCTGGAAAAAAGAGTGGTCAACCCGCTCCCCCTGACCTGTTTGATGACTTGGAATGTCAATTGAACCCTTTGCGGTCTGGTTCTTCCATACCCTTCGTTGCAGAGTATCAAAAAGCTCGTTCCTATCGAGAGTTGGCCCGCAATCCTGCCCATTTTTTATCTGCTTCTGAGATTGCACGCTTTTATTTGAATAATGGATCACACTTGCTTGACCCTCGGCCGCGGTTGGAATTATTGCGTACAGCTCTTGATTCATTCTCCCGTACGCTCGTGCCCAAGGTTGTTCTATTAAAACTGTATTTTTGCTTTGCTCGGGATGAAGGGCTTCCTGTTCGCGAGTCTTGGCTTTCCTGTCTTCCTCAAGTTCTTGCCGAAGAGACTCGTAGAGCTCTTAGTCGTCCGGTATGCGAAATAGGTTTGGATGCTAACCGAATCGAGGAACTGGTAGAGAGTATAAAATTATGGATGAATGCAGAGACCGAGCTTCAGGTGGAGTAGTGAACTGCAAACTGCACCTTATCTCTCAGCCCTTGCCAAACTAACTGAATTTAGGGTAAAAAGAAGATCTAGGAAGTATGGGAGTAAGTAAAAAAATATCGGAAGTAGGAACCAAAGGCAAAGGTACCTATGAGATCACTAACTTGATAAGTGATGGTCTACGAGAGTCGGGCTTTTCCAATGGTATAGTCAGTGTTTTTGTCCAGCATACAAGCTGCAGTTTAGTAATCATGGAAAATGCTGATCCCACTGCCAGGGTTGACCTTGAACGATTTATGGAGGAACTTGTTCCCGAAGACTATCCTAACTTTGTACACACACTTGAAGGTCCGGACGATATGCCTTCTCACATTAAAATGGCACTTACCCGTACAAGTGAACAAATTCCGTTTGCCAATGGACAATTACAACTTGGTAGCTGGCAGGGTTTATTTCTATGGGAACATCGTTCTGCTCCACATAATCGTAAATTGATCCTAACTTACTTAGGCGAATGAAGAAAATTTTTAATCCTTGGAGTCTCATCGCTTGCTGGTTTCTTTTGCAATCGGCTTGTGCTCCAGTTGGAAGTATTATTGAGGAGCTAGATGATCCTGCTTTTGAGCGCGGACGTTCCTATCTCAAGGTCGGACGCGAGACTGATGCACTCGACGAGTTTCTTTCTGTTACCCGTCGGGTTACCCAAGCCCCAAAATCTCATCTGGAAGCGGGGCGGTTACTTTTAACCCTCTCAGAACGGAAGGACCCCGTGGCTGCAATTTATCATTTCCGTAGGTTTTTATTACTTCAACCAAATGCTAGGGAATCTCCCATGGTCGAACAATTGATTGTTACCGCTGAGCGTGAAATTATCCGGAAATTACCCGGGGAGCCTTATGACAACTACCTCGAGAGTATTGATTTGAAGGATGAAAACGAACGTTTGCGTCGAGAAATTGCAGACCTCCTTGCCCGACTCGGTTCACCCCTGGCACCCGTCGTTCCTTCGACTATTCCGCCTCCAACAGTTCATACGATCTCACAACCTCGTCAGGTCGTTGAAGAACCAAGGTCTCCTCAAGTCTATGTGGTAAAAAAAGGGGATAGTCTTTATGCGATAAGCGAAAAAGTTTACGGAGATTCGTCGCATGTGAATGCCATTTACTCCGCGAATCGAGACACCTTAAAAAGCAAGAATAGTTTAAAGGTGGGGCAAACCTTACGACTCCCTCCTGCACATTGATCTACTTGGCGTTACCGCCGTTTTTTCATGGCGTATTTTGATAATAATTCCACCACCCGTCCTTTTCCCGAGGTTTTAGATGCGGTAAGGAGTGCATCGGATTCATTATGGGCCAATCCATCCTCTCCTCACAGGGCGGGTTCACAGGTTCGCGTTCGTTTGGAGCAAGCTCGCGAAGAATTTGGTCATTCCATGGGAGTTGACCCTGCTGGATTGACTTTTACCTCTGGAGCTACTGAGTCAAACAATGCTGTTCTGGGCTGGTTAGCTAATCGAAAATCCCTTTCAGAAGAGATGGCTTTGGTGTCTACGATCGAACATCCGAGTGTTTTGGAAACGGCCCGTCATCTCTTTGCTAATCGGATCGAATTCATTCCGGTAAACCAAGATGGTTTGGTCGAAATTGGGAAGGTGGAGGAATTATGTAAGCAAAAGCGACCAACTGTTGTATCTTTATTAGCTGCTCATAATGAAACTGGGGTTCTACAACCTTGGAGGGAAGTCGCCCAGTTGTGCCAAGAATATGGAATTTGGTTTCACTGCGATGCTACCCAATGGATTGGGAAATTAGATCCTCAGGGTTTTGATATTTGTTCGAGCTTTTCTTTTTCCGCACATAAATTTGGTGGTCCGAAAGGAGTGGGTGGAATGTTTTCCCATGTACCTGTTTGCTGGATTCGCGGGGGTGGGCAGGAAAAAGAGCAACGGGGTGGTACAGAAAACTTTCCTGCTATTGAGGGAATGCGTATCGCTTGGAAGCAAACCTGTAATAAGTTGCCCCTAAAACAGGACGTCGTAGCTTGGAAAGAGAATTTTGAGAGCCAAATTAAACATGATTTACCCGGAGTTCGGATCATCGGAGAAAAAGTGGACAGGTTGTGGAATACCTCTTTTCTAATGCTTCCCGATTTTGAGAACTTAGGCTGGGTGTGTAAGCTCGATAAATTCGGGTACTCTTTATCTACTGGTTCAGCCTGTTCAACTGCCCGGAAAGAAGCTTCGGAACTTGCCGGAGCTATAGGTTTGAGCTACGAGGATGGAGGTAGGTTGCTTCGGGTAAGCTCATGGCTCAACACTACTGAGGTGGAGTGGACGAATTTGGCTAGTGCCCTTGTTCAGACCCACGCCGAATTAGTCGAGGATCGTAATCAATCCGGGGTTATTACCCTGTAAAAAGCAGGCGGTAAAAAGGTGCGTTTGCTCGGTATAAACCTTGAGAATTTTAGGAATATTGGCTCATTGAGTTTGGAGTTTGGAACGGACCGGATTTTTTTTCTCGGTGCCAATGGGCAGGGGAAGTCCAATCTTTTAGAAGCCATTGGAGTATGTTCTACCCTTCGTTCATTCCGTGGGGCATCTACGGAATCAATGATCAAAGAGGGAGAGTCCGAGGTCCGTCTTTTTGTCAGGTTTTTGGATGACGACGGAGGTGATCGCGAGGCGATGATTCGTTTTGGCAAGAAAGGAGGCAAAACCGTTGAGGTAGATGGCGAACCTGTTAAAAGACTGGGCGATCTCTTGGGCCAATTTCCATCGGTTTGCTTGTCATCGAGAGATTTTAGACTCGTTCGTGAAAGTCCATCTGACCGTAGGAAATGGATGGATTTGGTACTTTCCTCAACCTCGTCTAAATATTTGACTGCATTGCAAGGGTATTATCGATCAATGAAGGAAAGAAATGTACTGCTTAAAAAAAAGGCAGCAGATCCGGAGATTCAGGCATTTGAACACTCTCTGGCATCTTCCGCACAAGTTATTCAACAAATACGGGGAGAACTGTTTCCCGCATTAGACCTTGCATTTGAGCAATCCTATGCTGGTTTGACTAACGATAAGGAATCGGCTCAACTGTCATACAATCCGGATTGTTTGGCAGACAGTACTGATAAATGGTTGTCGATTTACGAACAGGAAAGAATGCGCGATCGTCAGGTCGGTTCTACCCGTCGTGGACCTCACCGGGATGATTTTTCGTTGCTATTGGATGGTCGGGACTCTCGTCACTATGCTTCTGAGGGCCAACAGAAGGGAATCGTGCTTGCTCTGCGTGTTGCTGAGTTTTCCTTTTTGAAATACAAGTTGGGAACCATGCCTCTGCTGCTGGCAGATGATGTATTGGGTGAACTCGATCCCTCCCGCCGGTCCAACTTTCGCAAAATGCTACCTCCAAATGCGCAATCCTTTGCTACCGGCACCAGTTTTCCATCGGATAAGGAAGAAGAAATTTGGGAAAGTTTTCGAGTTCAGTCCGGAGGTTTTGTCCCCATACCTTTGAGTGCTACAGATGGATGAACTAACGGGGTCACACTGGGCTATTCTTTTGCTTGGTTCTGCTATTATGGGCCTTAGCAAGGGTGGCATCCCTGGTGCCGGGAACCTAACTGTGGCTCTGTATGTGCTGGTTTTGGAAGATGCTTTAGGTCCTGCAGGTGTGGCCATTTCCGTGGGTTTGCTGTTGCCAGTTCTTATTTCTGCAGACCTTGCGTCGACCATAGTCTACCGAAAGCATGTCGAGTGGAAACACCTTCGCCGATTGCTTCCCTTTTTTGCAGTGGGAGTGATTGCGGGCTGGTGGGCCTTCGATTTTTTTCAGCCCCCCGAACGATCCCGGGCTCTTAAAGTATTAATTGGAACTATTTTATTAAGCATGACGGCAATGCGAATATTGTCTCAACTCCCAAGGGTTCATTCACATTTTAAATCTTCCCGGATTACTACTTTAATGGGTCCGGTACTTGGGTTATTGGGAGGAATGGCTACGATGCTTGCGAATGCAGCTGGTCCGATTGCTCAATTTTATCTATTGGCAATGAAACTTCCCAAATATGCATTTATTGGTACCTCGGCCTGGTTATTTCTTATCGTAAATATTTCTAAGGTACCACTGATGTATGAACTGGATATTCTTGATCTGGAAGTATTTCGTACCGCGGTCTGGCTATTTTTCCCTGCAATCTTTGGTGCCCTAGTGGCTCCACGAATTGTTCGTTATATTCGCCAGGATTGGTTTGAGAGAATGATTTGGTTCTTTATCGTAACTGCAGGGTTGCGCATGATTATGTAATAAGGGAGTGAATAAATCTTCGCGCAAATTATGGGCCAAACACTTGGCTGGACAATCGACTAAGGGGAAGCCTGTGGTCGATCCAAAGCTATTGCTTCGCAAGGAGCCTTTTAAAGGAAGGATCCTTGGGGTAGACCCAAGTTTGAGGGGTACGGGACTTGCGGTACTTGACTGCGAAGGAAGTTCTTATCGATTACTTCATTCCGAAACCCTTCAGTTAGATAGAAAGGTTTCGTCCATTGCCTGCCTCGGGAGAATTCATGAATTAGTCGCGCATCTGATCGCCCTATGGCAACCTCGGCATCTCTCCTGTGAAGAGACTATTTATGTGCAAAATTTTAAAACTGCTCAGATCATGGGAGCAGCACGAGGTGCTGCTCTTTCGGCTGCGGCCATTCGTGAAGTGCCCGTCTTTGAATATGCGCCTTTGCGAGTCAAGCAAGCGGTGGTTGGCTTTGGTCGAGCGAGCAAGGAGCAGATGTCTCATACCCTAGCCCAAATCCTTGGCTTGCCTCAGGCTTTACCTTTTGATCAGTCTGACGCCCTTGGGCTCGCGCTTTGCCACGCCTTTACCTGGGTACCTGAATAATTTTTGCAGCGTCTTTTTGATCGGGCTCTGGGACGAATTGAATTGAGCCTTCATATTACTATTGGCATAAAAAAGGTGAGCTTGGATTTAGGCCAATTTTAGTTTCGCTTCCGCCCTGCGGATATATCCCATCATTCAACCACCACGAGTCATGCCAGACAACCAGCAAAGTCCGGAGATTATTCATCGCATTGAACCTGACACAAGTGTTGAAACTGCAGCTCTCTTTGATCAACTGGTTCTTCTGCTTGATTCCGGTACAGATGAGCAATTGGCTCAACACCTTGATGGCTTTCACCACTCCGATTTAGCAGATGCTTTTGGGTTGTTAGATCGGCCGTTACGCAGGCGCCTCATCGATGTGGTTAAGACGGAGTTGGACCCTGATCTCCTTTTTGAACTCGAAGATCATTTGCGTAAGGAAGTAACCGACAGCCTGACTGCGAGAGAGGTAGCTGAGGTTATCACCGAGATGGATTCTGATGAGGCGGTTCAGGTGCTTGAAGATATGGACGAAGGGGAACGTGCAGAAGTACTCAGTTCTGTTCCCCAGGAGGAGCGCGAAGATATCGAAGTCGGTCTCGCTTTTCCGGAGGAAAGTGCCGGTCGAAGAATGCAGACCGATGTGGTGACTGTGGGTACGAACTGGACGGTTGGTCAGACCATCGATTATTTGCGGGAAGAAAGTGACCTACCTGAGGAATTTCTTGATTTGTTTGTGGTTGATAAAGATGCCCGTCCTGTGGGGATTATTTCACTGTCTCAAATTTTGCGTTCGCCGCGGAGTACATTGATGCGGGAAATTGCTGACGAAACTCAAGTACTTGTACCTGCAGTGACCCTGCAGGAAGAAGTCGCCCTCCTTTTCGAGAAGTATGACCTTACCACAGCTGGTGTAATTGATGCCTCGGGGAAGTTACTTGGGATGATCACTGTCGACGATGTGATGGAAGTGGCTCGTGAAGAATTTGAAGAAGATATTTTGCTTCTTGGTGGGGTAGGGGAAGAAACGATTGGTGACGGAGTGCTCCAGTCTTCGGCAAAGCGTTTTGCATGGTTGCTGGTTAACTTAGTTACGGCTGCTTTGGCCTCGCTTGTGATTAGTATGTTCGATGCCACCATCGAACAAATGGTCGCCCTGGCCGTGCTTATGCCCATTGTTGCCTCGATGGGTGGGAACGCAGGTACCCAGACCCTTACCATTACTGTGCGAGCTCTCGCGACCAAAGAGTTGACATCCTACAATACGATGCGTGCTATTCGTAAAGAATTATTGGTCGGGGTCTTGAACGGCTTTCTTTTCGCGCTCCTTGCTGGAGTGGCCACGGTGTTCATTTTTGGGGACCTTGGAGAGACTGCTTTTTTACTTGGGGGCATTATTGCAGGTGCCATGGTTATAAATATGATCGTGGCCGGTTTGTCAGGAGTGGTTTTGCCTGTGCTTCTTGATCGTTGGGGGGTAGACCCCGCGGTGGCATCGGGCGTTTTTGTAACCACGGTCACGGATGTGGTTGGTTTTTTTGCCTTCTTGGCTTTGGCCTCCTTGGTGATACTTTAAGGCAAGCAATCAGCGGGCAATCCGCTTTAATTTTTTTCTTTGGATGGTACCCAATAGGGGATACCCATAATTGCCCACTCCAAGTCATGCCCAATCATTCTTCAAGTAGCTCAAGACTTTTAAGAGTTAAAGAAATTAAATGTAGGGACTACCCTTAGAGTAAATTAAAAACTTAAATATTTTTTTGACACAGATACCTATCTAGTGTAATTACATTTATAAGCCTAAATTTACCACACTATGACAGCAAATATCTTTTCCCTTGTACTTATCTTAACCGTATCTTCCACAGGATTTTGGTTCTTAACCCAGATCTAAGGTTTTATTTAGTTCGAACATTCTACACTCAATCCAAAATTCTATGCTAGTTAATCAAGCCTTCAAACCCAAGTTGCCCAGTGTTGAGGGCGTTTTCGTTCATCTTCATTTATTTCGTAATATGAGCAGCAGTTTTTTAATCTACTCGACAGAAGATGAAATAAATTGGGATGTTTTTTTAGAAGAGGGGATAATCAGTTCAGAATTTATCAGGTATATCGAAACAAGATGTGACGAGTCTGGGATTGAGCGTCTCGTCAAAGATGTTCGGCGATAAAAGATCTTCGTGATCCTTGGTATTTAATTGGTAAGATTGCTAAATACTAAGCTACTATATTTAAGTTCACCGCGGAGCGTTTAATCAGTTTTGATTCTCCTTTTGATTTACGGGGAAATGTTTCGAGTCTATTGTTTACTTCTTAAAAGTTTATCTGATCGCGAGGGCGATTGCTTCTTTCGTGCTTCTTGCAAGGATAAGTTTATCGATCAGAATGGGAGTGCTCCAACATTTCCCCGAAAGAATCTTCCTTCTTTTATGCTCGATATACTTTTCTGTATTTGCCTCTGTTATGATCAAATCTCCATCATCTGAGAGAACTAACAAGGTATTTCCGGTACGGATTAAGTTTCCTGGACCAAACCCTTTTTGGCTCCAACGAATTTTGCCGGTTAGTAAATCAATACATTGCAGGGGTGCCTTTCCGTACTCCTTGAACCCAAAAATTCCATAGAGGTGCCCTTTGTAGTATAACGGGGTACTCCAGTGTACCATCATTTCGTTGCGTTTGCGCCATATTTGCTTGCTGCTGAAAAGCTGATTTTTTTTTGATATTTTGAACAAACCTGCTCCAACTCCGTATCCTGCAGAGCAAAAAACATATTCGCCTGCCACCACCGGGGATGACGCACTTGAAACTTTGTAGGGGAAATCTTGCTTCCATAATACCTTACCGTTTAAAGGATTAATAGAAACCAGACCCGAACGGCAGAGGAAGATTACCTGTTCCTGCCCATGAATCGTAGCGTAGGCAGGAGTTGCATGGGTGGCGGTTTCGCTACCGTTCTTCCAGCGCAGTTTTCCAGTATTTCTCTCAATGCCGATCACACTTTCTCCTGGACCTCCTCCGATTACTATAACTAGGTCATGAACGAGTAGGGGAGAAGATGCATTCTTCCAGGTGATGTTTTTACCGTTATGTTCCCGGATAATATCGATTTTCCAAACCGTTTCCCCTGACTGAGCTGACAAACAGTGTAAAGTCATACTTGAATCATATACAAAAACAAGTCCTGCGCTTACCGATGGGGTTGAACGAGGACCGTCACCACCTGAGTTATTGGGAGTGCCCGCATTGCCCCCGCTATGTCCGTAATTGGCCATGCCCAACCAAGTTTGCCATAATCTTTTGCCTGTAAATAAATCTAAACTTACGCAAAGCTCTCGCAATAAGCCGTCCTCATCTTCTTCAGCTATTAAGGTGAAAGCTGATTTTCCTTCAGTGGAGAAGGAACTAAAGCCAAGTGGAGTCGGCGCGGTCCAACTAGGAGAAGCTTCGAGTAAGCTGGATGAATCCGGGGAAATTAAAAGAGTGGCCGATTTATTAAACATCGGGCCATGGTATTGGGGCCAGTTTCCAAGGAGCATAGAAAAGGGAACCAAGATAAGGGAGAGAAATTTGATCATGCCTAGTTTTTCTTTTGATTCACCGCATCGAGCAAGTTCCAAATAGCTGAAATGCATAGATGATTCTATAAATGTAGTGAATAGGCTTGAACGATATCGGAAGAGTGACAACCTTTGATCTTTTTATTCAGATGAATGTACACGAATACCAAGCAAAGCAACTTTTCGCTGATGCCGGGGTAACTGTGCCCAATGGCACGGTTGCTCAATCAGCGGATCAAATTGATCAAGCTCTCGCATCCTTCCCCCCCGGCCAAGCTGTGGTGGTAAAGGCCCAAATTCATGCCGGCGGTCGTGGTAAAGGCACCTTTACTAACGGGTTCAAAGGAGGTGTCCATGTGGTGTCATCCTCTGAGGAAGCTCGTGAAAAGGCAGCGTCGATGCTCGGAAATGTTTTGGTGACCAAGCAGACAGGGGATGAAGGTAAGGAAGTAGGTACAGTTTATTTCACCGAGGCTTCCGATATCGATAAGGAATTTTATTTAGCCATATTGAGCGACCGCGCAACTTCCAAACCCGTAATTATCGCTTCCACTGAGGGTGGGGTCGATATCGAGGAAGTAGCTGAAAATTCACCAGAGAAAATTACTAAGATTTTAATTGATCCTTCTCTAGGTATTCGCCCGTATCAAGCCCGTCAGGTTGCATTTTCATTAGGATTAAGTGGTGACTCTTTCAAGCAATGCGTGAAACTTGTATCTAAATTGTACGACTTTTTCTGGGTCAAGGATTGTTCCCAAGTGGAAGTCAACCCATTGGTGCTTACCCCAACAGGTGATGTGCTCGCTTTAGACGCTAAAGTAAATTTCGACTCAAACGCCCTCTTTCGTCATCCCGATGTTGTAAAACTGCGCGATATCAGCGAAGAAGACCCAAAGGAAGTGGAAGCTTCCAAGTTTGATCTCAATTATATCGCTTTGGACGGAAATGTTGCTTGCATGGTTAATGGTGCTGGATTGGCCATGGCCACGATGGATATTATCAAGCATTACGGTGGATCCCCTGCTAACTTTTTAGATGTTGGAGGAGGAGCTAATGAAGAGCAGGTAGAAAATGCGTTTCGAATTTTGGTCTCGGATGATGCGGTCAAAGCGATTCTAGTTAATATTTTCGGAGGTATTATGAAGTGCGATGTTATTGCGACTGGCATTGTCAATGCGGCTCGCAAATTAGATATGAAGGTTCCCTTGGTCGTACGATTGGAAGGAACCAATGTGGAGCAGGGTAAAAAGATTCTTGCTGACAGTGGTTTGGCACTCGAGCCTGCGGACACCCTTGCTGAAGCTGCCGAAAAAATTGTCAAACTGGCTGCCCAATCTTAATTAACACCCCTTTTTACCAAGAGATTTTACAATGAGCGTTCTAGTAAACAAAGACACCCGGTTGGTGGTTCAAGGAATCACCGGTAGTGCCGGTAGCTTTCACACCAATCAGTGCATAGAGTATGGCACTAATGTCGTAGCCGGAGTCACCCCTGGCAAAGGTGGACAAAAATTTCAGGACTCTGTACCTGTATTTGATACAGTCCAGGAGTCTGTAGATAGGGAGGGTGCTAATGTGGCCGCCATATATGTGCCTCCTCCCTTTGCTGCCGATTCTATCCTCGAAGCAATCGATGCGGAAATTCCTCTAGTTATTGCTATCACTGAAGGTATCCCTGTTCGGGATATGTCAGAGGTAAAGGCCCGCTTGGCTAATTCCAATACCCGTTTGATCGGACCAAACTGTCCGGGTATTATCACTCCAGGAGAGTGCAAGATTGGCATTATGCCCGGGTATATTCACAAACCTGGCAAAGTGGGAATTGTTTCCCGTTCAGGTACCTTAACCTATGAAGCGGTATGGCAAATTACATCTGCCGGACATGGTCAATCTACCTGCATTGGTATAGGAGGGGATCCGATCAATGGTACGAGTCATCTGGACGCGGTTAAATTATTTAATGAAGATCCAGACACCGAAGCGATTATTTTGATTGGAGAGATTGGTGGAACTGCTGAGGAGGAAGCTGCCGCTTTCATCAAGGAACATGTGGATAAACCATGTGCCGCTTTTATTGCCGGTCGTACGGCTCCTCCTGGTCGAAGAATGGGACACGCTGGTGCTATTGTGTCAGGTGGCAAGGGAACAGCTGAAGCAAAGGTAGAAGCTTTGCTCGATGCTGGTGTCTCCGTAGCGGAGACTCCATCGCACATGGCAGAGGCTCTCTTTAAGGTCTGGAATCCTTAGTTTTATCTCTTAAGAATTTTCACCACATCATTTTGTGGTGCTAAGATGAATAGGCTTCATCTTCCACACGCTGCGGGGAAATGAAAATCCTCCTTTAAGGAATTGGAGGACAAGTACCCTATTAGAGTACGATTTCTTATAATTATAAACTCAAAACTGAAGAATTGATTCTAACCTTCAATATTTACACTTCCTTAACTGGCTACTGATTGGCGGTAGGATTCGACTTCCCAGTTTTCAATAAATTCACGGGCGGCATCCGTCATGTATTCAACTCCACCAAAGGCTTGGGAAAGTTTGAGGACCTGGGCACCATCCTGAGCAAATAGTAGGGCAAGACCGGCATTCTTTACTGTTTTACCCAGGCCATATATACGGTCGCCATGAATGACAACCTTGGGAGCAAATCCGTGCTTTGCCCTGTAAGCATCGGCTTGTTCCTTGGTTAGTTCGTCAGAAAAAGGGAAAGCTCGTGCATAGACTAGATGATCCGGGGTGATCGGACCAGGTACACATTCAAAAAATCCAGAGGACTCAATGAACGCAGCATCCTCCCCAAATATTTCCTGAATTTTAGACTCGGCTTCAAAATCTCTTGTACCTTCCGACTTTCCAAGGTTTTCACTGATGCCCAGTTTTTCATATTCCTCTCTGAGTGGCTTCATAACGCTTGCATACAGAGAGCGGATTTCCTCAGCGGTGTCACCGGATACAAATATACCATGATTTTTGAGCATGATAATTTTGGGAATGCGACCGTGATCTTTTTTATACTGATTAATGCGTCCGTGCAATTCCATGCAGAGTGTATAGCCGGCATCGATATACTCTACCCAAAGAGCATCCGGGAAAAGTCTTTTGCTCACCGATTCCCCATCTTTGGCACAAGTCATACCATTGACCAAAAGGGCGTGGGTATGAACCACAAATTTAGTTTCGAGAATATTGTGGAGAGGGGCTTCTACAGAGGGCCTTCCCGCATCGTTGAGTACGGCTTCACCCATGAAGTTTTTGACCAGTTCCTCGCGGGCATGCGGTTCTGCAGGAGTTTCGACATCATAGAGTTCATTAACCTTGGCCCGGTTCAGGGTTACAAAAGTTTCCTCTTTTAAACCGGAGAGTGTGGTGCCTGATGGTTTGACCCATAGGGTTGAGGCATCTTTGTAAGAGGTGTTCCCGCCTCCACCTTTTACATATTCCGGTGTGCCGAATTCGTGAGACAAATTTGTTATTATACTTAGTTCTTCCATGAGGAATATTATCTTATCAAATGCTTACTGTTGAACGAGCCGAAATTTTTTTCATTAAACCTTCAAATGTATAATAATTTATTATCCAAAGTTTATTCTTTCCCCTGACCAGCTCCTCATTTAGCAAGGTTTTATGAAATTCCTTACTTTTATTACATTTTGTGCATTCTTTTTTTCCACTATGATTCAGGCCAAGGATAAAAGGTCCAATGTTCTGTGGATTTATTTAGAGGATGTGAGCGGTTGGTTCAGTTGCTATGGGGAGTCCCTGATTAAGACGCCGAATATTGATCAATTGGCAAAAGAGGGTATCCGCTTTGATCGGTTTTACACGCCAGCGGGCGTTTGTTCTGCCACCCGTTCCGCCATTGTTACCGGTATGATGCAAACAAGTATTGGGGCCCATAACCACCGCTCATGCCGAGCTAAATTTCGGGGTAAAAATATGGGGGAGTATGATCAAAATGTATTAGATATTCTCACCATCCCAGAAACTTTTCGGAAAAATGGGTACTGGACTGCCAATCATTCGAAAGATGATTATAATTTCGATTGGGATTCAAATAAGCTTTATGATTATGGAAAGCAAAGCAGATTGAACCCAGATGCCTTTACATCGGGGAAGATGTTGGCAGGCAGGGGAGAAAAACCCTTTTTTGTGCAAATACAATTACACGGAGGGAAGGGAACCACGGTTGGGTACAAGGAGATAAAATCGGAAGATGTAGAGGTCCCTCCTTACTATCCAGATATTGATTCGGTCAGAAGTCTGATTGCCCGGCATTATAACTGTTTGCTGAGGACGGATAAAGAGGTCGGTCAGATTGTACAATACCTGAAACAGGAGGGGATGTATGATAATACCCGAATCTTTTTCTTCAGTGACCATGGGATGCAGTTGCATCGCCATAAGCAATATCTTTACGAAGGTGGGATTCATATGCCCTTAATTGTAGCAGGTGCTGGGATAGAAAAGGGTGGAGTTCGGGACGATCTTGTCAGTGGTATCGATCTATCTGCAGCCAGTCTGGCAACGGCTGGAATAAAAGTGCCCGATTATATGGAGGGCAGAGATTTTCTTTCCAATAATTACAAGCCACGAGAATTCGTGGTCGCTGCCCGGGACCGTTGCGATTACACAATCGATCATATTCGGGCGATTGTCACCAAACGGTTCAAGTATTTAAAGAATTACCTGACCGACCGTCCTTACATGCAACCAAGCTATAAAGATCCCTGGCAAGTCTCAAAGGATTTTCGCCGCTTAATGGCAGAGAGAAAAATGAATGAGGTACAAAAGGTTTTCTTTTCAGATAAGCGTCCAGCTGAGGAACTATATGATTTGGAAAATGATCCTCACGAGATTCACAATCTTGCCACTGATCCCAAATTCAAAGCCGAATTGAATCGTCATCGTAAATTGCTGGCAGAGTGGATACAGGAAACAGGAGACAAGGGGCAACTGCCGGAATCAGAGCTTGGTTTATTGTCTACCCTAAAAAGATGGGGGGAGAAATGCATCAACCCAGAATATGACCGGGTGCGTCACCTTTTAAAATCAAAGAAGTAATAGCTTTTTAGGGACTTTTCCCCCGAGTATTTCTTCTGATTTTACCTCTATCCCCCTCCATTTGACCTAATTTCTGTTACCGTAAATTTTTCAGAAGCTTAGATTCCCGATGTTGTTTTAAGGTTTTGTGGATACAGTTCATGAAATATATTATCTTTAGTCATGAATAACTTTAATAATTAGCTATTGACCGTACCTGTATAAGTTGATCTGATCCAGTGAGGTGATGTCAAGGATGGTGGATGCTCTTAATAGATTTCGGTTTGCCCGAAAGGGGGCTCCCTTGGCTCTGAAACTCAACAGAGAGGGAAAATAAATGAAAGATATGATCTCGCAGTTGCATGAGTGGATCAAGCTCGTGTCACAAGTAGGAATCGGATTGATTGCATTAGGTGTAATCGTGGAAATCGTTTTCGGGACCGGGGCGATCTTCGGGGGAAGCGTCATCGCGAACATTACGCAAATTGTAAACCAGATAGGCGGTCAGAATGGATTCGTCGGTTTGATTGCGATCTTGTTGATCTTAGCAATTTTTCAGCGAAGTAAGTGAAGTTTTGCTTCCTTTACAGATCTGAAAATACTGAAACAAACCTAACCTAAAAGTGGGGAGATAAAAACATGGATAATGTAGCAAGTAAACTCAAGGAAGCCATAGGCGGCCTTACAGAAATCCTTATCGGTGCGATTGGACTACTCGTTGTAGTTCAAGTTGTGTTCGGTAGCGGTGGTGGTGGAATTGATATCATCGGAAATATCACCGGCGTGGTGAACTCCTTCGTTGGAGCGGGCGCCAGCTTGGCCAGTATTGTGGCCTTGTTAATCGTGATGTCAGTTCTCAGTCGAAAAGACTGACGAACAGATCAGGGATTAATCTTATTAAGAGGGAGGCGTTTTCGGACGCCTCCCTTTTTTTTCTGCAAAAGTTCAATATGGGGTTGCCCGGTTTTGGTCAATTAGGCAAGGTGCGGGGTATGTTTAGTTTTAAGATGTTTTTCACCTACTTTATAGCATTTTGTTTGGCACTTTCCACTTTTGCCCAAGAAAAAACACTTCCCAATGTCATATACATTCTGGCGGATGATCTCGGTAAGGGAGACCTAGGTTGCTATGGGCAGAAAAAGCTCAAAACACCCAACATTGATCGCCTGTCCGAGGAGGGAATGAAGTTTTCCAGTCATTACTCAGGCAATACCGTATGCTCTCCTTCCCGGGCGGTGCTGATGACTGGCCAGCATCCCGGTCATGTGCATTGCCGGGGAAATGGTCATGAACCAACTCTCGCCCTGGATCCTAAAATGGTCACTTTGCCCCGCATTTTCAAAAGTGCCGGTTATGCCACCGGTGCATTTGGAAAATGGGGGCTCGGTCATACCAATGAAAAAGGACCCCAGAATCCCATGACTCATGGATTCGACCACTTCAGCGGATGGAAAAGCCAGATGGTTGCCCACACTTATTATCCTACCAGCATTGTGCGGGACGGGAAGGAAATCCCCCTTAAAGAAGGTACTTACATTCACGATCTCATCATGGAGGATGCTTTTTCCTTTATCGAAAAGAGTGTGAAACAGAAAAAACCTTTCTTCTGCTACATTCCGACTGCCGTACCCCATGCGGCGATGCACGCACCAAAAGAGCTACATGAAAAGTGGCGAAAGGTTTATCCCGAGTTCGATCAACGGATAGGCAAATACGGAGCGGGTCCCGGAGAGCCCTGTCCAAATGTGGTAAACCCGATCGCTGGCTATGCGGCGATGATGGAAAATTTCGACAACCAGGTTGGGCACTTGCTCAATATTTTGAAAGAGCTGGGAGTGGATGACAATACCCTGGTCCTTTTCGCCAGCGACAACGGGACCCACAGTGAGGGCGGTCACAATCCGAATTTCTGGGACTCCAACGGGCTACTGCGGGGCATCAAGCGCGATCTATATGAAGGTGGAATCAATTCACCCTTTCTTGCCCGCTGGCCAGGTAAGATCAAGCCAGGGAGTGAGAGCGATCACATCAGTGCATTTTGGGATTTTATACCCACAATGGCGGAACTTTCGGGGCAACCCGTGCCTAAGCAGGCAGATGGTTTGTCCTTTCTTTCCGCACTGTTGGGCAAGAAGCAGAAAAAGCATGACTACCTCTACTTTGAGCATCCCCAGACCAAGGATCACGACAAAGCCGTGCGTATGGGCAAGTGGAAGGGTATTTTGCGTGGTTGGAAAAAATGGAAAAACCGCACGGGGAAAATCGAACTCTATGATTTGCCCAAGGACCCCGGGGAGTCAAAAAACCTGGCGGACAAGCACCCGAAAATCGTTGCCCAAATTCAGGCGTGCATGGACGAAGCTCATGTTCCCCTGAAAAAGTAGCTTTTCTTACTCTGCATATTTTCAAACTTGTCTACATGAATTTGCCCAAATCCATCCTCCTCTTCCTTTGGTTGCTTTCCCTGCTTGATGCCAAAACGGCACCCTCACCTTTGGTGACTCAAAAATGTGCACCCTGCCATGGTCCAAATCTCAATGGGGTGGGTGGGGTCTTTCCCAGTTTGCTTACCTCCAAGGTGGTCAAGCAGGGCGGGCTAGACGCGGTAGTGAAGTTCATTACTTACGGCAGCCCGCTGGATTCCCAATCCTTGGTGAAAATGCCAGCCAAAGGAGGGCACTTAGATCTTACAAATGAACAGATCAAGCAAATTGCCGAGGAGGTAATTGAACACTCGGTTGCACACAAACCAGACAATTTAGGCAAGTCAAAGAAGACCGTTGCTAATAGTACGGGATTTTTTAAAGAGAGCTATGGTCCCTTAGTTTCCTCGGCCATCGAGATATTTCCCAGTGTAAACTGGCCTCCTCGTAAAAATGCTTCACAGGACCTAAAGGATTTGCACGATCAAGAGATTCAGGTTTTGGCAGATGCTGTGCGTTTGGGTGGCAAGGTGTTTTCCGGAATTACACTTAAAGACTTCGTAACCAAGGTACGAGTCGACCTGACCAAGCCCGGTGGTAAAGTCAAGGGTACCTCCTCTCGTTCACCAAAATATGAGGGGCCCAAAAATGCAATTGATGATAACCCCAATACCAAATACCTCAACTTTGATGGCAAGGGAAGTGGGCTTATTCTCGATGTTGGTCCTTCGATTATGGCTGGGATTGCTGTAACATCTGGCAATGATGCCCCTGAGCGCGACCCAAAGTCTTTTGCCCTGTTTGGATCAAATAATGGAAGTGATTATGTAAAGATTGTTGAGGGTGCATTTCCTCCATATCAAAGTCGTCAGCAGCGGAGACGATTGTCCTTCAATAACGATCAATCCTATTCCATTTACAAACTAACCTTTCCTGAATTGATCGGGCCAGAAAATACCCCTTTACAAATTTCCGAACTTGAATTGATCAGGCGGGATACTTCGAACCTCGATAATTTGCTAGCCCGTGGAAAAGCCCTTTTTGAAAAAATACGAAATTCCAGGCATGAGGTCCGTTACATCGTATCCCGAGCCCACCTTGTACCCCTTGGTAAGAAAAGAAATGCGGTCATGGTTTTCGATAGCGATACTCTAAGCTACTCTTTTGCTTGGTTGAATGAGGGCAGTTTTACGGCCAAGGGGATGCCCTTTGGTGGGGCTCACGGCAGTACTGCACTGAGCAAATATGAAAATAATCTCTTTCGTACAGGAATGCGTCCGGGCTGGGCTAAGGGGAATAATCTTAAGGATCCGCGTCCCCAAAAGTATAAGAATTTCCCAAGGCTCGGTGCTTTGCCTAAAGACTGGGCACATTTTAAGGGTCATTATGTACACGATGGACGTGCAGTCTTTTCTTACACCGTAGGAAAAGGAACCGTTTTGGACATGCCAGGCATAGTCGAGGAACTGGGATTCTCCGCTTTTACGCGAACGCTGGAGACAGACCTGCCTGAACCGGGCATCATTATTCTTGCCGAGGGAGATTCATCCCGCCAGGCCGAAGCTACCCTCGCGATTAAATGGGGCAATGAAGGGGTTAATTTTTTAGTGACTGATGGACCTGCGGAGACCAATCTTTACTTTGAAGGTGGACTTGCTCTGTTAGAAATTCCCGCGGGCAAGCATCGTACTAAGATTGCATTCTGGTCGGGCGATCCTGCTTATCAACCAGCGGTGCAATCCGCTTCAGGCCAAGCCGAAGACTTGGGTTCTCTGACTCAGGGTGGAGATGCCCAGTGGGGGGATCCAATTGTAACAAAAGGAAAGGTTTCCGATAACCAGGCAGATGCCTATGTGGTCGATACCCTTGGAATTCCTTTTAATAACAAATACGAACCGCGTATGCGTATTGGTGCTTTTGATTTTTTTGCCGATGGGAAGGCCGCGGCTGTCTGTACCTGGGATGGTGATGTTTGGATCGTTTCTGGCATCGACGATGGTTTGCAAAACCTCCAATGGAAGCGTTTTGCCACCGGGTTGCACGAGCCCCTCGGGTTAAAGATCGTCGACGGAAAAATCTACACTGTTGGGGATAATCAGATCACGCGCTTCCATGATCTAAATGGAGACGGTGAGGCGGATTTTCTGGAAAATTTTAACAACGACTGGGATGCTACCGAGGGCTTTCATGCCTTTTGTTTCGATTTACAGACCGACCCGCAGGGTAACTTCTACTTCAGTATGGGTTGCCCAGTTCGGGCAGGCGGAGCCGGTTTTGAGCGATTGGGCAGACACCATGGGTGTGTACTGAAGATTTCTCCAAGCGGAGATGAACTATCCATTTTTGCCAGTGGTTTTCGAGCACCCAATGGAATCGGAGTCGGGCCGAATGGAGAGGTGACCACGGGAGACAATGAGGGAAGCTTTGTACCTACTGCTCCTCTCAACTGGGTTAAGCCAGGCAGTTTTAACGGGGTGGTCGATTCCTACAAGGGAGAGCGTGTCCTGAAAAGTTCCGCAATCGAAGGGTATGAAATTCCCTATTCAGACTGGGGCGAATACCGGCGATCATTTATGAAGCGTGCTGGCTTTCAGCATTTTCCCAAGGAAGCACCCAAACCGCTTGTGTGGATGAGTAAAAAGCGCGGGGTGGACAACTCCGGTGGCGGGCAGGTCTGGGTTACAAGTGATAAGTGGGGTCCTTTGAAGGATCAACTCCTCCATATGTCTTACGGTCAGAGTAAACTTTATGTCGTGCTCAAAGAAGAAAAAAATGGCCAGATGCAGGGTGGGGTATCCCGCATTCCGGTCGATCTGTCCAGTAGTGCGATGCGGGCTAGGGTAAATCCAGGTGATGGACAGCTCTATGTATCCGGGCTGAAAGGTTGGCAGACCAATGCCAAAGGCAATGGCGGGTTTGACCGCATTCGTTATACAGGTAAGCCCGTGCACCTTCCCAGTTCTTTGCAGGTAAAAAAGGACAGAATCGAGATTGGATTTTATGAACTTCTCAGTTCCGCGGAAGCTAACGATTTATCGAAATATAAACTGGGTGCATGGAATCTAAAATGGACATCAAATTATGGCTCCCCAGAAATTCCTGT